>JACRJA010000063.1 GCA_016235745.1 Rhodocyclales bacterium | reverse complement strand
GAGATAGCGCGCACCCGCCAGGCAATCCTCCACGTCGGCGACGCCCCACTGCCCCTCCAGCTTCAGACGATAGTCGCGGCCGTAGCCCGTGGATCCGCGGTAGTTCACGTCGAGCACGGCAAACCCGCGGCTGGTCCAGTACTGAAGCTTGAGATTGAGCGCGCTCGACGTGGCCGACGTCGGCCCGCCGTGACTCAGCACCAGCAGCGGCGGCTTCGCGCCGGCCGGCGCGCGGAAATCGCAGTTCGCGGGCGGATAATAAAACGCATGCGCCTGCTCTCCCTCGGAGCTCGGATAAGTCAGTGCCTGCGGTGCCGCGAGATAGCCCGCATCGGGCGCCGCGGTGCTCGATGAACGCAGGATTTCATACCGGCGGGTCGTGAGATCGAGGCGCACCACGGCGGGCGGCATCGTGGGCGAGGCCGCGACGAAAACGGCCTGGCCGTGATCCGTCGCGACACCGCCGATGCCGGTAAACGGCGTTTCGATGACATCCATCCGGCGCGTCTCGGTATCGAGCAGCGCCAGGCGCCATGTCGCCTCGCGGTTGAACGCGCACACGATGCGCCGCTCCGAAGCAAAGGCATAGGTGGACATGCCGAATATCCATTGTGGCTGGCCGAATTCCGCTGCCATCGGCGCCAGGGCCTCTGTCCGTCCGGAACGGAAGCGGTACAGATTCCACCAGCGGCTGCGGTCGGAAACAAAATAAAGCGTGCCGTCCGGCGCGAAGGCCGGCTGAAAAACCGATTCGTCCCGGCTCCCGGCGACACGACGCTGGTTGCTGAGTGACCCATTCGACGCGACACCCGCCAGCCATAATTCGGTGCCGTCCCACGGCATGTCCGGATGGTTCCATGCCAGCCATGCCAGATGCGCGCCATCCGGGCTCAGACGCGGGAAGGCGTAGAAGTCATGCCCCGAAACCAGGCTGACGGGCTCGCCGCGGCCATCGAGATTAACGGCCACGATCGTATTGACCGGCTCGCCGCTGGCGCGGTGATTTTCGCACACGCATACGATGCGCTGACGCTGCAGGTCGATTGCCGCGTCGGCATAACGCCGGTTGGATTCCGGGGTGATCGGATGCGGTGTCCCTCCCGGCGCGAGACGATACAGGCGCTGATCGCTGTCGTTACAGAAATAAATCACACCGTTATCGACGGTAAATGCGCCGCCGCCGTATTCATGCGCCCGGGACCGGGCGCTGAACGGCGCGGGCAGGACATCCTCCGTCACGTCTTCGCGGAGCCGCACGATGGCATGGCGTCCGGCCTCCGCCGGGCGCATCTCGCTCCAGTAAATATCCCGCGCATCGAGCGCGATCTGGCCGAGGCCGATCGAGCCCGTGGCAATCTGTTCCGCGGTGATCGGCGAGGACCAGGAGCCGTACGGCGCGATTTTCGGCGCCGCGCTCACGCGCCGATGTGCACGACAATACGGCGCGCTCCGCCGCGATGACGGTGCTCCCACAGATAAACCCCCTGCCAGGTGCCGAGCGCGAGCCGCCCTTCGCTTACGGGGATGGATATCTGTGT
>JACRJA010000064.1 GCA_016235745.1 Rhodocyclales bacterium | reverse complement strand
TCTCGCTGAGCGCGGCAGTCTCGACTACCGCACTGAACTTGTCACGCGATGTCCAGCCTTCCGGCTCCCGACCGTGGTCGGGCAACAGACGCCCCTTCCCGCGGGCCTGTTTGCGCCACTCGTACAGGGTCGGTGCCGAGAGGTCTTCCTCAGCGGCGACCTCGGCCACGGGCCGATTCTCAGGCGGCAACAGCTTGCGCAGGATCGCTTCTCGACGTTCTTCAGCGTACTTCATCGGAACCCCTTCTCTGCCCCTCGGGGGTTGAGGATTCTAAACACAGTTCAGGTTCCAACTATTCTGACACTGGGGGCGCCGAAAAGCGGGACTTCACGCTGGTGCTCACCCGCTATGCGCTGGAGCGGCTGCTGTACCGCTTGAGCATTTCGAGGCATGCAGAGCATTTTCTTCTCAAGGGCGCACTGCTGTTCGACCTGTGGTTCGATGTGCCGCAGCGCCCGACGCGCGACATGGACCTGCTCGGCTTCGGCCTCGCGGAAGTGCCCTACCTGATCAAGGCCTTCACGGAGTTGTGCGCGCTGGATGTCGAAAGACAAAGGGATACCCACTTATTGCAATCTGGTCGACGGCGTGGTCGTTCTTCCTGGGGTTGCGGCTGTACAGGATCAGGCGCTCGGTCGGCCAGAGTTCGATTGTGTCAGCGAGCATTTGTTGGGTCATCGTTGTACAATGAGTCTGTCCAATTAAAAGGGGGGCACCATGACCATCGAAACCACCTACAGCCAAGCCCGCGAGCAGCTCAAGACGCTCATGGATCGTGCGGTCAATGACCGTGAGGTCATTGTGGTGCGCCGCCGCTCAGGGGGTGCCGTGGCCATGATTGCCGCCGATGAGTTGCAAAGTCTGATGGAGACGGCACATCTGCTGCGCTCGCCAAAAAATGCGCAGCGCCTACTGACTGCCCTGGCACGCGCCCGGGCCGGCGAGGTTGCGCCTACGCCTGTTGATGTACTTGAAAAGCACTATGGCCTCCAAGACTGAGCACGAGCGCGTTGCGGTGTTTGCGGTGTTTAATAATAAAATGACACCCACTTTGCTTTTTTTTGGCCCCGGTGCGGCTACTCACCTACGTCGGCCTGCTGTATCAGCACCTCATCAAGGGCGGACACAGCCCATTTTCCCACACCGCTAAGAAGGAGGCGTTGACATGAAATTCAAGAAATTCGCCGCGATTTTGACGCTCACCATCGCAGTCGGCACGGCTACCGCAGCAGAATCGCTGCTCGATGCAGTTCAACAACGCGGCACTTTAGTGATCTGTACCACAGGAGATTACAAACCTTACACCTTTCTTCGCGAAGATGGTCGATATGAAGGTATCGACATCGCGCTCGGTGAGTCGCTTGCCAAAACCCTAGGCGTAAACGTGCAATGGGTGAAAACTACGTGGAAAACCCTGATGCCAGATTTTCTCGCAGGAAAATGCGATATGGCTGTGGGTGGCGTGTCTATTTCGCTTGAACGGCAGAAAAAGGCCTTCTTCAGCGACCCCATTACCGTCGATGGCAAGATTCCTTTTGTACGCTGCGCCGATGCCGAGCGCTTTCAAACCATCGAACAGCTCAACCGCCCCGAAGTCCGTCTGGTAGAACCTCCGGGCGGAACGAACGAAGCCTTCGTCCGTCGCGAACTGCCTAGGGCGCAACTAGAACTCTTCCCTGACAACACGGTGATCTTCCAGCAAGTTGCCGAAGGCAAAGCCGACGTGATGATCACCGATGCTTCTGAAGCGCTTTATCAACGACGCAACTATCCTCAACTATGCGCCATCAATCCCGACAAACCTTTGCAATACAGTGAAAAAGCCTTCCTGCTTCCCAGGGATGACTACACGTGGAAAGCCTATGTCGACCAGTGGTTGCATCTCGTTAAGCACAACGGCGAATACCAACGCATCGTTGAACAGTGGGTGGGGAAACCCTGAGTGGCTTTACTGCCGCCCTGCATCGCCTTGCCCCAACACCTCGCTCAGTGACCCAGAACTCCAACCGCCTGCATCGCTGGCGGGCCAAGGGGAAGCGTGACCTGCGCATGACAAGGTCCAGCAGAAGATCTCGGACTGCTTCCGCTCATGGGAAGGCGCCGAGATCTTCTGCCCAATGCGCAGTTCCTCTCGACAGCGCTCAAGCAGGGCCTGGCGGGGCACATGGCAATGGAGCAACTGTTTGCCGATGAGGCGCCCTCTTTCATGCAACAGGACACCACGGATCAGGCTGCATGACCTGAATAGTTACAGTAAAACATATGAGGTTGCGCCTCTTGCGCTCGCCGCTCCTCGTCGCGCTAGCAGCCCAGTCGATCGGTTGGTTGCTTGCCTTCGCCGCCGCGCGCCTTGGCCTCGTCGCCGGGCCATGGCCGCTCCTTGCCTTGCAGGCGGTCGCGGCGGCAGGCATGGCCACGTTGCTGCATAGCCCCTGGTGGTGGATCGTCCTGCACCTCGTCTTTTCCCCGGCCCTCGTGGCCCTGCACGGCCTGGGGCTCGCGCCGGGGTGGTATCTCGCGGCCTTCGTCGTGCTCGCCCTCGTCTTTGGCAACCCGGTGCGCACGCGCGTACCGCTCTTTCTGTCGCACCGCGCCACGATAGAGGCGCTCGCGGCGCTGCTGCCTGCCGATCGTCCTTTCCGTTTTCTCGACGTGGGCAGTGGCACGGGGCGCGTCGTCGTCGCGCTCGCGCGCGCCTTCCCCCAGGGGGAATTCACCGGCATCGAGCAGGCGATCCTGCCCCATCTGATCGCGCGCTGGCGCGGCCGCGGCCTGCCCAACCTGAACCTGCGGCGTGCCGATGCCTTCGCGCTGTCTTGGGCAGGATACGATGTGCTCTATGCCTTTCTCTCGCCGGTGCCCATGCCCGCCCTGTGGCACAAGGCGTGCGCGGAACTCTCGCCGGGATCGCTCGTCTGTAGCAACGAGTTTCCCATTCCTGGACTCGTGCCTGAAGCCCGCGTCGTGCCGCAAGCTACCCGTCGACCTCTGTGGCTTTACCGGGTGGTGTAGCGTTGGAATTGAAGGGGTAGGAGGGCGCTATTTTCCTCAAGATTCGGCGCGTACGTGCCGATAATCTTACCAAGGCTGCCTGCCCTCCACCACGAGGTTTTTTTCGTCATGGCGATCCTGATCGCGATCATCGGCAACAAAGGCGGCACCGGCAAGACCACGCTCTCGCATCTGCTCTGCCACGGGCTGGGACTGCTTGGCCGGCGCTCGGCCTGCGTGCTCACCGATACCACCCGCCAGCCGCTCGATCCGCGCGGGCGGCGCTACGTCATCGCCGACGCCCGATCGCTCGACACGCTCAAGCGCATCATCGACAAGCTGCGCCCGCTGGATGACTGGATCGGCGTGATCGACGGCGGCGGCAACCGTCCCGACGTCGACCGGCGCCTCTACGCTCTGTCCGATCTCGTGCTGCTGCCGTTTCGCGAGTCGCACGAAGACATCCGCACGGTCGTCGCCGATCTCGAGCAGTTCCCCCGCGCCTATGCCGTGCCCAGCCAGTGGCCGGTCAATGCCTGGCAGCGCGAAGCGGCCGATCGCGCGGTGGCACAGCTGATGGCGCCCTATCTCGGCCGCATCCTGCGCCCCGTCCCGTCGGTATCTGCGACCAAACTGCTGCTGCAAAAGCGCCTGCCGGCGCAACTTCCCACCCCGCTCAACAATACCGCCCGGCGGTTCGCCCGGCAGTTGCTGGAAGTGCTCGACCTCGGCCGTGAGTTACCCTCTGCCTTCGACGAGGAAGAAGGTGAAGAGGTCTACGAGGGCATTCCCGAAGAGGAAATGCCATTGCGCCTCAAGCGCTGAAGGGTGCTTCGCGCTACAATGCCAAAGCAGCGGTGCATGAGTGCCGCGCCGATCGGGAGGACGACCATGACGCAGAACTTCTTCGAGGGCAGCGATCCTTTTGCCTTCATGCGGCAGATGTGTGCCAACATCGGCGTTCCGCTGCCGGGAATGGTGTTTCCGACGATGGATCTGGCCGACGTCGAGCGGCGTATCGCCGAATTCAAGGCGGTGGAGCAGTGGCTGCAGATGAACCTCAGCACCCTGCAAATGACGCGTCAATCGCTGGAAATGCAGCGGGTCGCCATCCTCTCGCTCTCCCAGATGGGCACGGCAAGCCAGGCGGCGGCAGAAGCGGCCGCCACCCCAGCGGGCAACCCCTTCGAAGCGATGGCGCAGCTGTGGCAGACGATGCAGCAGGCGGCGCAGCAGACGGTAGAGGCGACCGCCACCGCCGCCCAGGCGGCGCATCAAGCTTTCTCCCAGCCCCCTTCCCCGCCGCCCACGGCCGGGCATCCCGCCGCGCAGCCCGCGGCCGGCGCGGACACGGGCCCGGAAGGGTCTTCGCCCCAGCCCAAGGCGGCGAAACGGCGGCAGAAAAGCGCCCAAGCGCCCGATCAAGGCCGCGACGAAAACGCCTAACTCCGCCGCACCCGCAGCGGCGAACGGGGCCACGGGCCGCCTTCCTCCGCCGTCTTCAGCGCATTCCGTTGCCGGAAGAGCGGGTGCGCGAGCGTTTCCTCGGGCGCAAGCACCGGCGTCACGCAGCAATCGAGCGGCGCGAAGAACGCCGCCCATTCGTCGCGCGTACGGGTGCGCAATACCGCTGCCAGCTCTGCCTTGGCTTTGGCTCCCTCGGCGCCGACGGCGCGGTGAAAAGGGATGAGCTCGGGCCGCCCGATCGCTTCGCACAGCCGGACCCAGAATTTCTCTTCGAGCGCCCCGACGGCGAGATGGCGCCCGTCGGCGGTCTCGTAGACGGCATAGCACGGCACCCCGCCGGTGAGCAGCCCCTTGCCGCGCGGTTCGCTGCGCCCTTCGACCAGCGCCTGCGCCAAGGGGAACACCAGATGCGCCCAGGAGGCTTCGGTCATGGAGAGGTCGACGTGCGCGCCAGCCCCGTCGCGCCGCGCCGCATGCACGGCGGCCACCACGGCCAGCGCCGCGTGCAGCGCCCCGCCCAGCAGATCGGCGATCTGCAGGTTGCACTGCGCAGGAGGGCCGCCGGCCGTGCCCGTCTGATCGAGCACGCCGGCAAGCGCCAGGTAATTGATGTCATGGCCTGCGGCTTGCGCCATCGGCCCATCCTGACCGTAACCGGAAATGGACACCAGCACGATGCGCGGGTTGATCGACCGCATGGCCTCGAACCCCCAGCCGAGCCGTTCCAGCACGCCGGGGCGAAACCCCTCGATCACCGCGTCGGCCTCGCGCAGGCGCGCCGCGAACCACGCCCGCCCTTCTTCGCTCTTGAGATCGATGCGGTGAATCTCCTTGCGCCCATTGATGCTGCGATAGAAGAAGGATGCCTCGTCTCCCTCCCGCCGCACCCCCAAGCGCGCTGCATCGTCCCCCTGGGGCGGCTCGACCTTGATCACCCGCGCGCCGAGCTCGGCCAGATGCCAAGCCGCCATCGGCCCGGGCAGCAGCAGCGAGAGGTCGAGCACCGTCACGCCGTCGAGCAAGGGTGGCAAAGTTCGTTGCTCCGGTTCAGTCATATTTTCTCCGATCGTCGATCACCTTGCCGTCGTTGGGCAGGCTCCCCGGCGGCACGAAGCGCACCTGGCCGCGCAGCTTGGTGATCTCGCGCAAGCTCGTCTCGATCGCCTGGCTCAGGCTTTCGTCGCCTCCCTGCACCTCGCACTCGAGGGTCATGACGTCGGCGAGGTTCGGGTTCTCGACCACCAGCCGGGCGCGCCGCACTTCGGGGTGGCGCGAGACCACCGTCAGCACCTGCGAGGGATGCACGAACATCCCTTTGACCTTGGTCGTCTGATCCGCCCGTCCGAGCCAGCCGCGGATACGCATGTTGGTGCGCCCACAGGGCGAAATCCCGGGCAAAACGGCCGAGAGATCGCCCGTGCCGAAGCGGATCAAAGGATAGACCGGATTGAAGGTGGTGACCACCACTTCCCCCACCTCGCCCTCAGGCACCGGTTCGCTGCCGCCCGGACGCACGATCTCGACGATGACGTCCTCGTCGAGTACCAGCCCTTCGCGCGCCGGCGTCTCGTAGGCGACGAGCCCCAGATCTGCGGTAGCGTAGCCCTGATAGGCGTCGATACCCGCCTCGGCCACCTCGCGCTGCAAAGCTGGAGGGAAAGCTTCACCGGAGACGAAAGCCTTGCGCAGGGAAAGCGGCACGCCCGCCTCACGGCACTTGTGGATCAGGATGCGCAGGAAGGAAGGGGTCCCGGTGTAGGCATTCGGTTTTAGATCGGCGATCGCCTGCACCTGCAGCTCGGTCTGCCCGACTCCGGCCGGGAAGACGGTACAGCCGAGCGCGTGAGCGCCGGTCTCCATCATGCTGCCCGCCGGCGTCATGTGATAAGAGAAGGTGTTCTGCACCAAGTCTCCTTCGCTGAAACCGGCGGTAAAGAGGGCGCGCGCCATGCGGTAATGATCCAGCCGGTTGCCTTCGGGTTCGTAGATCGGACCAGGGGAAGCAAACACACGCAGCACTTCCCGCCCCCACCCAGCAGCAGCAAAGCCGCCAAACGGCCGCTCGCGCTTTTGCAGCTCCAGCAATTCGGACTTGCGCACCACCGGCAGCCGGGCAAGCGCCGCGCGTGAGGTGATCTCCCGTGGGTCGATGTCGGCGAGCAGTTTGGCGTAGGCCGGCGAACGCTCTTTGGCATATGCGATCTGCGCCGGCAAACGGGCGAAGAGATCGGCTTCACGACGCTCCTGTGGCCAGGTCTCGCGCTCGTCGTAGTAGCGGCGCCGCAGCGCCTGCGTCGTCCCCTGAGTCATGTCTGCTCTCCGTCAGGACAGCCAGCGCTTGCGCCGGCGGTAATGTTTCACCTCGCGAAAGCTCTTGCGCCCCTGCGACGACAGGCCGAGGTAGAACTCTTTCACGTCCTCGTTCTCGCGCAGTTCCTGGGCGTCGCCCTCCATCACCACCCGGCCGTTTTCCAGGATGTAGCCGAAATTGGCGTAGCGCAACGCGACCATGGGGTTCTGCTCGGCGAGCAGGAAGCTCACGTTCTCCCTGGCGTTGAGCTCGTGCACGATCTCGAAGATCTCTTCGACCACCTGCGGCGCCAGCCCCATGGAGGGTTCGTCGAGCAAGATCATCTCGGGTGCGGCCATGAGCGCCCGACCGATGGCGCACATCTGCTGCTCGCCGCCCGAAGTGTACCCCGCCTGCGACTTGCGCCGTTCCTTGAGCCGGGGGAAGTAGTGATAGACGCGCTCGAGCGCCTGGGCGAGCTGAGCGCGCGAGAGCTTGCGCGTATAGGCGCCGGTGAGCAGATTCTCCTCGATGGTGAGGTGCTCGAAACAGTGCCGCCCTTCCATCACCTGGATGACGCCGCGGCGCACCAGTTCGTTGGGTGAGAGCGCATCGACGCGCTCCCCTCTGAAACTGATCGAGCCTTTGGTGACCTCGCCGCGCTCGGCGCGCAGCAGGTTGGAAATCGCCTTGAGCGTGGTCGATTTGCCCGCGCCGTTCGCCCCGAGCAGGGCGACGACACCGCCGCGCGGCACTTCGAGCGAGACGCCCTTGAGCACCAGGATCACGTGATCGTAGATCACCTCGACGTTGTTGACGACGAGATAGGGTTCGCCGCCGGCGGCCCCGCGAAGCGCTTCAGCGTTCATGCCCAGCCCTCATCCTTGGCTCTCCTGTCCCCAAGCTCCCCGAAGGAGCGCGGCGGCCCGTCGAGGACCGCCGCCAATGCCTCACTGCTCCTTGCTGCAATCACGCGGCGTGATGCCTTTTTCCTTGGCGTAGGCCGCCGCCGATTCTTCCACCAGCGAGCGCACCAGTTCGCGGTCCGGTTCGATCCAGTCGGAAACCGACACCCACTTCGCGCCATCCCACTGCTGGAAGCGCACCCGACCCGAGCCCTCGTGATCGAGGCAGGACAGCGCCAGCTCCGGCATCAAGCCCTTGGCACCGATCGCCTCCAGGCGCTTCTCGTCGAGCTTGAGGTTCTCCAGCGCCCAGCGCATCTGCTCGCCAGTCACCGGCTTGCCCTTGCCGAATTTCTCCTGCGCGAGTCTCAAGGCTTCCACGTAGATGATGCCGTGGCCCACGCCACGGTTGTAGTAGGTGCTGCCGACCCGCTTGGGATCCTGCATGTCGCCCTGGCCTTTGGCATAGACGTGCTTCTGGATGTCCTGGATGACGGGGAAGTCGGTGCCCGCTGGGTTGAACGCCCCGGCCACGAAGCCCTTGGCGGCATCGCCGGCCGGCATGGCGTCCTCCTCGGCCCCGGACCACCACCAGCCCACGATGCGATCGGCCGGAAAGCCCGTGCGCGCCGCGGTTTTCAGGGCGGTCGGGTTCGACACGCCGTAGGTGAGCAGAATCACGTAGTCGGGCCGCATCTGCCGGATCTGCAGCCACTGCGCCTGCTGCTCGTTGCCCGGCATGGCCACGGCGATCTTCTCGGTGGTGAAGCCCCACTTCTGCGCCAGGCGGTCGAGCACCGGGAAAGGCTCCTTGCCCGGGGCGAAGTCGAGGTAGAGCACGGCGATCTTCTTGCCCTTGAGCTTGTCCATGCCGCCCTCACGCTTACCGAGGTAGCCGACGATGGCCGAGGCCTGCGACCAATAGGTGGCGATCATGGGGAAGACCCAGGGGAAGACGCGCCCGTCGGCGGTATCCGAACGGCCGATGCCGATCGACAACAGCGGGATCTTGTCCTGCGGCACGCGTTCGAACACCCCGAAGGTGATGCCGGTGGAGACGGGGGCGAACAGCACGTTCTGCTGGTCCCCCTGTTTCTTCAGCCGCTCGTAGCACTCCACGCCGCGCGCGTTGTTGTATTCCGTCTCGCATTCCTGCCATACGAGCTTGACGCCGTTGACCCCGCCGTCGCGCTCGTTGATGAGCTTCATGTAGTCGATCCAGCCGCCGAAGACCCCCGTGCCGCCGGCCGCGTACGCTCCGACGCGATAGCTCGGCAGGCCGAGGTATTGTTCCGCCGCCTGCGCCGCCCCCATGCTGGCCGCCCCCCAGACGGTGCTTGCCGCCACCGCCGCCAGCCATGCTTTCTTCAGTTTCATCGCCATGCCTCCTTGTGGTGTGGTGAAACGTCCGCGCCGACAGCCTCCCCGCTCAGTGCGGGAAAGGCCACAGACGCAGTTTCTCCTTGCCGATCTGCCACAGGCGGGTGAGGCCGTGCGGCTCGACGATCAGGAAGAAGATGATGAGCACGCCGAACACGATCAACTCCAGGTTCGAGGCGAGCGTGGCCGGAACGAGCGCTCCGACCGAGGTGTGCATCAGCACGTTGAGCCCGACGGGCAGCAACAGGATGAAGGCCGCCCCGAGGAAAGCCCCCAGCACCGAGCCCATGCCGCCGATGATGATCATGAAGAGGATCTTGAAGGAGAGATCGAGCCCGAAGCCGTCGGCCTCCACCGTGCCGAGGTAGGTGTAGGCGTACAGCCCGCCGGCGATGCCGCAGTAAAAGGAAGAGACGGCGAAGGCGAGCAGCTTGGTCTTCATGAGGGGAATGCCGATCACCTCGGCAGCCACGTCCATGTCGCGCACCGCCATCCACGAACGCCCGGTGTTGGTGCGCGCAAGGTTCTTCGCCGCCAGCGCGAGCAGCGAGACGATGACGAGCGTGAGCAGATACTTGCGCGCCGGCGTATCGAAGGCGAAGCCGAGGATCTCGATGCGCTGCGCGGTGATGATGCCCGAGGACGAATAATTCGAGAACCAGGGAAACTTGGTGAGCGCCCAGACGATGAAGAACTGCGCCGCCAGCGTGGCCATGGCCAGATAGAACCCCTTGATGCGCAGCGAAGGCAGCCCAAAGACGACGCCCACGGCCGCCGCGCTCAGGCCGCCGAGCACGAGCCCGACGAGGAAAGGCAGCCCGTCGAGGCGCAGCAGGAAGTTATAGGTGGCATACGCCCCCACCGCCATGAAGGCCCCGGTACCCAGCGACAGCTGCCCCGCGTAGCCGGTGAGGAGGTTGAGCCCCAAGGCGGCAAGCGCGAACACCAGCACCGGCGTGAGCACCGCCTGCAGCCAGTATTCGCTGGCCGCCCAAGGCGCGACGAGGAAAGCCGCGGCCACGAGCGCCGCCATCACGATGCGGTCCTGCTTGATGGGAAAGATCTGCTGGTCCGCCTCGTAGCTCGCCTTGAACTGTCCCGCCTCGCGATAGATCATTGCATGTTCCTCCCGATGCCGTCAGACGCGGTCGATGTGTTTTTCGCCGAAGAGCCCTTCCGGCCGGATCAGCAGGAAGACGAGCGCGAGCACGTAAGGGAACCACGAATCGATCCCCCCGCCCACGAACGGCCCGAGGTACACTTCGGCCAGTTTTTCGCTCGCCCCGATGATGAGTCCGCCGACGATGGCCCCAGGGACCGAAGTGAGTCCGCCGAGGATGAGCACCGGCAGCGCCTTGAGCGCCGTATAGGTGAGGGCGAACTGCACACCGTTGCGCGAACCCCATACCAGCCCGGCCACGATGGCCACGAACCCGGCCACCGCCCACACGATCACCCAGATGCGCTGCAGCGGGATGCCGATCGACAGCGCCGCCTGGTGATCGTCGGCCACCGCCCGCAGTGCCCGCCCCACCTTGGTGTATTGGAAAAAGAGCGCGAGCACCGCCACCAGCACCCCGGCCACCGTGGCCGCGATGAGATCGAACTTGGAGATCATGAGGTTGTAGCGCTCGAGCAGCCACATCACCGGCTCGTCGGCGATACCCAGATCCAGCCCCCGCACCACCGCCCCCCACATGCCTTGCGCCACCCCCTCGATGAGGTAACTGAGCCCGATGGTGGCCATGAAGAGGGTGATCGCCGGCTGATTGACGAGCTTGCGCAGCATGAAGCGCTCCACCACCCAGGCGAGCAGCACCATGACGGCGGCGGTGAGTAACAACGCCACCCAGAAAAGCCCCGCCCATTCGGGCGAAAGTCCCAGCCAGGCCGGCAGGCGCTCGGTGAGCCCCACGAACGTGAGCGCGGCGAAGAAGACCATCGCCCCCTGGGCGAAATTGAGCACGCCGGACGCCTTGAAGATGAGCACGAATCCCAGCGCCACCAGGGCATAGAGCATGCCGGCGAGTAGGCCGCCGATCAGCACTTCCAGAAAGAATCCCATCGTCCGCTCCTCCTCAATGCCCGGCGCCGAGATAGGCTTCGATCACGACCGGGTCGTTGCGCACCTCGTCGGGCGGGCCGTCGCCGATCTTGCGGCCGTAGTCGAGCACCACCACCCGGTCGGAAATGTCCATCACTACCCCCATGTCGTGCTCGATGAGCACGATGGTGGTGCCCAGCTGCTCGTTTACGTCGAGGATGAAGCGGCACATGTCCTGCTTCTCCTCCACGTTCATGCCGGCCATGGGCTCGTCGAGCAAAAGGAGCGAAGGCTCGGCCGCCAGCGCCCGGGCGAGCTCCACCCGCTTTTGCAGGCCGTAGGGCAGGCGCCCCACCGGCGTCTTGCGGATGTTCTGGATTTCGAGAAAATCGATGATCTCCTCGACGCGCTTGCGATGCGCGATCTCCTCGCGCCGGCTCGGCCCCCAGTAGAGCGCGTTCCACAGGAAATTGCGCCGCATCATCAGGTTGCGCCCGGTCATGATGTTGTCGAGCACCGTCATGCCCTTGAACAGCGCGATGTTCTGGAACGTACGGGCGATGCCCTGCGCCGCCGCCTCGTGCGGGTTCATGCGCCGCCGCTCCTGGCCGCGGAAGACGATGCGCCCCTGCTGCGGGTGATACACGCCGTTGATGACGTTGAGCATCGAGCTCTTCCCCGCCCCGTTGGGGCCGATGATGGCGCGGATCTCGCCCTCGCGCACGTCGAAACTGATGTTGGTGAGCGCCTTGACCCCGCCGAACGACAGTGAAATGTTCTGCAGGTCGAGGATCACGTCGCCGATGACTCGCGCCATTTCCCCCTCCTTCAAGCGTGCGAGCGCGGCGAGGGCGGGAAGACCTTCGCATCGCAGATGCGCACTTCGGCGGCGATCTTGCCGGCGCGCCCGTCCTCGTACTTGACCGCCGTCTCGATGTACTGGCTGTCTTTGCCGGCGTAGAGCGCCTCGACCAGCACGGCATACTTCTCGGCGATGAAGCGCCGGCGCACCTTGCGCGTGCGGGTGAGCTCCTCGTCGTCGGCGTCGAGTTCCTTGTGCAAGATGAGGAAACGCCGGATCTGCGAGCCGCTCATCTGCGGATCGTGGCTCAAGTCTTCATTGACCTGCTCCACGCACTGCTGGATGAGATCATAGACGGCCGGCTGCTGCGCCAGATCGGTGTAACCCGAATAGGCGAGCCCACGGCGCTCGGCCCAGTTGCCCACCGCCTCCAGGTCGATGTTGATGAAAGCGGTGACGTAGGGGCGATCGTGCCCGAAGGCCACCGCCTCCTTGATGAGCGGGAAGAACTTGAGCTTGTTCTCGATGTAATTGGGCGCGAACATCGAGCCGTCCTGGAGCCGCCCCACGTCCTTGGCCCGGTCGATGATCTTGAGGTGCCCGTCCTCGTCGAAGAAACCGGCATCGCCCGTCATGAAGTAGCCTTCCTCGTCGAAGGCCTCGGCGGTGTCTTGCGGCCGCTTGTAATAGGCCTTGAGCAGCATCGGACCGCGCACGCGGATCTCGCCGTTGTCGGCGATTCTCACCTCCACCCCCGGAGCGGGTTTGCCCACCGAGTCGAGCTTGACTTCGCCGTCGGGCTGCAGGCAGACGTAGGCGCAGGTCTCGGTCTGGCCGTAGAGCTGCTTGAGGTTGATGCCGATGGAGCGGTAGAAGCGGAAGAGGTCCGGCCCGATCGCCGCTCCGGCCGTATAGGCCACGCGCAGGCGCGACAGACCGAGCACGTTGCGCAGCGGCCCATAGACCAGGATCTCGCCGAGGGCGTAGTGCAGGCGCTGCAGCAGCGGCACCGGCCGACCTTCGAGGATCTGCACGCCGCAGCGCTCGGCCACCTTCATGAAATGGCGGAACATCGCCTGTTTGAGCCGCCCGGCGTCCTCCATGCGGATCCACACCTGCGTGCGCAGGTTCTCGAACACGCGCGGCGGCGCGAAGTAGTACGTAGGGCCGATCTCGCGCAGATCGGTCATCACCGTCTCGCTCGACTCGGGGCAGTTGATGGTGAAGCCGGCCGCGTAGGCTTGGGCATAGGAGAAGAGGTGATCCCCCACCCAGGCCATCGGCAGGTAGGAGAGCACTTCCTCGCGGTCGGTGAGATGGTCGAACTGCACGCCGCCCATGCCGGCGAAAAGGAAGGCCCGGTGCGTCTGGCACACCCCCTTGGGCTTGCCGGTGGTGCCCGAAGTGTAGAGCATCACCGAGACGTCGTCGCTCTCCCCCTTCTCGATTTCCTCGTCGACGAAATCGGGCTGGTTGCGGTCGTGGATGCGCCCCGCCTCCAGGAGCTCGTCCAGCCCCTGCAGCAGCGGCTGGGTATAGTGACGCATGCCACGAGGATCGTCGTAGAAGATGCGCTCGAGCGAGGGCAGGCGATCGAGGATCTCGAGCAGCTTGTCGACCTGCTCCTGATCCTCCACCACCGCCATCTTGACCTCGGCGTCCTGCAGCACGTAGGCCATCTCCTCGGCGATCGCGTCCTGGTAGAGCAGCACCGGGATACCCCCCAGGCACTGGGCCGCGGCCACCGCCAGGTAGAGGCGCGGCCGGTTGTCGCCGACGATGGCCAGGCGATCGCCACGCCGGAACCCTGCCTCGGCCAACCCACAGGCGAGCGCGCGCACCTGGGTGTAGCACTCACCCCAGGTGTAGGTCTGCCAGATGCCGTATTCCTTCTCGCGGATCGCCGGCCGGTCGGCGCGCACGCGGGCGTGATGCCGCAGCAGGCGCGGAAACGTCTCCAGACCCGGAATGATCGCAGGGGCATGCGTTTTCGCGCCCTCGGCCATGCCAACCCTCCTTCAATGCGATGAGCGTGCGCCCCGCCGTCGTTCTTTTTTTCGGCGGGGCCGTCTCCCTCCACGCGACGAACGCATTGTGCCGGCGAAGTTTTGCAAGGGTTTGTCACGAACGTAACGCGAATGTAACGGCAAGGGCTCCAAACTCGGCGCACGGGATTCAGCCACGACGCGGAAGAGGCGTGAAATGCATGACGAATCGCGGCTGCTTGGTCAGCCACTTCTGCAAGGGGGGACGCTTGGGGATGGCGGAGTTGTCGGCGATCAAGCATCCATTTTACGGGCCAGTCTGCGCGCGTTCCACTGGGTCACCGCGGGCAGCATCCGAGTCGTGCGGCGCAAGCGCACGCAGCGCCTCGCCCTTGGTGCACGGCGTGCGATCAGCCAACAGCGCGAGCGTTGCCCGCTCCCAGAAACGGCGCGCGCGCTCGTGGCGCATATCCACCGGGTGCAATCCCAGGCGCAGCCAGGGGCGGCCTGCGCTGCGCCTCAGCCAGCGTTCATTGACCGCCTGCGAGACGAGCCGCCGCCAGCCGCTGCGCGCGCTCCACACCAGGCTCGGCGCCTCGATCGGGCGCCACCCCTCGCCCGCGCGCACATACACCCACCGCAGCGAGCTGGTGTAGCGCAGAGGCAGGCGCGCCAGCGCGCGCCAGGCGCCCTCGCTCAAGAGCCAGCCCGGCGCGACGAAGCCCTCCACCGGCCAGCCCATGCGCGCGAAGAGCGCGAGACCCCGTTCGAGCCGTGCCAGGGCCTCATGCTCGGAGATCGCCGCGAATTCCCCCTCATAGGTGAGGATGCGGCGGCGCACGAAGTCGATCGGGCCGCGGCAGGGCAGCTCGTCGGCGTGGTAATACCCGTGCAGCACCGCCTCGCCGCTGCGGGCCAGTTCCCGTTCGATCGCGGCGCAAAAACGGGGATCGCGGTCGAACGTCCCCTGTCCGTGGTAGTCAGGCACCACCAAGAGGGTCAATGGCACGCCCAGCGCCGCCGCGCGCGCGGCGAAGTCGGCATAAAGCGGCCAGGTAGCCGGCGCCACGTCGTGCAGCACCACCGAGAAAAGTGCCTTCATCGCCCCTTCTACCAGGCATCGGCCACGTCGGCGGCCGTCGGCACTGGCAGCAGCGAAGGACCCCCACACAAGGCGCGGTAATGCTCCAGCAACCTGGGAAGCACCACCGGCCAGGTGTAGCGGCGCTCCACCCAGGCACGCGCCTGCCGCCCGGCTTCCTGGAGATCGACCTCTCGCACGAAGTCGCGCACCGTCTGTGCAAAGACTGCCGCCTCCAGACGCGGCGCGATCCGGCCCGCTTCGGGCGGCACCAGTTCGGACACCGCCCCGCCGGCCACGCCGACCACGGGGATGCCGCTCGCCATCGCCTCGAGCACCACCAGGCCAAAGGTTTCCTGGTTGCCGGCGTGCACCAGCAGGTCGGCGCTGGCGAGAATGCGCGCCACCTCTTCCCGACCGACGAAATGGTCGACGACGGTGACGTTTTCCGGCACCCGCCGCGGCATGGCGCTGCCCACGAGCAGCAGATGAAAGTCCTCGCCCAAGAGCTGCGCCGCCGCAAGCAGCACATCGAGATTCTTCTCCCGCGCGCCGCGCCCGGCGAAGACCATGAGGCAGCGCGCCTGGGGAATGCCCAGCTCGGCGCGCAGAGCGGGATCGCGCCGCGACGGCGAGAACGTCTGCGCATCCACGCCCAAGGGCTGGGCGATCGCCCCCTCCACGCCGAGCGCGGCCAGGTGTTCCACCATGGTACGGCTGGGCGTGAGCACCCGGTCGAAACGCCGGTAGAGCTTGCGCACGTAGGCAGCCGCTGCCTGAGCCCAGGTGCGGCCGAAGCGCCGCTCGACGAGCCGCGGCAGATCGGAGTGATAGAAGCCGATCACCGGCACCCCCAGCCGTTCGCCGGCCGACAACGCCGCCCAGGCGGGCACGTAAGGGTCTCCCGCCTCGATCACGTCGGGCGAGAGCGCCACGAGCCGCTCTTTCCACGGCCCGGGGCGCAAGGGGAAGCGGTAACCGGTAGAAAAAGGAATGGGCCAGGCCGAGATCAACTCGCAGCCGGGCGCGGAGCGATCTTCCCTCCCCGGGACCACCAAAGTGTGCCGTACTCCCTCGACCGAGGAAAGAAAGCGCCGCTTCGACTCCAGATACGTCCGCACGCCCCCGCTCGATTCCGCGTAGAACAACGTGACATCGGCAAGATGCATGAACTGTTCGCTCAAAAGAAAATTGTCGCAAGTGTAACGCCGACCCGCCCCTGGACGCCACCCCCGCCCGAGCGAAGAACCCTCATGTCACCCTTCTGGCACGGGCAGAGGGCACCCTGTAACACTTCGTCTCGTTTTCGTTCTGGCAAACCGTTCTCCCATGCCCTAGTCTGAGTGGCGTGCACACTTCGTGCATCCTTCTGAGGAGAAAATGATGATCCGCTCCAACCGACGTTCCACTCCTTGGCTCTACTCCCTGCTCGTCGCCATGAGCCTCGCCCTGCTCCTGCCGCAAGCGCAAGCGGCCACCTCCCAAGACGAACTCATCCGCGACGCCCGCGAGGCGCTCGCCACGCTGCGCAAGATCAACCCCACGGCGGATGTCATCGCCAAATCGGCCAAAGGCGTGCTGGTGTTCCCCAACATCGTCAAGGCCGGGCTCGTCTTCGGCGGCAGCTACGGCGAAGGCGTGCTCTTCGTCGACGGCAAGGTGCGCGGCTTCTACAATTCCATCTCCGCCTCGTGGGGCTTGCAGATCGGGGCGCAGAGCTATGGCTACGCCCTCTTCCTCATGAGCGACAGCGCGCTCAAATATCTCGAAGAGAGCCAGGGCTGGGAACTGGGCACCGGCCCGACGATCGCGGTGGTCGACGAAGGTCTGGCGAAAAACCTCTCGAGCACTACGCTGCGCGACGACGCCTACGCCTTCATCTTCGACCAGCAGGGCTTGATGGGCGGCATCAACATCGAAGGCACGAAGGTCACGCGCATCAAGCAACCTTGACCCGTCCGCGCCGCGCCTGGGCGTCGCAGGAATCCCCCGACTTTAGGCGGGGGAGGACGTAAAATCCTGAAACCTCTCTGCGACGCCACTCACGGTATAAAGTGAGACATCCAACTCACCCCAGGAGCAGCCATGAAACAGATCTTTCTTCTCGCCCTCACCGCATCCACCTTGAGCCTGCTGAGCGGCTGTTCCACCTGGGACCAGATGTCGTCCCGTGAGAAGTCCGCCGTGGGCGGAGCCGCCGTGGGCGGCGTAGTCGGAGCAACCGTCTCCGACGGCGGCGTACTGGGAACCGTCGGCGGAGCCGCCATCGGCGGGGTCATCGGCGACCAGATCGGCAAATGACTCAAGAAGCAGACGCCCTTGCACCTTCCGCCGCTGGCGTCGCCTCCGTCGGCGGCGCCAGGCGCGTCACCAGCAGCTGGTCGATGCGGTAGTTGTCGATGTCGACCACCTCGAAGCGGTAGCCCTTGTATTCGAGGGCATCGGTGCGCTTGGGCACTTTGCGCAGGTGGTACATCATGAAGCCGGCGATGGTCTCGAAGTGCTCCGAGCCCTCGAACTCGTCGATGCCGAGCACCTCGGCCACCTCGGCGATGGGGGTAAGCCCGTCGAGCAGCCAGGAGTCGGCGTCGCGCCGCACGATCATCTCCTCGCGCCCCACCACCGGGTCGACGGCCACCACCGTATCCATCACGTCGCGCAGGGTGAGCAAGCCGACGACAATGGCGTATTCATTGACGATGAGCGCGAAGTCCTGCCCCGCGCTGCGAAAGCGCTGTAGCGCTTCGAGCAGCGTGAGCGTATCGGGGAAGACCAGCAGGTCGCGCACCACCATCTCGGCGGTGAGCGAGACCTTCTCGCCGTCGATGATGGAGAGAAAGAGATCGCGCGTATCGACGTAGCCCACCGGGCGGTCGAGCGAACCGTCGCAGACGGGGAATTTGCCGTGCGGATGGTTGCGCAGTTTCTGCCGGATGCTCTCCTCGGTCTCGCCCACCAAGAGGTAGACGATCTCGTCGCGCGGCACCATGGCGGTGCGCACGGTGCGCTCGTCGAGCTCGAAGACGCGCGTCACCAGTTTCTGCTCCTCGGCGAGCAAGGTCCCCGCGCGCGTGGCCGCATCGGCGAGCGCCACGATTTCGTCGACGGTAATCTCTTCCCGTCGCCGCTCCGGCGCGCCGGCCAGGCGCAGCACGGTCGAGGCGAGCGCATCGATCGCCCACACCAGGGGATGCAGCAGGCGCATGAGCAAGGTCATGGCCGGAGCCACCACCAGGGCGATGCGCTCGGGGGCGAGCAGCGCGAGGCGCTTGGGCACCAGGTCGGCGAACACCACGAAAAGCAGGGTCACCGCCACGAAAGCGATCGACGAAGCCGCCGATCCGGCGTATTCCGGCGGCAACGCGAGCGACACGAAGGGCTCGATCCACGGCGTGACCGAGGACTCTCCCACCGCACCGCCGAGGATGGCGACCGCATTGAGGCCGATCTGCACCACCGTGAAATAGTAGCCGGGCTGATCCTGGAGATGAAGTACCCGCTGCGCCGCAAGATCTCCTTGCTTGGCCAGCGTTTCGAGGCGCAGCCGGCGCGAGGCGGCGAGCGAAATTTCCGCCAGGGCGAAGAAGGCGCTCGCCAGTACGAGCACCAAGAGCGCGAAGAGGATCGACATGAGGGCGTGCATCCGTCCGTAACTCGTTCATTATAGCGAGGAAGCCTGCCGGCACCGGACGGAGATAAAATGGGTGCCATGTTCCCGCCACGGAGCGACGGCGATGGATACCCTACTCGTCTACTGTACCGCCCCCGATCCCGACACCGCGCGAGAGCTCGCCCGCACGCTCGTCGACGAGCGGCTCGCCGCCTGCGTAAACGTCATTCCCGGCCTGAGCTCCCTCTACCGCTGGCAAGGTAGGGTGCACGAAGACGCGGAAGCCCTGTTGCTCCTGAAGACCACCGCGGCGCGCTACCCGGCGCTGCAGGAGCGCCTACGCGCGCTGCATCCCTATGAACTCCCGGAGATCGTTGCGGTCCCAGTGTCGGCGGGTCTGCCCGCCTATCTGGACTGGGTCGGCACGCAGACCCTGCCCGCACCCGAGGATTCTGCATGAGTCGCCTTTGCCCGCGGTTCCTACCGCCGTACTGCCTGCCACTGCTGCTGATCCTGCTGCTCGCGCCGCTCGTCGCGCGCGCTGCCGATCCGGTGCCGCCGGAAGAAGCGTTCGTGCCCCATGCCTGGCGCGGGGAAGATCAGTCGCTCGTCGTCGAGTTCGTCATCCGCGACGGCTACTACCTCTATCGCGACAAGCTGAAATTCACCGCCACGGCCCCTGCGGGTGCGCAGCTGCAGGCCCCTCGCCTGCCGCCGGGGGAAGCCAAGCAGGACGAATTCCTCGGCGACGTCTACGTTTACCGCGACCGTGTCGCCATTCCTCTCCCCTACGACGGTGAAGCCCCGCAGCGTCTGCGCCTCACCTATCAGGGCTGCTGGGAGGGTGGCATCTGCTTTCCGCCGGTGGTGAGCGACCTCGAGGTGGCCGCTGCCCCTCCTGCCTCTGGTTTGTTGCAGCGTCTGCGCGGCGCCGCGGCGCCTGAGGCCGCCATGTCACCGGCCGCCACCTTCGAGGCGTCACCGATCGGATCGCCGGCCGACGAGAGCGGGCGGCTCGCGCAAGCGCTCGCCGCCCGCCACTGGGCTCCCATGCTCGCCACTTTCTTCGGCCTGGGCCTGCTGCTGGCCTTCACGCCCTGCACTTTCCCCATGATCCCCATCGTCTCGGGCATCATCGTCGGCGGCAAGGAGCACGTCTCGCGCGGACGGGCGTTCGGGCTGTCGCTCGCCTACGTGCTGGCCATGGCCGCCGTTTATGCGCTTGCGGGAGCGCTCGCGGGGCTGTCGGGTACCATGCTCTCGGCCGCCCTGCAGACCCCTTGGGTGCTGGGAGGCTTCGCCTTCGTGTTCGTGCTGCTCGCCCTGTCGATGTTCGGCCTCTACGAGCTGCAGCTGCCCGCCTCCTGGCAGACCCGGCTCGATGCCGCCGCCGGGCGGCTTCCAGGCGGGCGCTATCTCGGGGTGGCCTTCATGGGGGCGATCTCGGCGTTGGTGGTTGGCCCCTGCGTGGCGGCGCCCCTTGCCGGGGCGCTGCTCTACATCGCCCGCACGGGGGATGCCTGGCTCGGCGGCTGGGCCCTCTTCGCCCTGGGGCTGGGCATGGGGGCGCCGCTCGTGGCGGTGGGCATGGGCGCGCGCGAACTCCTGCCGCGCTCCGGCCCCTGGCTCGCAGGAGTGAAAAAAATCTTCGGCGTGCTGATGCTGGCGCTCGCCTGGTGGATCGTGCGGCCGGTGGTGCCGGATTGGCTATGGCTGCTCGGCTGGGCGCTGCTCGCGCTCGCCACCGGCGTCTTCCTGCACGCGCTCGATCCCTTGCCGCCGCAGGCGCCGGCCCTGCGGCGCCTGGGCAAGGCCGTTGGCCTGGCGCTCGCCACGTATGGCATCGTTGCCTTGATCGGCCTGCTCTCCGGCGGACGCGACCCCCTGCAACCGCTCGCGCTGCGCCTGTCCGCCGCCGCGTCGGCGCCGGCGCAGCAGGTTCCCACCGTGCGCTCGCTCGCCGAGCTGGAGGCGGCGGTGCGCGCGAGCGATCGCCCCGTGCTGGTCGACGTGCGCGCCGACTGGTGCGTCTCCTGCCTGGAACTGGAGCGCGTCACTCTCGACGACCCCCGCGTGCGCGAGCGCCTCGCCGGCGTAACCCGCCTCGGCGTGGACGTCACCGCCGCTGACGAATCCGCCCGGGCGCTGCTGCGCCGCTTCGAGCTCTTCGGGCCGCCGGCGCTGCTCTTCTTCGCGCCGGGGGGCAAGGAGCACGGCGAGCTGCGCGTGGCCGGTTACCTCGGCCCCGACGAGCTGCTGCCGCGGCTCGAGCGCTGGCTGGGGCCTTAGTAGCCGCCTTCGAGCATCGCGCGCAAGCGCGCCAGCCGCGCCTTGGCGTCTTCCTTGGTCACGGGTTCGTCGCGCCGCTGCGTCTGCACGCCCTCGCCCATCTCGGCGATGAAGCGCGACGGCTCCACGCTGCGCCATTCCTTGCCCTCGCGCCGCCGCTCGCACCAGGTGATCGTCAGGCTGCGCTGCGCGCGCGTGATGCCGACGTACATGAGCCGGCGTTCTTCCTCGATGCGCTCTTCTTCCAGGCTCGCCTGGTGCGGCAGGATGCCCTCCTCCACGCCGACGAGAAAGACGTGCTTGAATTCCAGCCCCTTGGCCGCGTGCAGGGTGGCGAGTTGCACCGCGTCGGCATCGTCTTCCCCCTCGTCCAGCCGGGCGACGAGGTTGAGCGTCTGCGCGAGCTCCAAGAGCGTCTTGCCTTCTTCCTCGCCCTTGCGTCCCACCCAGGCGGCGAAATCGCGCAGCGAGCGCGCCCTCGCCTCGGCCTCACGCGGCTGCCCGTGCGCGAGATACCAGCCTTCGAGGTCGATCGCCGCCAGCAGCTCTTCGAGGAGCCGCGCGGCGGGCTCGCGTTCGGCACGCCAGCGCAGCCGGTCGAAGAAGCCGGCGAAGGTGCGCAGGGACTGCAGCGCCGCGGCCGGCACGTGCGCCGCCGCGCCTTCTTCGCGCAGCGCCGCCGACAGGCTCAGGTGACGCAGGCCGGCGTAGCGCGACAGGGCTTCGATGCTCGCCGGGCCGATGCCGCGCCGCGGCGTGGTGACGGCGCGCACGAAGGCCGGATCGTCGTCTTCGTTGAGCAGCAAGCGCAGGTAGGCCATGACGTCGCGGATCTCGACGCGATCGAAGTAGGATTGCCCCCCGCTGAGGGTGTAGGGAATCTTGTGCTGGCGCAGGGCCTGCTCGAAGAGCCGCCCCTGGTGGTTGCCGCGATAGAGAATGGCATAGTCGCGCCAGCGGCCGCGGTGCTGGAAGCGGTGGGCGTCAAGCCGCGAAGCCACCCATTCGGCCTCGTGCTCGGGATCGCGGCAAGCGAAGACGGTGACCGGCTCGCCCTCGCCGTGCTCGGACCACAGGCGCTTGTCGAAGAGCTTGTCGTTGTGCGCGATGAGCGTGTTGGCGGCGGCGAGGATGCGGCGGCTGGAGCGGTAGTTCTGCTCCAGCTTGATGACGCGCAGCCGGGGGTAGTCCTGCGCGAGCAGGCGCAGGTTCTCGACGTCGGCGCCGCGCCAGCCGTAGATCGCCTGATCGTCGTCGCCCACGGCGGTGAAGGCTTCGCGCGGCCCGGCGAGCAGTTTGAGAAGCTCGTACTGGGTGCGGTTGGTGTCCTGGTATTCATCGACGAGGAGGTAGCGCAGGCGGTTCTGCCAGCGCTCACGCACCTCGGCCTCGCGCCGCAGCAGGCGCAGGGGCAGCAGGATCAGGTCGTCGAAGTCGACGGCGTGGTAGGCGCGCAGCGTGCGCTCGTAGTCGCGGTAGGCGGCGGCCGCGGCGGCGGCGAGTTCGTCGCCGGCGAGCCGTTCGGCCTCCTCCGGTTCGATCGCCGCGTTCTTCCACTGCGAGATGCGCCAGTGCAGCTGGCGCACGATGCCGCGCTCGGCCGCGGGCAAGAGTTCGGCGAGCACGTTCTGCGCATCGGCCGGGTCGAGGATGGAGAAGCGCGGCTTGAGCCCGAGGTGCGGCGCTTCCTCGCGCAGCAGGCGCACGCCGAGCGCGTGGAAGGTGCTCACGGTGAGCCCGCTGGGGAGCCGACCACCCAGGAGCGCCGCCACCCGCTCCTGCATCTCGCGGGCGGCCTTGTTGGTGAAGGTGATGGCGGCGATATGCCGCGGGGCGAGCCCCATCTGCCGGATGAGGTGGACGATCTTGTGCGTGATGACGCGCGTCTTGCCGCTGCCCGCCCCGGCGAGCACGAGGCAGGGGCCGTCGAGGTGGGTGATGGCCGCGCGCTGCGCCGGGTTGAGCTCCATACGCGCCGGGTCAGGCCACGCCCGCTTCCTGCGCCTGGCGGTCGGCCCAGTAGGAGGAGCGCACGAGCGGTCCGCAGGCGGCGTGCCGGAATCCCAGAGCGAGCGCCTCGCGCTCGAACGCGGCGAAGGTCTCGGGCGGCACGTAGCGCTCCACCGGCAAGTGCCCGGACGAAGGCTGCAGGTACTGGCCGATGGTGAGCATGTCGCAGCCGTGCGCGCGCAGGTCGCGCATCACCTGCACGATCTCCTCGTCGGTCTCGCCCAGCCCCACCATCAGGCCGGACTTGGTCGCCACCTCAGGGTGGCGGGCCTTGAATTCCGCCAACAGCCGCAAGGAATGGGCATAATCGGCCCCCGGCCGCGCCTGGCGGTAGAGCCGGGGCACAGTCTCCAAATTGTGGTTCATCACGTCGGGTAGATCGTGGGCGAAGGCTTCCAGCGCCGCCTCCAGCCGGCCGCGGAAGTCCGGTACCAGCACTTCGATGCGGGTGAAAGGCGAGTGCTCGCGCACGGCGCGGATGCAGGCGGCGAAGTGCGCCGCGCCGCCGTCGCGCAGGTCGTCGCGGTCGACGCTGGTGATGACCACGTAGCGCAGGCGCATGGCCGCTACCGTGCGCGCCAGGTGCTCGGGTTCGGCCGGATCGGGCGGCAGCGGCTTGCCGTGGGCCACGTCGCAGAAGGGGCAGCGGCGGGTGCAGACATCGCCCAGGATCATGAAGGTGGCAGTGCCCTTGCCGAAGCACTCGTGGATGTTGGGGCAGGAGGCTTCTTCACACACGGTGTGCAGCCGGTGCGCGCGCAAAGTGGCCTTGATGTGCTGGAAACGCTCGGCCTCTTCACCGCCGGCCAGGCGCACGCGGATCCAGTCGGGTTTGGGCAACGGCGCCTTGGGCACGATCTTGATCGGGATGCGGGCGGTTTTCTGGGCGCCGCGGGCTTTCTCGGGCGCATCGACGGGTCGGTCCATGATCGGCTCCTTTCAGGAAGAGGGCGGGGCCCAGGGGTCGGGGTCCGGGCACCAAACGAGTGGCCCGAGCCAGCCCTGCATCGCATCGCACAGCCGCTCGGCGGTCTCGCGCACGCTCCAATCGATGCCGTGATCGCGCAAGCGGGTGGCAGCAAGCCCGGCATAGCCGCAGGGGTTGATGCCGGCAAACGGCGCAAGATCGAGGTCTACGTTGAGCGAGAGCCCGTGGTAGGTGCAGCCATTCTTCACCCGCAGCCCCAAGGCAGCGATCTTGGCGCCGGCAAGATAGACGCCGGGCGCCCCCTCGCGCCGCTCGCCGTGCAGGCCACCGACGGCGAGCAGGTCGATCACGCTTTGCTCGATGTGGTGCACCAGGGCGCGCACGCCCAAGCCGCGGCGGCGCAGGTCGAGCAAAAAATAGACGATGAGCTGGCCCGGGCCGTGGTAGGTGATCTGCCCGCCGCGGTCGACGTGCACCACCGCAATGCCCGAGTCCCGCCCCTGCGGCAGCAGATGCTCGGGACGTCCGGCAAGCCCCAGGGTATAAACGGGCTCGTGTTCGAGGCACCATAGCCGGTCGACGGCCTCGCCCCCCCGCGCGGCGGCGGCGCGCTGCATGGCGCGCCACACCGGCTCGTAGGGCCGGCGACCGAGCCAATACACCGACGTGGCGCTCACCAACGCTTGAACCACAGCACCAGCGCATCCCAGGCGCGGCCGAACCAGCCCGCCGGCGGCACGTCTTCCAGCGCCACGGCGGTGAGCGTGGTGAGCGGTTTGCCGTCTACGGTCACTTCCACCCGCCCCACGGGCTGCCCCTTGCTCACCGGCGCCAAGAGCGGCTCCTCGCCGACGAAGCGCGCCTGGGCGTGCTTGGCGTCTTCGCGCGGCAGGGTCAGCACCACGTCGGAGGTAAAGCCCACGGGCACTTCCTTCTTCTCGCCTTTCCACACGCGCAGCGTGGCCACCGTCTGGTTGGCGTCGTAGAGCTTGACGGCGTCGAAGAACTGGAAACCGTAATTGAGCAGCTTCAGCGACTCCTGCACCCGCACCTCGTCGGAGGGCGCCCCCAGCACCACGGCGATGAGCCGGCGCCCCTCGCGTTGGGCCGAAGAGGCCAGACAGTAGCCGGCGCTGGCGGTGTGCCCGGTTTTAATGCCATCCACGCTGGGATCGAGCCACAGCAGGCGGTTGCGGTTGGGCTGGCGGATGCCATTGAAGACGTATTCCTTTTCCGAGTAGATCTTGTAGAACTGGGGAAACTCTTCGATGAGGGCGCGCGCGAGCAGCGCGATATCGTGCGCGCTCATGTAGTGTTGCGGATCGGGCATCCCGGTCGCGTTCATGAAGTGGGAGTTTTTCATGCCGAGTTTCTTCGCCGCTTCGTTCATGAGGGCGGTGAAGGCCTCCTCGCTGCCAGCGAGCGCCTCGGCCAGGGCGACGGAAGCGTCGTTGCCCGACTGGATGATCATGCCGCGCAGCAGCTGCTCCACCGTGGGGGCCATCTTGGGGTCGATGAACATGCGCGAACCGCCCATCTTCCACGCGGTGGTCGAAACGGGGATCGTTTGCTCGAGCCGCAGCCGTCCGTCGCGCAGCGCGCCGAAGACGAGGTAAGCGGTCATGAGCTTGGTGATGGAGGCCGGTTCGGCCGGCTGGTCGGCATCTTTGGCGGCGAGCACTTCGCCGCTGCGCGCGTCGATCAGCACCCACTGCCGGGCATCGAGGGTGATGGGTGGCACCACCGCCTGCGCCGCTGCGACCCAACACAGCAGAAAGAACGCACACAAAGCCTGAATCGTCCGGGGAAACCTCACGCTCCAACTCCTGAAGGACACCACGAAGCAGCCCATTATACGCCGCGCGCCGCGACGCTTCAGGGGGCGGTCACCACAAAGGCGCTACCGCCCAGGCGCGCCGTGACGATGCGCGCCGCCGCGCGCGCCGCCGCCTCGTCGGAAAAAGGTCCAGCCCAGACCCGGACTTTGTCCAGGGCGGCGACCACGTGCAGATCGACTTCCGGCAGCATCGTCGCCGCGTGCCGCCGGAAGGAATCGGCGTTGTCGGCCTGGGCGAAGGCTCCCAGCTGCAAGTAATAGCCGGGGGCCGGAACCGTGCGTTCGCTGGCAGCGGGCGCAAGCGGGACTGACGCGATCGCCGCTTCCGTCGGGACGGCCAGTGCCTCTACGGCCCTCGCCTCGTTCGCCGGCGCGCTGGCCGTGGCTACTGCAGACGGCACGGCGGCCGGGGCGGTTTCCGTTGCCGGCCCCGGGCGCTCTGGCGCCGCCACCGGGGCGGGCGTCGCGCGCGCCAGCGTCGACCTGCCCTCGGCGCCACGGGCGCGGATCGGCTCGCCGCGTGCCTCGGCCAGGCGGATCTCTTCCGGCAGGATCAGCTCTACTTCTACCTGTGTCGTCCCTTGGTTGGCGAATCCCAGGCGGTCGGCCGCCGCGAACGACAGGTCGATGAGCCTCTCGGAGACGAAAGGACCCCGATCGTTCACCCGCACGATCACCTGCCGGCCGTTGGCAAGGTTAGTCACGCGCGCGTAGCTGGGAAGGGGAAGCGTCTTGTGTGCGGCGGTGAAGGAATACATGTCGTAGGTCTCGCCGGTGGCCGTCGGCTGACCATGGAACTGCCGGCCGTACCACGAAGCCAGACCGATCTCGCGGTATGGCGCAAAATCCGTCATGGGAAAGTAGGTGCGGCCGAGCACGGTATAGGAGCGCGCATTGGCCGGACGTAAGGGTTCGACGCGCGGAATCGGTTCCTCGCCCGCGGCCACGGCGCTGCGCCCCCCGGCCTGCATGAACGCCGTGCCTTTCGTACGCGGTGACGCACAGGCCGCCAAACTCAAGGCGACGAGAGCAAGCACACCGGTCACTTCCCACCTCGCTCCGCGTCTCATCTCACCCTCCGCCAGCCGGACAAAGTGCTTCCAGGAGATTCTCTGGCCGCCGTGCTCAAAAGCAAGCCCAGGCCGGTAGCCAGCGTCACCAAGGCCGTTCCACCGTAGCTGATGAACGGCAAGGGCACGCCCACTACCGGCAACATGCCGCTCACCATCGCTACGTTCACGAACGCGTAGATGAAGGTGGTTCCGACCACCGCTCCTCCCACCAGCATCCCGGCCCAGGTCGGGCTGCGGGCGGCGAGCCAGGCGCCGCGCAGCAGCAGCAGCGCGTAGGCCGCCAGCAATGCTGCCGCGCCGAAGAAACCGAACTCCTCGGCGAGCACCGCGAAGATGAAGTCGGTATGGCGCTCCGGCACGAAGGAGAGCTGCGACTGCGTTCCCTCACGCCATCCCTTGCCCCATACGCCCCCCGAGCCGATGGCGATCGCCGCCTGGATGGTATGGAATCCCTTGCCCAAGGGATCGCGCTCCGGATCGAGCAGCGTGCACACGCGCTGTTTTTGGTAATCGTGCAACATGGGCCAGACCACGTCCGGCTGACACCAGCGATCGCCCTGCGCGAGCAGCGCCCCCACGCCGATCGCCACCGCCAGCACGAAAGGCACGATGAGCCGCCACGACAGCCCGGCGAAGAACACGACGAAGCCGCCCGCGGCCACCACCAGGATGGTCGTGCCCAGATCGGGCTGTTTCAGGATCAGCGCGGCGGGGATCGCGAGCAGCCCGAAGGCCACGGCGTGATCCCACCAGGCAAGCGACTGGCGTCGTAGGGAAAAGTACCATGCCAGCATGAGCGGCGCCGCGAGCTTCATCAGCTCGGAGGGCTGGATACGAACCAGGCCCAGATCGAGCCAGCGCGTCGCCCCCTTGGCCGTGTCGCCGAAGAGCAGTACCGCCGCCAACAGCAGCACCCCCACCAGATACAGCGGCAGGGCCAGACGAAACCACCAGCGAAACGGCACCTGGGCTGCCGCCAACAGCGCCATGAGCGCCAGGATCTGGTGCAGCCAGAGCGCATCGACCCGCTCAGGGGAAGCGCTCATCAGCACCAGCTGCCCGCCGGCGAAGAACAGCAGTACACAAGCGATGAGCGGGGGGTCCCAAGGCCGTCCTATGGGTTTCAGCACAGCGAGCCACGGCATGAGCTTCATTGCCCGCCACCCTCTCCGGTTCCCTCACGGGAAGAGAAATAATAATCGAAGATCTGGCGCATCAAGGGAGCCGCCGTTTTTCCCCCGGGTCCGCCGTTTTCCACGAGGATCGCCGCGACGATACGGGGTTGCTCCGCCGGGGCGAAGGCGATGTACCACGAATGGTCGCGCAGATCCTCATCAGTGGCATCGGGGTCATACTTGCGCCCTTGCAAAGAGAATACTTGCGCCGTGCCGGTCTTTCCGCCCACCGAATAGGCCGCGCCGGCAAAGGCGCGGGCCGAGGTGCCGATGCGCGCGCCGTCGACCATCGCCCGCAGCGCGGCATCGACGTGCGCCGGATCGAGCTTGACGAAACCGCTCACCTCTGCGGCAACCGGTATACGCTCGCCCGTGACGGGATCGAGCGTGGCCGCCAGCACGTGCGGCTTGCGGATCACGCCGCCATTGACGAGGATGCTCAAGGCGTGCGCCATCTTCAAGGGCGTATAGGCATTGTAGCCCTGACCGATGGAGGTCGACAGCGTCTCGCCGCCGAACCACTGCTGCTGGCTCGCCTTCTTGAACCGCTGCCGTTTCCATTCGCGCGAAGGCAGCACGCCGGGCGCCTCGTTGGGCAGGTCGATGCCGGTGCGCTGGCCAAACCCCAGTTTGCCCATGAAGGCACTGATGGCATCGATTCCCAGCTCGTTACCCAGCGTATAGAAATAGACGTTGCAGGAAAAGGTGAGCGCCCGGTGCAGATCGACCCCGCTCTGGCAATTGCTCTTCTTGTCGTACAGCCTGACTCCGGAATACTCGAACATGCCTTGCCGGTCGAACCGCTGCCCTGGCTGGCGCTTGCCCGAGGCAAGCCCGAGCATGGCCATGAAGGGTTTGAAGGTCGAACCAGGCGGGTAGGTGCCACGCAAGGCGCGGTTGAAGAGCGGCCGATCCTCGCTCAGAGCGAGCCGCTCCCAGTCGGCCTGCGTCAAGCCATCGAGAAAGAGACGGGGATCGAAGGAAGGGGAGGAAACCATGGCGATCACCGACCCGTCGCGCGGGTCGAGCGCGACGAACGCTCCGCGCCGCCCGGCGAAGGCATCGAGCGCGAAGCGCTGCAAGCCCGCATCGATCGTCAAGACCAGATCCTTGCCGCTCACCGCCTCACGCCGATCGAGCCGACGCACCGCCCGCCCCGCCGCATTCACCTCCAACAGCTCCCATCCCGGGGCCCCGTGCAGCAGCCGCTCATACGCAGCTTCCACGCCCTCCTTGCCGATGTAGTCGGTCCCGCGATAGGCTCCGCTGAGCCCCTCGGTCTCGAGCCGCTCCAGATCCTGCTCGTTGATGCGTCCCAGATAGCCGACCACGTGCGCCGTCGCTTCGCCCTGCGGATACTCGCGAAAGAGCCGCGCCTGCACCTCGACGCCCGGAAAAGCGAACTTCCAAGCCACGAAGCGCGCCACTTCCTCGTCCGTGAGATGCTGGCGGATGGCGATGCTGCCCAAACCGCGCTGGTCCCGCATCTGACGCAGGAAACGCTTGCGATCGCCCTCCTCGATGCGCACCAATGCGGAAAGGCGCTCGATCGTGCCCTCGAGATCCTTCACCTGAGCTGGATCGATCTCCAGGGTATAGCTGCGGACGTTGCGCGCGAGCGGCTCGCCGCGGGCATCGAAGATCTGGCCGCGATGCGGGGGGATCGGCACGAAAGCCTGGCGGTTGTCGTCGGCCAGCGTGCGGAAACGTTCGTGCTCGCCCACCTGCAGCTGGTACATGCGACCGAGCAAGAGGGCGAAACCGGCAAGGATGGCGGCCACCAGCCACCACAAACGGCGGCGCGTCCGGACAATCTCCGATCCATCCTCGAGCATGCTCTTGGCCATGCGTCTGCGTCTCTCAGGACAAAGGGCCGGCCCCGTCGGCGCGCGCCGCGCGCCATTGCGGCCACAGCAGCAGCGCACTGAGCATCGGCCACAAGAGGGCAACGCTCACGGCCGCGCCGAAATAGCTCCACCCCGGCCAATCCCCGCCGGCCACCAGACGCACCGCCGCCTGCAGCGCCAGCGCCAGCAGCCATAGCGGCAGCAACAGCAACGCCTGTCCCCACCCGCCAAACCAGAGGATGCGCGCGGCGCGGCGCTGCGCCAGGTAGACCACCCACACCAAGGCCAGCGCCTCCTGCCCCAGGGCCGCGCCACGCCCCACGTCGAGCATCACCCCCAGCACGAAGGCCGTGCCCACCCCCACGCGCTCCGGATCGCGCAACGCCCAAAAGGTGAGCACCGCCATGCTCATCTCGGGCCAGAAGACGCCGCCCTTGGGGATGAGATCCCAGAAAAACGCCAGCGCGAGCGTAGTCAAGATGAAGCGCGGCCGCGGCGGCTGCAGCACGCGGGACGGACGGGGCGACTCGCGCATCAAGGACCTCCCACCGTGGCCTCTTTCGCAGGCACATGCTCGATCACCAGCAGATGGCGCCGCCGCTCCCCGAAGGACACCGGCCGAGCGACGATGCGCGAGAAGCTCCCTACCGCCGCGTCCACCGACACCACGCGCGCCACCGGGATGCCCGGCGGCAGCAGGCCGTCGAGTCCGGAGGTGACGAGCAGATCATCGAGGCGCACGTCCGTCTCCGGCAACAGATGACGCAATTCGAGATAGCCGTCGCCCAAGCCATAGACTACGCCGCGCACGCCGTTGCGCTGCACCATCACCGGCACGGCATGGTCTTTCTGCGTGATCAGGGTCACCTCCGACACCAGCGGCTGGATGCGCGTCACCTGCCCCACGAGCCCGTCGGCATCGAGCACCGCCAGCCCCAGGCGCACGCCGGCATTCGCCCCACGATCGACGACGAGGCGCCGGCTGAACGGATCGGGCGCATCGTAGAGCACTTCGACGCCGATGGTGCGCAGCTCGGCACGCTTGCTCATACCCAGCAGGCGCCGCAATTCGGCATTTTCCGCCTCCAGCGCCGCCAGGGTGGCCGCGCGCAGCTGGTCCTCCAGCTCGATGCGCCGCAGACGCGCGTTCTCGGCCTGCACCTCGGCGAGCGTGGCGAAATAGATCGACCCGTTGGTGGCGAGCTTCACCGGCCAGTGCGCCGCCTCCTGGACCGGGCGCAGTACCACCGAGACCGCATCGCGCACCGCCCCCAGCGCCCCGAAGCGCAGATCGAGCACCAAGAGCAGCACCGAGGCGAGCGTCGCCAGACCCAGACGCTGCGTCGGCGACATCGCGCGATGGAAACGCGGAACGTTGGGCGAGGCGCCGAGCGGGGAATTCATCGCGACTCCCCGAAACCGTAGGTCATTCGGTGGCGAAGAGGGTATCGAGCATATCGACTTTCTCGAGCGCCATGCCGCAGCCGCGGGCCACGCAGGTGAGCGGATCTTCGGCCACGATCACCGGCAAGCCCGTCTCTTCCTGGATCAGGCGATCGAGATCGCGCAGCAAGGCGCCGCCGCCGGTGAGCACGATGCCGCGCTCGGCGATGTCGGCCCCCAGCTCCGGCGGCGTCTGCTCTAGCGCGATCTTGATCGCCGAAACGATCTGGTTCAAGGGATCGGAGATCGCCTCGCGGATCTCGTTCGACGACACGGTGAAGCTGCGCGGGATCCCTTCGGCGAGGTTGCGCCCCTTGACTTCCACCTCCAGCACTTCGGACGAGGGGAAAGCGATGGCTACCTGTTTCTTGATGAGTTCGGCCGTCGCCTCGCCGATGAGCATGCCGTAGTTGCGACGGATGTAGTTGACGATGGCATCGTCGAACTTGTCGCCGCCCACCCGGATCGAGCCGGAGTAGACCATGCCGCCCAAGGCGATCACACCGACCTCGGTGGTGCCGCCGCCGATGTCGACCACCATCGAACCCGTGGCCTCGGCTACCGGCAGGCCCGCGCCGATCGCCGCCGCCATCGGCTCTTCGATGAGGAATACCTTGCTCGCCCCGGCGGCAAGCGCCGCGTCGCGGATCGCCCGACGCTCGACCTGGGTCGAGCCGCAGGGCACGCAGATGATGATGCGGGGGCTGGGTGAAAGCAGGCTGGAAGAATGAACCTTCTTGATGAACTGCTTGATCATCTGCTCGGTGACCACGAAGTCGGCGATCACGCCGTCTTTCATCGGCCGGATCGCCTGCAGGTTGCCAGGCGTCTTGCCCAGCATCTGCTTGGCCGTCTGCCCCACCGCCTGGATCACTTTCTTGCCGGAGGAAGGATCGATGCGGATCGCCACCACCGAAGGCTCGTTGAGCACGATGCCGCGGCCCCGCATGTAGATGAGGGTGTTGGCCGTGCCAAGGTCGATCGCCAGATCGTTGGAAAACAAAGAGCGCAAAAAACCGAACATGTTGGGTCCTTGGAGAAACGGAAACGCGGGCATTCGCCGGGCCGGGACGTCGTGGCGTGAAGGAGTTGCCCACGAGGAAGTCTCGGCAGAAGAGTCGCGAATATGATACTCTACAAAGCTTTGGACGCGACAGGGTCTGCCGTATGCCCGCCATCGACCTCGACCGCCTCGCCGAACTCGCCCGCATCGAATTGACCGCCGAGCACACCGCGGCGTTCCGCGCCGACCTCGAACGGGTCCTCGCCCTGGTGGATCGGCTGCAAGCCGTCGACACCAGCGGCGTCGAACCCATGAGCCATCCACTGGATCTGCCGCAGCGCCTGCGCGAGGACGCCGTCACCGAAGCGGATCAGCGCGACGCCCTCCTCGCCCTCGCCCCCGCAGCGGAGCACGGCCTCTATCTCGTACCCAAGGTGATCGAATGAGCGCAGAACGGCTCCTCACCTCCTCCCTGCGCGAGCTCGCCGCCGCGCTCGCCGAAGGCCGCACGCGCGCCGAGGCGCTGGCCGAGGCCGCCCTCGGGCGCGCGCAGGCGCTGCAGGAACGGCTCAACGCCTTCATCACCCTCACGCCGGAGCGTGCGCGCGAAGCCGCCCGCGCCGCCGACGAACGCCGCCGCGCCGGAAACGTCTCGTTACTTTCTGGCCTCCCTATCGCCCACAAAGACCTCTTCTGCACCAAGGGCGTGCGCACCACCGCCGCCTCGCGCATGCTCGCCGGGTTCGTGCCGCCCTACGATGCCTTCGTCGTCGAGCGGCTCGCCCAAGCGGGCACCGTGTCCATCGGTAAGACCAACCTCGACGAATTCGCCATGGGCTCGGCCAACGAACACTCCCACTTCGGCCCCTGCCGTAACCCCTGGAACCCGGAGCGCATCGCCGGCGGCTCCTCCGGCGGCTCGGCCGCGGCCGTGGCCGCCGGCATCGTGCCCGTGGCCACCGGCACCGACACCGGCGGCAGCGTGCGCCAGCCGGCGGCCATGTGCGGCGTCACCGGCATCAAGCCGAGCTATGGGCGGGTGAGCCGCTATGGCATCATCGCCTACGCTTCCTCGCTCGACCAGGCCGGGGTGATCTCCCGCAGCGCCGAAGACTGCGCGCTCGCGCTCACGGCCATCGAAGGCTTCGATCCGCGCGACTCCACTTCGCTCGATCACCCGGCCGAAGATCATGCCGCAGCGCTCGCCGCCGCCGGCGGGCGGCTCGACGGGCTGCGCCTGGGCCTGCCGCGCGAATTCTTCGCCGTCGAGGGACTCGACGCCGAGGTGCGCCGCGCCGTCGAAGAAGCCGCCCGCACCTACGAATCTCTGGGCGCGCGCCTGGTCGAGGTGTCGCTGCCGCGCGCCGAGCTCGCCATTCCCGCCTACTACGTCATCGCCCCGGCGGAAGCCTCGAGCAACCTCGCGCGCTACGACGGCGTGCGCTATGGCTACCGCGCCCCCGACTACGCCGACCTCGACAACATGTACCGCAAGACGCGCGCCCAGGGCTTTGGCGAAGAAGTGAAGCGCCGCATCCTCGTCGGCACCTACGTGCTCTCGCACGGCTACTACGACGCCTACTACCTGCAGGCGCAAAAACTGCGCCGCCTCATCGCCGAAGATTACGCCCGGGCCTTCGCCTCGTGCGATCTCCTCCTCGCCCCCACCGCGCCCACCACCGCCTGGCTCCTGGGCGAGAAGGGGCAGGATCCGGTGCAGGAATACCTCCAGGACATCTACACCATCGGCGCCAACCTCGCCGGACTGCCGGCGCTGTCACACCCCTGCGGCGTCGACGCGGCAGGGCTGCCCATCGGCTGCCAGCTCATCGGCCCCTATCTCGCCGAGACGCGGCTGCTGCTCGCCGCCCACGTCTTCCAGCAAAAAACCGACTGGCACCGCCGGCTGCCGCCGCTGTAAACCACGGAACCGCCATGAACCGCACCGACTGGGAAACCGTCATCGGCCTCGAGATCCACGCGCAGCTCACCACGCGCAGCAAGATCTTCTCCGGCGCCTTCACCGCCTTCGGCGCCGAACCCAACCGCCAGGCCTGCGCCATCGACGTGGCCTTGCCCGGTACGCTACCCGTGCTCAACCGCGGCGCCGTCGAGCGCGCCATCCGCCTCGGGCTGGCGATCGAGGCCGAAATCGCCGAGCGCAGCGTCTTCGCCCGCAAGAACTACTTCTACCCCGACCTTCCCAAAGGCTACCAGATCAGCCAGTACGAGCTGCCGGTGGTGAAAAACGGCGCCATCACCGTGCAAGTGGGCGAAGGGGACGCCGCCTATGAGAAAACCGTGCGCATCACGCGGGCGCACCTGGAAGAAGACGCAGGCAAGAGCCTGCACGAAGACTTCCACGGCATGACGGGGATCGACCTCAACCGCGCCGGCACGCCGCTGCTCGAGATCGTCTCCGAGCCCGACATGCGCTCGGCCGAAGAGGCGGTGGCCTACGCCCGGGCGCTGCACGCCCTGGTGCGCTGGATCGGGGTGTGCGACGGCAACATGCAGGAAGGCTCGTTTCGCATCGACGCCAACGTCTCGGTGCGCCCCAAGGGTGAAACGCGCCTGGGCACGCGCCGCGAGATCAAGAACCTCAACTCCTTCCGCTTCCTGCAGCAAGCGATCGACTACGAAGTCCGCTGGCAGATCGAGACGCTCGAAGAGGGCGGCACCGTCCAACAAGCCACGGTGCTCTTCGATCCCGAGCGCGGCGAGACCCGCGTGATGCGCACCAAGGAAAACGCGCACGACTACCGCTACTTTCCCGATCCCGACCTGCTGCCCCTTGTCATCGACCGCGCCTGGATCGAGGAAGTGCGGGCCAGCCTCCCCGAGTTACCGCAGGCGCTGCGCCGACGGCTCGTCGAGGAACACGGCCTCACCCGCTACGACGCCAACCTCCTCACGGCAAGCAAGGAACTGGCCGATTATTATCTGGCCGCCGTCGCCGCCGCAGGCCCTGCGCTCGCCAAACCCTGCGCCAACTGGATCCTGGGCGAGCTCGCCGCCAAGCTCAACCGCAGCGGGATCGAGATCGGGGAGAGCCCCCTGCGCCCCCTTCAGCTCGCCGCCCTGGTGCGCCGCGTGGCCGACGGCACGATCGCGCACGCCGGGGCGAAGAAAGTGTTCGAAGCGCTGTGGGCAGGCGAAGGCGAAGACGTGGACACGATCATCGAGGCGCGCGGGCTCAAGCAGGTGAGCGACGAGAGCGCTCTGGAGGCGCTGGTGGACGCAGCGATCGCCGCCCATCCCAAGTCGGTGGAAGAATTCCGCGCCGGCAAGGAAAAAGCGCTGAACGCCCTCGTCGGCCAGGTGATGAAAGCCTCGCGCGGCGCGGCCAACCCGCAGCGCGTAACCGAACTGCTGCGGCGCAAACTCACCCCCTGATGGGATCCTCCTCTAGCGTTCGGACCGAAAAACCGTTTGGGTAAATCGGCTACAATGCCGTTTCCGCCGGCATAGGTAAAAGGGCCCGCCATGCAGGAGACGATCGAATCCATCGACGAGCGGCTACGCCATCTGTTGGCCGTTGCCCCAGAATCGGCTCCGCCGGCGGCCGAATTTGAGCTCCTGGCCGACAGCCTCCTGGGCCAGAATTTCGCCACCTTCTCCCAGCTTGTCGATCGCGCCGATATGCTGCGGATGGCCCTGCACCACGTTGGCTGGCCGCGCCGCAGCCCGCCCACGCGCGAATCTCCGTACTTGAAGGCCTGGGGCAAGCTCATCAAGCTCTACACCAAGGCCACGCAGCACCCGACGGCCGTTCCCTCATCTCCTTACTGCGCGCTTGCCCACGAACGCCAGAGCTGGTGCCTGCTGCGCATGATGCTCATTTTCTGGTTTGAGCTCACGCGCGTTCCCGACACCCTCTGGGGAGGCTTGCACCAGGCGCTACTGCGCGCCGAGCGCGCCAACGTGGCCAATCGGCGCGTCGACGACACGCTCTTCGGCGCACCACTGCGGCTCAGCGGCCGCGAAGTGCACCATGCCGCCGCCCTCATCCACCTCGCCAATCCCAACGCCCTGCCCGTTGCGGCCTTGACGCGGGTGGTCACCCTCGCGCTCGAACTGGCCTCCTTCGCCCAATTCGTTCCGCCGGAATGGCTCGATCGCGTCGACGACCGCTACGGCATCGACCTGGCCGGAAATTCGCCCCCCATCCCGGCGTTGGCACTGGCCGACGCCAAGATACTGCGCCTCTACGACGCCGGCGCCCTCATGCCGAAGCTGCAGATGCGGCTCGCCCAGACAGGTTTATCCACCGACGAACGGCTGCTCCTCGAGGCGCTGTCGCAGCGCTGGACCGGAGAGCCGCCCAAACGGCAGGAACCCCGCGAGCCGATCGACGAAGGCTTGCAGGTGGTCTCCGATTGGCCCGCGATCTATTTCTATTTCACGGGCAAAGCCTTCGAAGCCCCCACGGCGGTGTCGGTACGCCGCACCTTCGAGGAAGCCCAGCGCATCCAACTCTTCGGCGGCACCATCAGCGAGGTCGACCTCACCGAGCGCGAGCGGGAAAAGAACGAGCTCATCTATTCGCCCTACCTCACCCAGTGGGATGCCATGGACCGCAGCCCCAAGGGGTGGCGCATCCGGCGCAGCGGCGCGCGCAGCGAGCTCACCCGCTGGCCGCCCGGAAGGCTCCTGCTGGTGCGCAAACATCCCAAGGCCTACGGCGGCATGCTCACGCGCGTGCGCTGGCGCCAGGCCACTTTCGACGGCGAGATCCACCTCGGGCTCGAACAGATCCCCGGCGTGCCCCGCCCCACGGCCGTACAGCACTTTCCCATGGCGGGCGCTCCGCCCAGCCCCTGGCACCCTGCTTTCTGGTTTCCCGACACGGCCCGCGGTGACGAAGGCACGCACCGCCTGCTCGCCCCGCTCGAGATCGGCACCGAAGCCAAGCTGCTCAACCTATGGGTCGAACACAAGACGCGCGGCGCCCGCGTCCAGGAAGTCCTCGAAAAAGGCGAGGATTACCTCATCCTCACCTTCTTCTGGATCGATCCAGCCATCATTTGACCGCCTCGCCCTCACGCCAGCGCCCGGAGGGAAAGCGCAGCCGGAACTCGCTCCCCTTGCCCGGCGCGCTGTCGATGAGCAGCCTCGCCTCGTGGCGCTGTGCCACGTGATTGACGATCGCCAGCCCCAAGCCGGTACCGCCGCGATCGCGCGAGCGCGCCCGATCGACGCGATAGAAGCGCTCGGTGAGGCGCGGCAGGTGCTCCGGCGCGATGCCGATGCCGGTATCGCGCACGAAGAGCTCCCCGGCGCCGTTTTCCGCCGCACGCGCTCCGATCACCACCCGGCCCGGCGCCGGCGTGTAGCGCACCGCGTTGAGAGCGAGATTGCCCAAGGCCGACTCCAGCTCGGTACGCACGCCCAGGATCGCGCCTGGCCGTGGGGGGGAATCCACCTCCACCGTCAGCCCTTCAGGTGCCACGCCTCGGGCTTGATCGGCCACCGCCTCCAGCAGCTCCCCCACGTCCACCCATTTCGCCGGCGGCGGCTGTGTCCCCTCGAGCTGGGCCAGCGTCAAGAGGTCCTCCACCAGCCGCTGCATGCGCATTGCCTGGGCGTACACCTGCTCCAGATAGCCCGACAAGGGCGGCGGCGGAGGCGTTGGCGCATCCAGCACCGTCTCCACGTAGCCGCGCACGATGGTGAGCGGCGTGCGCAGTTCGTGCGAGACGTTGGCGACGAAGTCGCGCCGCATGCGCTCGAGGCGCATCGCCTCGGTGCGATCCTCGACGAGCAGCAGCGCTTCCCCCTCCTCCAGCGGCACCCACTGCAGGCGGCAATGGAGCGTTTCCCCGCGCCGCGGCACCTCGCCGGTAAACCCGGCCTCGCCCGCAGCGCGGATGCGTTCGAGCCAGCGCGGCTCAGGCAGAAAGAGGGCGAGCGGCTGCCCCCCATGAAGGCGGCGCTGCAATTGCAGCAGATCCTCGGCGCGGCGGTTGAGCCGGCGGATCGTCCCATCGGCCGCCAGCCACACCACCCCCACCGGCAGCCGATCCCAGGCCGCGATCAGCCGCTCCCGGTCGCGCCGTGCCGACTCCACCCGGCGCCGCCACACCCGCTCCTGCGCCCGCAGCGGCTCGAGTACCAAGCGCGCCCGGGGGGAAAGATCCTCCACCGGCGCTCCAGTGAGCGCCTCGCGCAGCACCTCGGCCAACTCGCGCTCGGTACGCCACCACGCCCAACCCAAGCCGAGCGCGAGCATGCCCAGCCCCGCCGGCCAGGAAAAGAGGGAAACCGCCGCCGCAGCCGTTCCGACACCGCACAAGCGCCGCCAGGCAAAGCGCCGCTGTCGCCGCAGGCGCTGCGCCGTTTTCATGCTTCCTGTGCCGTCTGTACCGAAAACCGATACCCCGCCCCGCGCACCGTCTGGATCAGGGCCGCCATCCCATAAGGTTCGAGCGCCGCGCGCAGGCGACGCACGTGCACGTCCACCGTGCGCTCCTCGACGAAGACGTGATCCCCCCAGACACGGTCGAGCAGCTGCGAGCGGCTGTGCACCCGCTCCGGATGCGCCATGAGGAAATGCAACAAGCGAAATTCGGTCGGCCCCAGCGCCACCACCCTGCCTTCGGCCAGCACCCGCCGCGCCGCCGGGTCGAGCCTCAAACCGCCCGCCTCCAGCACCTCCTCGCCCACCTCTGGCCGGCGCCGGCGCAGCACCGCCCGGATGCGCGCCACGAGCTCGCGCGGCGAAAAGGGCTTGGTCACGTAATCGTCCGCTCCCGCTTCCAGCCCCAGCACCTTGTCCACCTCGGCCCCGCGCGCCGTGAGCAAGATGAGCGGCAGCGCCCGCGTGCGCTCTTCCCGCCGCAAGCGCCGAACGAGTTCGATGCCCGACAGCCCCGGCAGCATCCAGTCGATGAGCACCAGATCCGGCAGCGCCTCGCCGATGAGCCGCAAGGCCGTCTCCGCCTCGGAGGCGCGCAGCACGTGAAACCCCGCCTGTTCGAGATTGACCGCAATCAGCTCCAAGATCGCCAGTTCGTCCTCGACCACCAGCACATTGGCCGCCATGATCCCTCCGCTCGTACCCTCAGAAACGTGTTGCCGTTATATCGCGAAAAAGTGACGGTTTCGTGACATTTTCGGACCTCTCCCTGTTCCCCTTGCCCTCGAATGAAGCATCTTCCGCCCCAAGATGGCGCAAAGGGCAGACTACAGGGTGCCTCGAACAACCTGTGCATGGCCGCATGGCGGCGTTGCGCGGCGCCCTACGGCTGCACCCGGACCGTCACCAGGCAGGAAAAAACGCTTGGCACTCTTCTTGCTTTCCAACGCATGCCCCTTTCACCGGAGATTGCCATGAAAACCCCTCTGCTTCCCCTCACCGCCACCCTGGTGGCCATGCTCGGCGCCTCTTTGGCCCATGCCGAAGACACGGCCAAGAGCCCCTTTGCGCTCAGTTTCAGCCTCGGGGCCACCAGCGACTACGTGTTTCGCGGCGTATCGCAGACGCAAAACGGGCCCGCCGTCCAGGGTGGCCTCGAATTGGCACACGACAGCGGATTCTACGTCGGACTGTGGGGCTCGAACGTCGATTGGGTAGAGGCGGGCGGCTACAAAGAGGACAACAGCCTCGAAGTGGACCTCTATGGCGGCTTTCGCGGCAGCTTCGCCGACTCGTTCGGCTATGACTTCGGCGTCATCACCTACTACTATCCCGGCGACAAAATCTCGGGGGCGGTCGATCCGGACACCACCGAAGTCTACGCCGGCCTGTCCTGGAAGACGGTGGCGCTCAAGTACTACCACACGGTGTCCGACCACTTCGTCGGCTGGACCACCGACGATGGCGACGACACCCGCGGCAGCTACTACCTCGATCTCTCGGCCAGCTATGACCTAGGCGGAGGCTGGGGGGTACTCGGCCACGTCGGGTACCAGGACGTGAAAGACAACGACGAAGCCTCATACACCGACTGGAAACTCGGCGTAAGCAAGGATCTCGGCTTCGGCGTCGCCACCCTGGCCTACACCGACACCGATGCCAGCAAATCCGCCTATACCTGGGACGGCGAAGAAGTGGCCGACGCCCGGGTCATTCTTTCCTTCCAGAAAAATTTTTGACCGCCAGACAAGCCCCGCCATCCGCCCGAACGCCGGGACGGCGGGGCTTGCCGCGCACCGAGTCAACTCCAAGAACTCAGCCGCCCGCTTCCCGTACCCGTTCCTTGGCCAGTTCGCGCAGCTTGAATTTCTGGATCTTGCCGCTCGGGGTCGCCGGCATGCTCTCCACGATCTCGAGCCGCTCGGGAATGTATTGCCTGGCCGTCTTATAGTGGTCCCCGAATTTGAGACACCGGTTTATTAACCCGGCAGCAAAACACCCGATTGAGCAATGTATTCCAGGGTTTTATGCTTGAAATAGCTTTTTACCCGCTCCGGCGTGTGTTGCAAATATTGCAGGAAGGCCTGTGCCTTTTCTCGCAGCGTCTGCTTGTCGCGGGTGCGGTCGAGCCGCCGCAGCTCGGTCTTGAGGTCACGGTTGAGCAGCTCATCAGGGTTGAGCTCGGGGGCGTAGGGCGGCAGGTAGAAGAGTTCGATACGCTCGAGGTTCGCCTTGACCCACTCGCGTACCGCCCGGGCGTGATGCACTGCAAGGTTGTCCACGATCACGAAGGCCTTGCGCGGGGCGCTGTCCGCCACCAAACGCTCGAGAAAGCTGCGGAAGCGCTGCGCGTCGATGGCCTCTTCCTGCAGGGCAAAGTGCATCCGCCCCTGGTTGGTGAGCGCCGAGATCAGGGTGAGCTTCGTGCGTTGCGAGGCTTGCGCCAGCACCGGCGTCTTGCCCGGCGGGGCGTAGCCCCGTACCCAGTGTGCGTCTTGCTGTACCGCCGTCTCATCGGCCCAGTAGATCACGGCATCTTCTTTCTTGGCCCGTTCGGCGATCTGGGGATAAACCTCTTGTTGCCATCGCTGCAGCGCCGCCGCATCCTGTTCGATCGCCCGTTTCATCGGCCGCTGCGGCTTCAAGCCCCAGCGATGCAGATACAGGCCCACCGTGCGAATCGGCAGCGTTACACCACACAGACGGGTGATGAGCGCACGCACCGCCTCGCATGTCCACAGCGCCCGTTCGATGCCGTGCTGCGAGGGCGTATCGTGCAGCAGTACCTCCAGGATCCGGCGTTCTTGCTCCGAGCTCAGCCGCCTGCCCTCGCCCTCGGCCCGCCCACGGCGCCCGGTCTTTGAGCCCCGCTTCTCCTGCCTGCTGATAGCGCTTGGACCAGCCCAGTACCGTCGTCAGATGCACTTGCACCAGCCGCGCGATCTCCTTCCACGTCAGGTTCAACTCCTCCCGCAGCCGCATCGCCATGCGGCGTTTCTCCTCCAGAACTTCACGAGGCAGCTTGCGGGGGTCGATCGTTTCCATGATCATCAAATCTCATGAATAGAAACGGATCGAGTTCGTATATCGTAAGCCATATTGCCGGGTTAATAATAAACTCGAATGAAATCCGTCTTTGACAGAGGGGTTCAGTTCAATGTTCTTGACAGCCGATTCCGGTATGTCGTCATTGGTGTATAGGGAGGGAGAAAAAACCCCGGCGATCTCTCTCCGGGGAGTCCCTACACACGCAACACAGCCTGCTCAGTTCGAATAGACCTTGATCTGGTCGCTCTGCAGCACGTCCGGCGTCAGGTTCTTCTCAATCCAGCCCATCGACGTATCTTCAACCCCCGGGGTCACCAGCTCCGCCGGCACGATCGTGATGTCGGCCAGTACCTTGAACGGGTACTTGTCGCTCTTCTTGGTCACGCCGAACAATTGCGCTTCCAAGGCTTGGCCGTCGGCGCGGTGCATTTTAAGTTCGCGGCCGTAGCCTTTGAAGGACATGTCGTGCATGGCGGCAGCCACTTGTTCGACGGTGGGCCAAGCACCGCCGTTGTCCTTGATGGCTTTCTCGTAGCCCGCCTTGAGGCCTTGGATGGCCTGGACCATGTGGTAAACCGAGTAGATCGGATAGGCACCGGTCTTGTCACGGAATTTCTTCACGAAGGCCTGGTGCTGCGGATCGTCCTTGGTTTCCGGGTGCAGGAAGTAGTGGTCGCCGCGTGCACCGACGTAGACGCCTTCGGGCAAGGCGTCGCCCAGGCGTTCCAGCGAGCTTTCGGCCAGCGATAGCACGAAGGTGGAGTTCTTGAACAGGTTGCGTTGCGAGGCCTGGCGCACGAAGTTGTCCAGGTCTCCGCCCCACGAGGTGGACACGATGACGTCCGGGCGCAGCGCCTGCAGACGGCTGATTTCGGTGGAGAAGTCGGCGGCACCAAACTTGGGGAACATCTCCGCCACGACCTTTACATCGGGCTTGAACTTCTTCAATGCGGCTAGGAAGATGTCGCGCGAATCGCGGCCCCAGGCGTAGTCCTGGTTGACGATGGCGATCGTCTTGAAGTCCGGCTTGACCTTCATCAGGTACAGCACCTGCGCGACCATTTCGGTGGTGGCGTTGGCCTGTGTGCGCACCACGTACTTGTACTTCTTGCCTTCCAGGACCTTCTCGGTGCCGCAGTCCCACAGCACGTTCAGCACCTTCAGGTCTTCGGCAACGGGGGCCACGATGTTGCAGTGACCGCTGGAAATGGCAGACAGCATCACACGCGTGCCGCTTTCGGCCAGGCGACGGTATTCGGACAACAGCTTTTCGCCGCCGCCGCCTTCGTCGATGTAGCTGGGCACGAGCTTGACGCCGTCGATACCGCCTGCCGCATTGATGTCCTGGATCAGTATTTCAGCCGCGTCGCGCGCGGGCACGCCGAACACCGATGCTGAGCCCGACAGAAAGGTCGAGATACCGATCTTCAGTTCTTTGGGCCTGTCGGCAGCGCCTGCCAGCGTCGTGAAGCCGGACAGCAGGGTAGCGCCTAATAGGGCGGCCAGTCTTGATGAAGTTTTCATGGCGTTGTCTCCAGTGTTGTAGTCGGGGCTATGCCCTTAAAAAACGATGGCGTCGCGCAGGCTGCCGCCAGTGGCGAGGTGATCGAACCCCTCGTTGATCCGGTCCAGCGAAAATGATTTGCCCATCATTCGGTCCACCGGCAAGCGGCCCGCCCTGTACAGGTCGATGTAGCGACCGATGTCGATAGCGGGTACGCCGGAACCCAGGTAGCTGCCGCGTATGTCGCGCTCTTCGCCGACCATCTGCGAGAGCGATAGCGGGAAGCTGAGCTTGGGGTTGGGCAGGCCCGAGGTAACGGTCACGCCACCGCGCCGGGTCAGCTTGTAGGCGGTCTCAAAGGCGGGCACGGCACCCGCCATGTCAAAGCCGTAGTCCACGCGGCCGCCAGCCAAGTCAAACAGATCGTCGTCGGTTTTGACCTGCTTGGGGTTGACGACGTGGGTGGCGCCAAGTCCCTTGGCCAGCGCCAGTTTTTCGTCACTAAGATCTATAGCCACCACGCGGCGCGCACCGGCGGCTACCGCAGCCAGCAAAGCCGACAAACCCACGCCGCCCAGCCCGACGATGGCGGCGGTGTCGCCTGCCTTGATGCGTGCGCGGTTCAGCACCGCGCCCGCTCCTGTCAACACGGCGCAGCCGAACAGCGCTGCTTCGCGATGGCTCAGTTCAGCGTTAACCTTCACGCACGACCGGCGCGATACCACGGCGTATTCCGCGAAGCAGGACACGCCGGTGTGGTGGTTCAAGTATTCGTCGCCGATGTGCAGGCGGCGGTCGCCACCCAACAACGTCCCTTCAGTGTTAGCGGCAGCACCGGGTTCGCACAGCGCGGGGCGGCCTTCCATGCAGGGGTTGCAGCAGCCGCAGCTGGGCACAAACACCATGACCACGTGATCGCCGGGTTTCAAGTCGGTGACGCCGGGGCCAGTTTCGACCACTTCGCCGGACGACTCATGTCCCAACACGATGGGCACGCCGCGCGGACGGTCGCCGTTGATGACCGACAAATCGGAATGGCACAGGCCGGCCACCTTGATGCGCACCAGCACCTCGCCCGTGCCGGGCGGGTCCAATTCGACCTCAGTGATGGTCAGTGGTCGGGTCTGGGCGTAGGGGCTTGGCACCCCTACGTTACGCAACAACGCCGCTTTGATTTTCATGCGCTGACATCCAAGTAGAAGTGATACGGACTAGAAGCACTGCAGACCAGAACCCAGCCGGCACGCACCGACCGGATCAATGCGCCTACACCGTGCGTCCGCCGTCCACCGGGAATTCCACGCCAGTGATGAACTCCGCGGCGTCGCTGGCCAGGAATAAGGCCGCTGCCGCCACGTCCGACGGCTGGCAGAAGCGGCCCAGCGGAATGGTGGAGAGGAACTTGGCGCGGTTCTCCGGCGTGTCCGGCAAGCCTATGAACAGTTCGAACATGCCGGTGATTCCCATCACCGGGCAGATGGCGTTGACGCGGATACCGTCCGGGGCCAGCTCCACGGCCATGGATTTGGACAGCACATTGACCGCGCCCTTGGACGCATTGTACCAACTGAGGCCCGGGCGCGGACGGATGCCGGCGGTAGACCCAACGTTAAGAATCACGCCGCGCTTTTGCTTGCGCATCACGGGCACCACGGCCTGCGTCATGTAATAGATGGACTTCACGTTGATGGCGAATATGCGGTCGAACATAGCCTCGTCCACGTCCAGCATGGACTGGTTCTTGTGGGTGATGCCCGCGTTGTTGACCACGATGTCCACCGCGCCAAACGTTTCCTGGCACACGCGCACGACGTTGTCGATGTCGGCGCGGCTGGACACGTCGGCTTTCACGGCTAAGGCGGCCGCGCCCACTTCACCAGCCACGCGGTCGGCGGCTTCCTTGTTGATGTCGGCGATGACGACCTTGGCGCCTTCCTTCGCGTACAGCTTGACGATGCCCTCGCCGAAACCGCTGCCCCCACCCGTGACGATGGCAACCTTACCCTGCAATTGACTCATGACTAGACTCCTTGATTTGGATGGCGCTCATTCGCCATAGAACTGGATCAGCGTTTTGGTGGTGCTCATTTCTTCCAGGGCGATGAAGCCCTTCTCGCGCCCATGGCCGCTTTTCTTGACGCCGCCGAACGGCAACTCCACGCCACCGCCCGCGCCGAAGCCGTTGATGTAGACCTGGCCGCACTTGATGCCCCGCGCCACGCGCTGCTGGCGTCCGCCGTTCTCGGTCCAAACAGCGCCCAGCAAGCCGTAGTCGGTAGCGTTGGCCAACCGGATGGCGTCGGCTTCCGTGTCAAAGGGCACCGCCACTAGCACCGGCCCGAAGATTTCTTCGGTCAGCAAGCTGCTGCTGTCATGCGTGGGCGCGGAGAACAGTGTCGGCTTCACGAAGTAGCCGCCGGCGGGCACACCGTCCGCAATGCCGCCTTCGGCCACCACGGTCAGGCCATCGGCCAAGCCCTTGGCTATGTAGCGGTTCACGCGGTCAAACTGCGCCTGGTTGACGAGCGGGCCGCAGTCCAGGTCCATGTCGGGCGTGCCAGCGCGCACCTTGGAAAATTCGTCGGCCAACGCCTTCATGAAATCGGCGTAGACGCCACGTTGCACCAACAGGCGGCTGCCCGCCGTGCAAGTCTGCCCGGTGTTGTGGACGATGCCCTTGACGATAGCGGGTATGGCCAGTTTGTAATTGGCATCGTCAAAGACGATGTGCGCCGATTTGCCGCCCAGTTCCAGCACGCACTTGACGGCATTGACGGCGGCAGCCTGCTGGATCAGCACGCCGACTTCATTGGACCCAGTAAAGGTGATGAAGTTGATGTCGTGGTGGCGCGACAGGCTGGCACCCGCCTCTTCGCCTAGGCCCGTCACGATGTTCAGCGCGCCGGCGGGGAAGCCCACTTCCAAGGCCAGTTCAGCCACGCGGATGACGGACAGGCAAGCGTCTTCGGCCGGCTTGACCACGCTAGCGTTGCCCATGGCCAGCGCAGGCGCGACGCTGCGGCCGAACATTTGCGCGGGGTAGTTCCACGGAATGATGTGGGCGGTTACGCCCAGTGGCTCGCGGATCAACTGAACCGAATAGTCCTTCTGAAAAGGAATGGTCTGACCGTGTACCTTGTCGGCCGCGCTGCCATAGAACTCGAAATAGCGCGCCAACACAGTGATGTCGCCGCGCGCGGTGGACATGGGCTTGCCGGTGTCGCGGGCTTCCAGTTGCGCCAACTCTTCGTGGTGCGCCAATACCGATTCGCCCAGACGCAGTAGCAAGCGGCCACGCTCCAGCGCCGTCATGCGGCCCCAGTCGCCTTCCAGCGCGGCGCGCGCGGCTTGCACGGCGGCGTCGACATCAGCCTGCTGGCCGCGCGGGATGGTGGTGAACACCTCGCCATCCACAGGCGACACCACATCAATAGTGCGCCCGTCATGAGCATCGACCTGGCGGCCGGCGATAATCATCCTCGTCATGCAATGTCTCCCAATGTCTCCAGTAGTCAATTCAAGGTGATCGAGCCGCGCTCGATTACCCAGATCTGGTCAGGGATGCTACCCAGAAGCTTCACGTTGGATTCGGTGATAACCACGCACAGATCAGGCTGCAACTCCTTCAGGCGTTCCAGCGCTTCAGTGTAGTCGCGCGCAAGCTTGGGGGCCAGACCCTGGAACGGTTCGTCCAGCAGCAACAGCCGCGTGCCGACCATGATGGCGCGCGCCAAGGCCACCATCTTGCCCTGCCCGCCTGACAGCGCTGACCCCGAGCGGCCCAGCATGGGTTCCAGCTGCGGCAACACCTTCAGCACCGTCTGGATCCGGGCCTCAATCTCGCTCTTGGACTGGCCTTGCACTTCGCACGGCAGGCTCAGGTTTTCCGCCACGGTCATGGTCGGGAAGATCGCGCGGTCTTCGGGCGCGTAGCCCACTTTCAACGCGGCGCGCTTGTGGGCGGGCATGGCCGTCAGGTCAGCACCATAGAATGTGATCTTGCCGGACTTGATCTTGATCAGGCCCATGATGGTGCGCAGCAACGTAGTTTTGCCCGCGCCGTTGCGCCCCACGATGCCGATGGTTTTGGACGATTCAAAACTGGCGTTGACGCCGCGAAGGATACGGTTGCCCGCCAGGTCGACATCGATGGCCGATAGGTTCAGCATGCTTCAGGTCCCCAACACTTCGCTTTTGATCTGCGGGTTGTTCAAGACTTCGTCTGGCGTGCCGTCGGCGGCAACCTTGCCCGCGATCCAAGCCGCGACGCGCGTGGCGTAGCGCGACACGATGTCCACGTCATGCTCGACGAACCAGCTGGTCACGCGGCGCTCGGCCAGCGCGTGCATCACGGTTTCCATCAGGGCGAATTTGTCTTCGGACGACACACCACTAGTGGGCTCGTCCATGATGAGCAGCTTGGGACGCAGCGCCAGCGCCATGGCCACGTCCAGCAGTTTGCGCTTGCCCTCGGGCAGTTCGATGCAAGCTTCGTCGGCCTCGGTAAGCAAGCCCACCAGGTCCAGCGTGGCGTCCACTTCCTTTTCGTCGATGGTGCTTTCCAGCGACCGGAACCAGCTCAGGTTCTTGTTGCGGCGCGCGGCGGCGATCTGCACGCATTGGCGCACGGTGTGCTCAGTGAATAGTTGCGGCAACTGGAATGAACGGCCCACCCCCAAGCGCACGATCTTGCGCGGTACCATCGCCGTGACGTCGCGTCCGTCGAAATATACGCGGCCCTTGGAAGGCGCCAGGTAGCCCGTACAAATGTTGATGAAGGTCGTCTTGCCCGCGCCGTTCTGGCCGATCACAGCTAGGCGTTCGCCTTCATACAATTCAAAGTTGATATTGTCGACTGCAATCACGCTGCCGAAGGCCAGGTAGAGGTCTGTCGTTTGAAGAAGCGGCTTCATCATCAGTTCCTGACCGGCGCTTGCGTGTTGGCGGAAACGCGCGCCTGCGAGCTGGCGTTGGCGCGGACCCTGGCCTCGTCACACTTTTTTTGCATGGCGACGCGCTGCATGATCTGGCCGACAAAGCCGGTGGGGAACATGAAGATCACCAAGATCAGCGTCAGGCCCAGTAAGAACTGCCACAGGCCGGGAAAATACGCGGCGGACACCAGTTTCACCGTTTCAAAACCGACCGCGCCCAGGAAAGCGCCGGCGGCATGGCCCGCGCCGCCCAAGATGGTGATGAAGACGAATTCACCCGACCGCAGCCACGACCCGATCTCGGGGGTAACCAAGCCCTGCATCAACGCCAGGATCGCACCCGAAAATCCGACCACAACGGCCGACAGCAGGTAGCCCTTCCACATGATGAAGTAGGCGGAAAAACCCAGGTATTCAATGCGTGTTTCATTGGTCTTGATGGCGGACAGCGCCTGCCCACTACCCGACCGGAAATAGCGCTGCACCCACCAGGCCAGCACCAACGACAACACCAGCGTCAGCACCAGCAGCGCACGTTCAAAGGACTCGCGCTCCATCAGCACGCCGGCCATCGTCGGGCGCACGATGCGCATCCCGTCGGAGCCGCCAGTCAGCGTGTACAGCTTGCCCAGCAGCGCAAACAGCACCATGCTCAACGCCAAGTTCAGCATGCCGAAGAAGATGCCGCGATAGCGCACCACGAACAGGCCAATCACGATCGCGGCCAGGAGGCTGGCCACGACGCCCGCCAAGATCAGCGCCAACGCGTCGGCGCCCGGCATGGCGCGCGCCAGGAACGCGACAGTGTAGGCCGAGATGCAGGAATACATGGCATGGCCAAACGAGATCTGGCCGGCGCGCGCCATCACCGACACGCCCAGCGCCGCGATGGCGTAGGTTAGGCCGATGACAATGGGCGTGATCGTCCACGACAAGGTATAGCCAAGGAACAGCGTGGCAATCGCGGCCACGATGCTGAGTACGACGACTTTCATCAGATCCTCCGGCCTTGGGCGACGGTGAACAAACCATGCGGCCGGATGATCAGCACCAGCACCATGATGATGTACGGCACCGCCACTTCCAGTTCGGGTGCGGCGTACACGGCAATGGCGCGGATCACACCGATCAGCAGCGCCGCGATCAGCGCGCCGGTAATCTGCCCCAGGCCCGCCGTGGCGACGACCGCGAACGACAGCACCGTCATGTCCGTGCCGGCACCTGGCACCAACGATGTGGTGGGCGCAGCCATGGCGCCGCCCAGCGCACCTAGGATGGTCGCGATCACAAAGGTGACGTAGCCGATCTTCTTGGCATTGATGCCCAACGACGTGGCTACTTCGCGGTTGTGCGTGATGGCCACCGTCTGCTTGCCCAGCTTGGTGTGTCGCAGGAAGAATTCCAGGCACACGTAAGCCAGCACGGCAGTCACCGGCACCACCACCAGTTGATAGGTAGTATAGGTGATGTCGCCGATTTCGATATTGCCCAAGCGGTTGACGACTTCGCTGGCACCGTAGGGTTGCGCGCCCCACAGCAAGCGTTGGACGTCTTCCAACATCAGAAAGCCGCCGAAGGTGATCAGCAGTTTCAGGACGGGGTCGTAGTTCTGCGCGCGGCGAATCAGCACGAATTCCATAATGCTGCCCAACACCAGACCGACCGCGATGGCGGCCACAAACAACGCGACGAACAGCAGGAAGGGAGAATCGGTTTTGGGTGCCAGGAACATGACGAGGCTGGCCGCGGCGTAGCCGCCGAAGGCATAGAAGGCGCCATGGGCGACATTCAAAATACCCATTACACCGAACACCAGGGTTAATCCCATCGACACCAGGAACAGCAGACTGGCGTACGCCACGCCATCCACCAAGGCGAGAGGCAGTAGATCAAAGGTCAAGCGTCCTCTCCCAGCATGCTAAGCGCCTGCCCCGCCGGCGGGATTCAGCTTGTCGGGGCGGTTCATGGTAATTGGCGGCACACGGCCGCGCAACGGCGACCCCAAGCCGCGGTACGCTTCAAGCGCCATACTCTCCTCCCTAGTCTGGCTCATCAGTCTTTTTTTTGTCATTATATGCATATTTTGGCAGACGTCAACACCGAGCCTTGTCCAATGACACATGAGCCTGAAGGAGGCGCGTGATTCCAACGTGAGGTGAGCCTGAAGGGGCCGGGGTTGGGCATCATCGGAGGATGATGATCGTGACCCTCAAGACCCAAGGGCTCCAGACGCTGGAGCAC
>JACRJA010000062.1 GCA_016235745.1 Rhodocyclales bacterium | reverse complement strand
CAGATGCACCGCCTGATCGGTGCGGGTGCCTTTTTCGAGGGCAGAAGGGTAGAAGTCGCCGCAACGCACCTGGGGCACCTGAAAGGTCAGCTCACCAAGGCGGGTGAGTACCGTCTTGGGTTTGTACCCGTTGGCGTAGTTGTCAGGTCCCGGACGATTGCATTGATCCACGACGTCGTGCATTATTCATAGGTCGCGAGGCGATGCGTGGGCTGCTCGATGAATTACAGGGGCAAAAGTCATGATGGTCCGACTGCACAAGAACGCCACCACGACCCCTGCGGCCCTGCGCACCATCCAAATCGAGTCTGCTGGTGCGCCGCCTTGCCCGGGAACTCAGGGTGTCGGAGGATGCCATTCGACGTCGCCGACGCTGAAGACCCCGAGCTTCTTGTGTTCGCTCATTGATGCAGCCTCTTTCGTCTGCGTACGATCCTCACCTTCGATGAACCGTACCAGGCGCTCGACATCGAGCATCGGTTGACCAAACCTCGCCGTCCGCAAACGAACGGCAGGGGCGAGCGCTTCAACGGACGCATCAGCGAGGTGCTTGCCACCCATCGCTTCGACAGCCGCAAAGCGCAGGAGGCGACGATTCAGCGCTACGTCTGGCTGTACAATCACCACATCCCTCAGGAGGCTCTGGGGCATGTCTCACCCATCGGAGCCATGAAAAGATGGTACGCGGAAAACGAGCAAAGCGAGTTCCAAGGAAGTCAAAAACATGAAATTTGCATTAAAAATGCTACAGAATCGTCCGGGACCTGATATCTTTGTCCAGAAAATATCCTTCTATCCTGCGCGCCGAGCAGGACGGCAAGGTGAAGAAGATCGTCGCCAAGCCGGGCGCGAGCCTGGCGGTGGACGAGGTGATCCTCGAATTCGAGTGATCCTCCTTCCCTGCAAAGGTAAAGAAAAGCCGGCCCCGAGAGGCCGGCTTTTTTCTGGGCGAAAAATCAGCGCGCCGCGGCGGCGATCGTCGCGTACGCCTCAATCACTTCCGGCGGGGCCTGGACGAGCTCGATGAGCACGCCTTCGCCGCTCACCGGGAATTCGTCGTTGCCTTTGGGGTGGATGAAGCAAATGTCGTAGCCGGCCGCGCCGCGGCGGATGCCGCCGGGGGCGAAACGCACGCCATGCGCCGAGAGCCATTCCACCGCCTTGGGCAGGTCGTCGACCCACAGGCCGACGTGGTTGAGCGGGGTGGCGTGCACCGCCGGTTTCTTCTCCGGATCGAGCGGCTGCATCAGGTCGACCTCGACCTTGAAGGGGCCCGCGCCCAGGGCGACGATGTCTTCATCCACGTTCTCGCGCTCGGAGCGGAAGGTGCCGGTCACCGGCAGGCCGAAGAGCTCGACCCACAGGCGGGCAAGCCGCGTCTTGTCGAGCGCGCCCAGCGCGATCTGCTGGATGCCGAGGATACGGAACGGGCGGGAGGAATCGTTCATGGGATGGTCTCGTGCGGTAGGGATGGGCAGGAATTTTACTCCCAGCGCACGGGGGCGGCGAAGAGGTAGCCCGCGCCATAGACCGTCTTGATGAGGCGCGGGTCGTGCGGATCGTCGCGCAGCTTGCGCCGCAGGCGCGAGATGCGCACGTCGATGCTGCGGTCGTACGATTCGACGGGGCGGTCCCCTACCAGGCGTTCGCGCGAGAGGATGCGGTTGGGATGGGCGAGGAAGAGCATCAGCAGCTGCGCTTCGGCGGTGGAGAGCCGCGTGCTGCCGCCTTGCGGATCGGTGAGGGTGTGGCTTGCCGGGTCATAGCGCCAGCCGGCGAAATGCGCGCAGCCCTCTTGCGATGCAGGGGTCGGGGCGGCGGTCTTCTGGTAGCGGCGCAGGATGGAGCGCACCCGGGCCACCAGCTCGCGCGGCTCGAAGGGTTTGATGAGATAGTCATCCGCCCCCAGCTCCAGCCCCAGCACGCGATCGGCCACGCCCGCGCGGCCGGTGAGGATGAGCACGGCGCAGGGGTGCAGGCGCTGCATCTCGGCGATCAACGCCAGGCCGTCCATGTCCGGCAGCCCCAGATCGACGATCGTCAGTTCCGGCGTGCGGGTGCGCACGGCGTCGAGCGCGGCGCGGCCGCTCGCGGCCACGTCGCAGGCAAAGCCGAATTCGCCCAGGCTGCGGCAGATGAGACGGGCGACGTCGGGATCGTCTTCGACGACGAGGAGGCGAGGCTCGGCGGTATTCATCGGGTCGTTCCGGCTCTGAGGCGCTGCGCGGCGGCGAGCGCCTGAGCGAGTTGGGTCTGGGTACAGGGTTTGGGCAGGAATACGTAGCCATCCACCGGCGGACCCTCGTCGTGGGCATAGCCTGTGACCAGCACGGTAGGCAGGGCTGGTCGTAGCGCACGGGCGCGGGCGATGAGGCTGCGGCCGTCGAGTTCGCCCGGCATGACCGCATCGGTGACGAGCAGCTCGATCTCCTCGACGTGCTCGAGCAGCTCCAGCGCCTCGTGCGCGTTGGCCGCCTCGAGCACGGTGTGTCCCAGCGCCATGAGCTGCTGGCGCAGGACGTGGCGCACCGGCAGTTCGTCTTCCACCAGCAGCACCATGCGGGGAATCGAGGGGGGGGCTTCATCGTCTTGCGCCTCGTCCGTTCCTCGGGCACCCTCCGCTGCCGGGGCCTGCGGCAGCGTGAAGGAGAAAGTGGTCCCGCGGCCGGGCTCGCTGTGCACCCGGATGTCGCCGCCCGACTGGCGCACGAAACCATAGACCATCGCCAGCCCCAGACCGCTGCCGCGGCCAAAGGGTTTGGTGGTATAGAACGGCTCGAAGACATGGGAAATCTGCTCGGCGGCGATGCCGCAGCCCGTGTCGGCGACCTCGAAACGCACGCACTGCCCCGCGTCGTCCGTCGTGTCCGGGCGGACGCGAATCGTGAGGGTCCCGCCCCGCTCGAGCATGGCATCGCGCGCGGTCAGGGCGAGGTTGAGGAGCGCGCTCTCGAGCTGATGCGCGTCGGCATAGGCGTGGAGCGGCGTCTCGGGCAGGTCGAGCACGATGGCGATGGTCTCGCCCAGCGTGCGTTCGAGGATCACGCTCATGGAGCGCACCAGTTCGCCCACCTCGACCGCCTGCGGCGCGAGGGGCTGCGAACGCGCGAAGGTGAGCAGCCGCCGGATGAGGGCCACGCCGCGCGTGCTCGCCGCCAGCGCCGGTTCGAGATATTCGCGCACGGCGCTCGAGTCGCCCAGATAGCGCTTGAGCCCTTCGAGGTTGCCGATGAGGGTGGTGAGGAGGTTATTGAAGTCGTGCGCCAGCCCCCCTGTGAGCTGCCCGATCGCCTCCATCTTCTGCGCCTGGATGAGGGCGTTCTGATGCGCCTTCTGCTCGGTGATGTCGATCGAGAGGACGAAGAATCCCACGACCGCGCCCTGCTCGTCACGCTCCGGCACGACGGTGCTGCGGGCATGGACTAGCCGGCCTTGGGCGTTGCGGCGGGCGTATTCGTAGCTGACGGTCTCTCCGGCGTGGGCGCGCGCCAGCGGCGCTGCGATCTGGGCATAGGTGTCGGGGCCGGTGACTTCGGCCACGGTGCGCCCGACGATCTCGTCCTGTTCGAGGCCGAACCAGCGGGCATAGACCCGGTTGGCGAAGCGGTAGCGCTCGTCGGCGTCCAGATAGGCCACCATCGCTGGGATGGAATCGAGGATGAGACGCAGGCGCTCTTCCGAGCGACGCAGCGCCTCGGCGGTCTGGTCGAGCTCACGCTGGGCGGCGCGCAGTTCTTCGTTGGCTTGCGCGAGCGCCGCCGTGCGCTCGACCACCCGGGCTTCCAGCGTCTGGTTCTGTTCCTCGATGAGCCGCTCGTAGCGGCGCTGCTCGGTGATGTCGGTCCACAGCGACACGAATCCGAGGTTGGGGATGGGCACGCCGCGCACCGCCAGAATGCGGCCGTTGGGGCGCTCGCGTTCGAAGTAGTGCGGCTGGAAGGCACGCGCGGCCATCACCCGTTCGGCCACCAGACGCTCGATGTCGCCCTCGCCGTATTCGCCGCGCTCGGCGTTGAAGCGGGCGAAGGCTTCGAAAGGCGTGCCTTCATGGACCAGGTCTTCGGGGAAGTCGAGCAGGCGCTGCATGGCGCGGTTCCAGGCCACCAGCTTGGGCGTGGCGTCGAACACGGCGATCGCCTGATCGAGCAGGTCGAGCCCGGCGAGCAGCAGGTCGAGCCGGCGCCGGTCGCCGGGGCCGACGAGGCTGGAAACAGGCAGTTCCGGCAGGGCAGGGGGAGGGGGCATCGAGCGAAAGGCCGTGTGCGTATCGAGGATAATCCTACGCCGATCGCCGCGCTTTTGCCAAGCAGGAGCCGGGCGCTAGCGGTAGCGGGTGGGATCGGGCACGCCCGCTGCGGCGAACCCCTGGGCGCGGAGCCGACAGGCGTCGCAGCGGCCGCAGGCGCGCCCTTCCTCGTCCGCCTGATAGCAGGAGACGGTAAGCGCATAATCCACGCCCAGTTCCAGCCCCCGGCGGATGATCTCGGCTTTGGACAGGTGCATGAGCGGCGCGTGGACGCGGAAACGCGCGCCTTCCACCCCGGCCTTGGTGGCGACGTTGGCCAGCGCCTCGAAGGCGGCGATGAATTCCGGCCGGCAGTCGGGATAGCCGGAATAGTCGACGGCATTGACTCCGATGAAGAGATCGCGGGCCCCCAACACCTCGGCCCAGGCGAGCGCCACCGACAAGAGCACCGTGTTGCGCGCCGGCACGTAGGTGACAGGGATGCCCTCGGTCGGCGTCTCGGGCACGGCGATCGCTTCGTCCGTGAGCGCCGAGCCGCCAAAAACGCCCAGATCGACGCGGGCGACGCGATGTTCGACGGCGCCCAGCGCCCGGGCCACGCGCGCCGCGGCCGCGAGTTCCGCGTCGTGCCGCTGGCCGTAGGCCACCGACAGGGCATAGGGACGGTAGCCTTCGGCGCGGGCGATCGCCAGCACCGTGCTCGAATCGAGCCCGCCGGAGAGCAGCACCACGGCGTTTCGAGAGGAGACGTCCTTCATCGCGGGAATCCTTACGCAAAGAGAGGGACGCGACGGCGCTTCACTTGCCGCGCGCATCGCCCCACAGAATCTTGTGCAGTTGCAGTTGGAATCGCACCGGCAGGCGGTCGGCTACGATCCAGTCGGCGAGCGTCGAGGGCGCCAGTTCCCCGGTCACCGGCGAGAAGAGCACCGTGGCGCGGCGGGCGAGACCGTGTCGCTCCAGGACGTCCTTGGCCCAGTCGTAGTCGGCGCGCCCGGCGAGCACGAACTTCACCTCGTCGTGCGGGCGCAGGTGGTCGAGGTTGTCCCACAGGTTCTTGTCGGCTTCGCCCGAGCCCGGCGCCTTGAGATCCATCACGCAGCGCACGCGAGGGTCGAGCCCCGCGATGAGCAGCGCCCCGCTCGTCTCCAGCGAGACGCGGTGGCCGGCGTCGGCGAGCGTCGCGAGCAATTCGCGGCAGGCCGCTTGTGCCAGCGGCTCGCCGCCGGTGACACACACTTCGGGCAAGCCCAGGTCCGAGACCCGGGCGAGGATCTCGTCGATCGTGAGGCGCTCGCCGCCGCTGAAAGCGTAGGCCGTGTCGCACCAGCGGCAGCGCAAGGGGCAGCCGGTGAGGCGAACGAAGACGGTGGGCACCCCCACCGTCGTCGATTCCCCCTGCAGGGAGGCGAAGATCTCGCTGACGCGCAGCCGCTTGCTTTCCTTCATCGCCCCAGGCGTTGGCGGGCGATCTGGCCCGCCGGGGGGTTGGGGTGGCGTTCGACCAGGCGCTTGAGCATGTCGGTGGCGCCGACTTCGTCGCCCATGCCCTGCAGGGCGTTCGCCAGGCCCAGCATGGCGTCGGGCGCGAGCTCGTGCTTGGGCGTGTCGTAGACCACCCGGGCGAAATGGCGCCGCGCCGTCTCGTACTGCTTGAGCTGCAGCGCCGCCGTTCCGGCCCAGAAATGCGCCGCCGGTACCTGGGCGTCGTTGGGATACTGGCGCAGGAAGGTCTCGAAGGCCGCCAACGCATTCTTCGCATCGCGCGCCTGGAGCTTGGCGAGCGCCGCATCGAACTCCGCCTTGGCATTACCTGCCGGGGCGGACGCCGGCGCAGGCGCAGCGGGAGCCGTCGCGGACGGTGCCGCGGCCTGCGAGGGGGCAGACGCGGCGGCACCACCGCTGCTCAGCGCATTGAGCCGGGCATCGAGATCGAGGTAGAAATCCTTCTGCCGCTTCTCTAGCTGATCCAGCTTGTACTGCAGCTCTTCGATGCGTCCGGTGAGCCGGCGCACGTCCTCCTGCAGTCGCTCCATGTCGTTGCTTTGGCTCAGCTGCGAGCGCGCCATCGCATCGACGCGCTCGTTGAGCGTCTGCACCTGCAAGCGGAGGTCGGCGACGCCCTGGCGCGCCTCGTCGTCGGCGAAGAGGGCGAAAGCCGGCTGGCTCAGCGCGGCTGCGGCGAGCAGCACCCCCGTACGCCAGGAGAAGGGCTTGGGCATCGCGCGAGGCTCCGTCAGAATTCACCCGAATAGAGGATGTCGGCGCGGCGGTTCTGCGCGTAGCACTCTTCGGTCTTCTCGGTGCAGACGGGCTTTTCTTCGCCCAGGCTCACGGCTTCCACCTGATCTTCACGCGCCCCGAAGGTCACGAGGGCGTTTTTGACCGCCTCGGCCCGTTTCTGGCCGAGCGCCAGGTTGTATTCGCGGCTGCCGCGCTCGTCGGCATTACCCTGGATCAGGACTTTGAGATCGGGGTTCTGCGCCAGGAAGCGGCCGTGGGTCTGCACCAGCGACTGGAATTCCGGCTTGACGACGTAGCTGTCGAAGTCGAAGTAGATGCTGCGCTTGGACAGGGGGCTATTGGGGTCGCGCAGGGCGGCCAGCGCTTGGCTGCGCGAGCTCGGCGGCGTGACCGTTTTCACGGCGCCGGCGTTGCGGTCTTCGACCTTGCCCGCGCCTTCCTCGACCGAGCCGGTCGAGGAACAGGCAGAGAGGATGAGCCCAAGGCAGAGCACGGCAGGGGTGAGCAGCTTTTTCATGTGCATTTGGTTCATGTTCCTATGGATGGGTGGGAGACGAACGAACAAAAACGGGCTTAGCGCGGCAACGGCCCCCAGGCCGGTTCCCGCACGTCGGCCCCCTCGGCCGAGAGGCGCAGACGGACTTTGCCATCGGTCGAGACGGCGAAGAGGGAGCCTCTTCCGCCAGATTCTGAAGCATAGACGATCATGCGTCCGTTGGGCGCGAACGAAGGCGATTCGTCGCGCGACGAATCGGAAAGAATGAGCTGCTGTCGCGTCTGCAGGTCGAGCAGCGCCACCTGGTAACGCCCTTGGTTGCGCGTGACGAAGGTGAGCAGCTTGCCGTCGGACGAGACGTCGGGGCTGACGTTGTATTCGCCTTCGAAGGTGACGCGCTCGGCCGCGCCGCCGCTCGCCGGCATGCGGTAGATCTGGGGCGAGCCACCGCGGTCGGACGTGAAATAGAGGTAGCGGCCATCGGGCGAAAAGACCGGTTCGGTGTCGATGGCGCTGCTGCGCGACAGGCGCACCGGGGCCCCGCCGGAAACGGGGACGAGGTAGATCTGCGAGATGCCATCGCGCGTGAGGGCTACGGCGAGGTTCTGGCCGTCGGGGGAGAAGGCCGGCGCCGAGTTGGAGCCTTTGAAGTTCGCCACGGCGCGGCGCTGGCCGCTGGCGAGCTCGTGGACGTAGACCACGGGTTTCTTCGCCTCGAACGAGACGTAGGCCACCTTGGTACCGTCGGGACTCCATGCCGGAGAAATGATGGGTTCCTGCGAGATGAGTGCCGGCACGGAATTGCTGCCGTCGGCCTCGCTGATGCGCAGTTCGTAGCGGCTGCCCTGCTTCACCACGTAGGCGAGCCGTGAGGCGAAATAGCCGGGCACGCCGGTGAGTTTTTCATACACGAAGTCGGCGATGCGGTGCGCGGTGGCGCGCGTCTGCGAAGGGGTGAAACGGTAGAGGATGCCGCCGAGGTCGGCCTGGCGACGGGTGTCGAACACGCGCACCCTGACTTCATATTGACCTGCGCCGACCGGCGTGGCGGTGCCGGCGAGCACGGCATCGGCCCCGCGCTGGGCGAGGTTGGCGTAATCGGGAATCTGGTCCTCGGGCAGGCGCATCATGCCGACGTCGACGAGCTGGAAGATGCCGCTCTTGGCGAGATCCTGGCTCACGATCTGGGAAATGGGGGCGGGCAGCGACTCTTCGCCGGCCAGATAGGGGATGGCCACGGGAATGAGACGGCCGCCGGCGCCGGTGATTTCGACGGTGAGCTGGGCCCGCGCGGGAAGCGCGGCCAAGGCGGCGAGCGCCACCATGAAAGGAAGGAACCGATGGAAGGCTCGATGGGCGAGGCCGTGCATCGCGATCACGCTGGTGGTGGAAAGTGTGAAGTTTTGCACAAATTTTCTTTGGTGGCAACGCATTCCCATGCTCATTGCGCGAGCGGCCGCAGTTTGAGGGTGAGGGTGCGCTCGAAGAGCCGCTTGTCTTCGGGCAAAGGCAAGGGGCTGGAGCGTCGGATCGCGCGCTCGAGCGCGGCGTCGAGCGCCGCGTTGCCGGAGGATTGCACGAGGCGGACATTGACGACCGTCCCGTCCGGCAGCTGGTCGACGATGAATACCGCTTCCGGGTTCCCTTGCACACCCGGAGGGACGACGATGTTGCCGCGTACCTTGGCGCGGATCTGGTCGATGTAGGTGGCACGGGCCTGCTCGGAGGGGCCGCTGGGGGCGCCGCCGGCCGCAGGGGCAGAAGCGCTGCTTGGCGCCTTCGCGGGCGTGGCGGGGTTGGTGGTCTGCTGCCGCAGGCGCGCCTCGGCGAGCTTGGTGAAATCGTCGAGCGGCGGTTCTTTCTTCGGCTCGGGTTTCTTCGGTTCGGGTTTGGGTGGCTCTTTTTCCGGCTTGGGTGGCTCTTTCTTCGCCTCTTCCTTGGGCGGCTCTTTCTTGGGTTCGGGTTTTTTCGCCTCTTCCTTGAGGGCGATGTCGGGTTTGTCCGGGGCGGAAGGCTTGGGTTCGGGCTTGGGCGGCTCGGGCTTGGGCGGAGGCGCCGGCTTGGGAGGTTCCGGTTTCGGCTCGGGTTTCGGTTCCGGCTGCGGCTTGGGCGGCTCGGGGCGAGGTTCGGGCTTGGGTGGGGCGGGTTCCGGCTTGGGTTCAGGCTCGGGCTTGGGAGCCGGCTGCGGGCCTGGCGCGGGCTCCGGATTCTTGGCGAGCTGTGTGCGGGCGGCCTGCGGCGCGGCCACGAGGTCGACGAGCAAGGGTGAGGGCTCCCCGACCTTCCATTGCACCGAGAAGGCGATGAGGGCGAGGAGCAGCGCGTGCATGCCCAGCGCGAGGACCGCGGCGAGCAGCTTGCCCTGCTCGGGGCGGCGCGGCGGACGCACGGGCGAGCGGAGGAGAGGTTCTGCCATCGGAAGCCTCAGGGCGCGGTGGCGCCACCCGCCGGAGACTTGCGCGTACTGCTCGTCTGCAGGCTGATGCGGGTGTAGCCTTCATTGCGCAGCCGATCGAGCGTGTCCATGATTTTCTCGTAGGTGGCGCGCCGGTCGCCCGCCACGACGACGGCGAGGTTCGGGTCTTTTTCCTTGAGGGCGCGCAGTTCGCGCAGCAGCGCGAGCGCATCGACGTTCTTCTCGGGCGCGGCGGGGTTGGACTTCAGCGCGAGGCTGCCGTCGGCGTGCACGATCACGATCGCCGCCTCCGACGGGGGCGAGGGCAGGTTGCCCACCGTGGGCAGCTCGACGTTGCCCAGCTGGATCATGGGGGCGGTGACCATGAAGATCACCAGCAGCACCAGCATCACGTCGATGTAGGGCACGACGTTCATCTGGTTCATCAGCTTGCGTTTGGCCATGGGGGTGCCTCCGCCGTCAGCGCAGCTGCCGCTGCAGCAGGTTCGTCAGCTCTTCCATGAAGGTCTCGATGCGCACCGACAGGCGCTCGATGTCGTGGGTGAAGTGGTTGTAGGCCACGGCCGCGGGAATGGCGGCGAAAAGGCCAATCGCCGTGGCGATGAGCGCTTCGGCGATGCCCGGGGCGACGTGCGACAGCGTGGCCGAGGTCATGTTCGCCAGACCGCGGAAGGAGTTCATGATCCCCCAGACGGTGCCCAGCAGCCCGATATAAGGCGCCACCGACCCCGTGGAGGCGAGGGAAGCCAGATGCGCCTCGAGTTCGTCCATCTCGCGCTGGTAGGCGGCGCGCATGGCGCGGCGCACGCTCTCGAGCGCGGCAGTCGGGTCGGGAGAGCGGCTGCGCTGGCGCAGGAATTCGCGCCAGGCGGCAAGAAAGACCATCTCCATGGGGCCGGCGTGCTGCAGGCGCGACTCGGTGAGCCGGGCGAGCGTTTCCAGATCGCTGCCTTGCCAGAAGCTCGTCTCGAAGGCGTCGGTGCGGCGGCGCGCGTCGCGGATCTGGAAGATCTTGCGAAAGATCCAGTACCACGACGTGACCGACAGCAGCGCCAGGATCAGCATGATGAGCTGGACCGGCACGCTCGCCTGCAGGACCAGATGGGTAAACGACAAATCGGTGGTGACGTTCATGGTCGGCACGAGAGAGGGGAGTCAGGAAAGGGAGAGCCGTGCGCGCACGGCAGCGGGAAGGGCGACCGGTCGCCCGCGCTGCAGATCGACGCAGGCTACGGTGACTTCGGCGTCGAAGAGCGGCAGATCGCCGCGCAGCAGGCGCTGGGCGAAGACGACGGTGGTGCGCGTGGCCGAGACGGCGCGCGTCTCCAGCCGCAGCAGGTCGTCGAGCCGCGCGGGATGCCGGTAATGCGCCTGCAGCCGGTGCACCACGAAGCCGATGCCATGCTCGCGCATCAGTTCGTTTTGCGAAAACCTGAGCCCGCGCAGCAGCTCGGTGCGGCCGCGCTCGCAAAAGCGAAGATAATTGGCATAATAGACGAGACCGGCGCAATCGGTGTCCTCGTAATAGACGCGGATCTCGATTGCGTGGGGCTCGGCGGCGGGGGAGGCGTCCATGGCTGGGCCATTATAGCGCATCCTTTGCCGAGTTCGGCGCAGCGGGATGCCGGGATTTGGGGTAGACTGGCAAATGCCCATGCAAGGGGGGGTGTGATGGAGCACGAGCCCGACGATCCGTTCGCTTTCGAAGAGGACGCGCTGGCGGCCACGGCGCTTGCCGTCGAAGACCTTTTCCTCAGCCGGGATCCGGTTCAAGAGGCGGCCATGTACTGGGCCCGGGGCGACGAAGAGGCGGCCATCGCCACGCTCGAGCGCTTCCTTGCCGACAACACTGCGCCGAAAGAAGCTTGGTGGGTATTGTTCGACATGCTGCGCGCCCGCGGCGAGCGGCGTCGCTTCGAGGAGGCGGCGCTCGCTTACGCGCTGCGCTTCGACTGTTCTCCCCCGGCCCTCGCCCCGGCGGAAGAACGGACCCCGGCCGGTCCGCCGTTGCTGCTCCTGCCCGAGCGGCTCGATGCCGCCACGGCGGCTGCGCTGCAGGACAAAGCGCTGCGGCTGGCGAAAGTCAGCGGTTCGCTGCGCCTCGATGCCTCGCGCCTGCGCCTGATCGAACCGGCCGGCGCGGCGCTCTTTCTCGCCCTGCTGAAGAAGCTCGCCGACAAGGAGGTGCGGTTTCAGTGGCGCCGGCTCGACCTCGCTTTGGGTGCGATCGAACGGGCAAGATCTGTTGCAGCGGACGACCGGGCGATGTGGGAGCTGGAGATCGTGTGGCGCACCGCCGCTGGCCAGCTGGACCAGGCCGAAGCGCTGGTGCTCTCCTTCGCCGAGACCTTCGAGGCGATTCCGCCGGTCTGGATGTCCGAGCCGGAGCGCGTCGGCTGCGAGATGGCCGCGCCGCAAGCCGGCGTGGAGCGCGAGAGCGCTCCGGCGCGCGGCGACCTGGTGCTCGAAGGGGATCTGGATGAACGCTCCATCGGCGAGGCCGTCCAGGAACTCCTCGCCTTCGCCCGCGACCATGAGGTGATCGTCCTCGACTGCGAGGCGCTGCGCCGCGTCGACTTCGTGGCTGCCGGCATGCTCTACAATGCCTTCGCCGCCCTCAAGGGGCAGGGCAAGCAGGTGATCCTGCGCCATGTCAGCCAGGTGGTGAATGCCCTCTTCCAGGTGCTGAGCATGGAGCAGGTCGCCACCCTCCAGACGAAAACCTATTAGAGACTAAGGGGTTACATGGAATCCTATCACGGCACCACGATCCTGTCGGTGCGTCGCGGCGCGCTCGTAGCGCTGGGCGGCGACGGCCAGGTCACGCTGGGTAACGTGGTCGTCAAGGCCACGGCGCGCAAGGTGCGCACGCTCTATCACGGCAAGGTGCTGGCCGGGTTTGCCGGCGCCACGGCCGATGCCTTCACCCTCTTCGAGCGCTTCGAGGCCAAGCTCGAGAAGCACCAGGGGCACCTGCTGCGCGCGGCGGTGGAGCTCGCCAAGGACTGGCGCACCGACCGCATGCTGCGCCGGCTCGAGGCCATGCTCGCCGTGGCCGACCGCGATCACTCCCTCATCCTCACCGGCAACGGCGACGTGCTCGAACCCGAGGAAGGGATCATCGCCATCGGCTCGGGCGGGGCCTATGCCCAGGCCGCGGCCCAGGCGCTGCTGCGCCACACCACGCTGGCGCCGCGCGACATCGTCGCCGAATCGCTGCGCATCGCCGGCGACCTGTGCATCTACACCAATCAAAACCACGTCATCGAGGTGCTGGAATGACGCCGCTCACCTGCCGCGAGATCGTCTCGGAACTGGACAAATACATCGTCGGCCAGCACGAGGCCAAGCGCGCCGTGGCCGTGGCGCTCAGAAACCGCTGGCGCCGCGCCCAGGTGCCCGAGCCGCTGCGCCACGAGATCACCCCCAAGAACATCCTCATGATCGGCCCCACCGGTGTGGGCAAGACCGAGATCGCCCGGCGGCTCGCGCGGCTGGCCAACGCCCCGTTCATCAAGATCGAGGCGACGAAATTCACCGAGGTCGGCTACGTCGGGCGCGACGTCGACACCATCATCCGCGATCTGGTCGAGATCGCCATGAAAGAAGCCAAGGAGCGGGCCATGCGCCGGGTGCGCGACCGGGCGCGCGACGCCGCCGAGGATCGCATCCTCGACGTGCTCTTGCCGCCGGCGCGCTCTTTCGGCGAGGAGCCAGCGCCCGCCGAGAGCGCCACGCGGCAAAAATTCCGCAAGATGCTGCGCGAAGGCCAGCTCGACGACAAAGAGATCGAGATCGAGGTCGTCTCGCCCGCCATGCGCGCCGAGATCTTCGGCCCGCCCGGCATGGAAGAGCTCACGCAGCAGCTGCAGGGCCTGTTCCAGTCGCTGGGCAGCGGCAAGCGGCGCACGCGCAAGATGCGGGTGCGCGAGGCGATGGAGGTGCTCACCGAGGAAGAAGCGGCCAAACTCGTCGACGACGAAGAGCTCAAGCAAGAGGCGCTGCAGGCGGTGGAGCAGAACGGCATCGTCTTTCTCGACGAGATCGACAAGATCGCCGCGCGCCAGGAGACTTCCGGGGCCGACGTCTCGCGCCAAGGGGTGCAGCGCGACCTGCTGCCGCTGGTGGAGGGCACCACCGTGGCCACCAAGTACGGCATGGTGCGCACCGACCACATCCTCTTCATCGCCTCGGGCGCCTTCCATCTGAGCAAGCCCAGTGACCTCATCCCCGAGCTGCAGGGGCGCTTCCCCATCCGGGTCGAGCTCGACAGTCTCACCGTAGACGACTTCGTGCGCATCCTCACCGAGACCGAGGCGAGCCTGGTGGAGCAGTACCGGGCGCTGTTGGCCACCGATGGGGTGGAACTCGAATTCGCCCCCGACGGGGTGCGGCGGCTCGCCGAAATCGCCTGGGCGGTGAACGAGCGCGTCGAGAACATCGGCGCGCGGCGCCTCTACACCGTGATGGAAAAACTCCTCGAAGAGATCGCCTTCCGCGCCGGCGGCGAGCCGCTGCCGCGGGTGCTGATCGATGCGGCCTACGTCGACGGGCGGCTGGCCGATCTGGCTGGAGACGAGGATCTGGCGCGCTACGTGCTCTGAGGCGCGGCCGTGCTCGCACAGCGCATCGTCGAGATCCTCTTTCCCCTCTTCGCCCTGGTGGCGCTGGGCTACGTCGTCGGCAAGCGCCACCGCCCCGAGCTCTCGGGGGCGAACCGGCTCAACATGGACGTGTTCACGCCGGCGCTCGTCTTTGCCGCGCTCGCTGGCCAGCACGTCGATGTCGCCGCCTATCTGCCGCTCGTGCTCGCCGCCCTCGTGCTCGTGCTCGGCTCGGGGGCGCTCGGCTGGGGGCTGGCGCATCGTCTGCAGGAAGACCCGCGCACGCTCGCCCCACCGATGATGTTCAACAACTGCGGCAACCTCGGCCTGCCGCTCGCGCTGCTCACCTTCGGCGAGCAGGCCCTGGCGCCGATGGTCGTACTCTTCATCGTCAGCAACCTGCTGCACTTCAGCCTGGGCGTGTGGCTGCTCGATCGCCGCGCCCGGCTCACCCACCTCTGGCGCGTGCCCACGGTGCTCGCCGCCTTTGCCGGGCTCGCCGTGGGCGCGGCCGGCTGGACGGTCTGGCCGCCGCTGCTCACCACCATCAAGATGCTGGGCGACATTTCCATTCCGCTCATGCTCTTCGGGCTTGGCGTGCGCCTGGCCGAGACCCCCATCCGCGCCTGGCGCCTGGGCGCGATCATCGCCCTGGCCCGCCCCCTGTCGGGCATGGCGCTCGCCGCGGCGATGATCGGCCTCTACCAGCTGATGGGCGGCGCCTGGCGCCTCGAGCCGCTGCAGGCGGCGCTGCTGCTGCTTTTCGGCGCCCTGCCGCCGGCGGTGCTCAACTACCTCTTCGCCGAACGCTATGGCCAGGAACCGGACAAAGTCGCCTCCATCGTGCTGGTGGGCAACCTCGCCTCGGTGGTGTTTTTGCCCCTGGCGCTGGCAGCGGTGCTGGCGTACGGGATATCGTGACGAAAACGATCAGGTAGGGCGCTTCCGCGAGACCAAAGTCGAGCAGGTCCATGTCGCGCTTTTGCTTTTCAGCCGGGGAGACTGATTACCCAGTATTGTTCCCATCACACCGCCCAGATGATCCACCTCGCCGGCTTATGGTGGACGCTGGAATCCGAAGGGCTGGGAGGTGGTCTACACCGCCGAATCCCCCTCATTGGCCGTGCTTGAGCTGATGGTGCAGGACGATCCCTTGCGGGCGCACTACGTGCTGATCCCCGCGCAGTTGCCTGCCGACCTTCCCGAGACGCGCAGCGACATCGATCAATTGCCTGACGACTGGCCACTCGGACTTCTCTCGCATCGTGATCGGTGAGCTTCAGTCCTTACAGACCGATACCCGGCTGCTGCGCAATCTCGGCAAGCCCGGGTGACGGCAAATCGTTTCAGCGATCACACCCCAATCGCCGCACGAATGGCCTCCATCTGATCGGCGCCGCCGACTTTGCGCACCAGGATGATGGCGTCGAGCTGGATGGACTCGAGGGTGACGTTGAGCTGAGAGATGGGCTCACGTCCAAAGGAGAGCCCCGGGCGGTCCTTGCGCTGGGCCTTGAGTTGTTCGAGGGCCATGGGTACTTGCCTTGCAAGCACGCACACAATACCTTATACTTGTACCGTAAATAGCACAAGTAAGAGGGGCCATCGTCATGCGTGTGGTGAATTTCTCTGAGGCACGAAACAACCTCAAAAAGGTGATCGACCAGGTCATCGACGATGCCGACTACACGGTCATTGCGCGTCGCGATGCGCCTGATGCGGTGGTGATGTCGCTGGACACCTTCAATAGCCTCATGGAGACCGTCCATCTGCTGAAGTCGCCCGCCAATGCGGCGCATTTGGCTCGCTCCATCGCGCAGTACCGCCAGGGCGAGGTCAAGCAGCAGGACTTGGTCGATGCCGACTGAAGACAGGCTGCTGACGCTGACCTGGACCCTGGCCGCCTGGGAGGACTACGAATACTGGCAAGGCCAGGACCGCAAGACCCTCAAGCGCATCAACGCCCTGATCAAAGACTGCTTGCGTCACCCCTTCGAGGGCATCGGCAAGCCCGAGCCCTTGAAAGAAAACCTCTCTGGCTTCTGGTCGCGCCGCATCGACGATACGCACCGGCTGGTCTACTGCGTGGATGCGCAGGCTTTGGTGATCATTGCCTGTCGTTACCACTACCCGTAGCTGCACCCGCTTCGCCGTGTCACACGTCGTTCGACGCAATCGCCCTGCGCCGCCGGCGCGGGCTGGCGTTTTAAATAAATGGGTGTCCCTTTGGTTTTATTTTAGCGCGAACCCTGGCGGTGCCGCTGCTGGGAGAGGCTCACGTTTAAATAAGTGGGTGTCCCTTTGTTGAAATAAGTGGGTGTCCCTTTGTTCTATCAGGCGCTGCAGCGGCTGGAGGCGGTGCAGCGGCAGGGGGCGGGCAAGCTGGGATCGCCTGGCTGAGCGGCGACACGGAACCCCAGGTCGTTTGACCCCAGCGCAGCGCATGACTACAATTGTGGTAAATGAATGTCAGAGGAGAGTGCGATGGGCACCGTATCTGTGCGTATCGATGAGCGCCTGGTCAGCGCCGCACGCGCGGCCGCCAAAGCCGAGTTCCGGACCGTGCAGGGCCAGGTGGAGTTCTGGGCCAAGGTGGGGCGGGCCGCGCTCGACAACCCCGATTTGCCCGCTTCCTTCATTGCCGAGAGCCTGATGAGCATGGCCGAGCCGCGTGAGGATAGCAGCGTCTTCGTCCCCCGCTCGGCAGCCAAGGGATGAACTGGGAGGTACGGCAAACGCGACGCTTTGCCCGCATCTACAAGAAGCTGCACGACAACGTAGTCGTTGAAGTAGATAAAGCCGTCGAGGCCATAGCCCAGGATCCTGACATCGGCGAGAAGAAGAAAGGCGACCTCTCGGAGCTGTGGGTCTACAAATTCCGCTGCCTGGGGCAACTCTATCTGCTGGGCTACACCCGCGATGACGGCATTCGACTGGTTTATCTCGAAGCCGTCGGCTCCCACGAAAACTTCGACCGCGACCTGAAGCGCTAGCGCGGACCCTGGCGGTGCCGCTGCTGGGAGAGGCTCACGTTTGTTCCGCTGGAGATCGCCTAGCTGAGCGGCTGGGGCGGCGTGGCGGCGAAGGCTTGCGCGAGGATGCGGTAGAGGTCGGGGTCGAAGCGGCGGGGGCGTTCGCGGGCGGCGGCGAGTTCTTCGGGGGTGGGTTCGTGGTCGAAGCGCGCGAGCAGGCACCAGCGGTCGGCGACGAGGACCATGCGGCGCTCGCGCGCGGGGTCGTGTTCGCTGAGGCGTACCGCTCCGGGGTAGGGCCAGGGCTGCGGCGGGAGGGTGGCGAGCGCGGCGCGAAGGCGGGCGTCGTGCACTTCGGGGGCTTCCTTGCCGACGCAGGCGCCGAGGCATTGTTTCAGCTGGTGGGCGAGGCAGGGGCCGCGGCGCATGGGTTCTAGCCCTAGGCGCTGGGGGCAGAGGGCGTGGGCGCGGGCGATTTGCTGCAGGGCCTTTTCCGCGTGCTTGCGCTCGGGGAAGAGGCCGTGGGCGTGGCCGAGCCAGTCGGCCGGGTCGGTGCCGGCGAGGTTGCGGTAGCCGACCACGGGCCCGCGCGGGCGGGGTTCGGGGAGCGGCTCGATCGCCCAGGCGCCGCGCGCGCGCAGCTGCCGGTTGTAGAGGGGCTTCAAGGTTTTGACGAGCTCGGCTTCGAGCAGCAGCGCTTCGAGTTCGCCGGCGGTTTCGAGCCAGTCGAGGCGCCGGATCTGGCGGGCGACTTCGGCTTCGGTGCCGTGGTGCTGCGCCTGGGAGAAGTGGTCGAGCACGCGGCTTCTCAGGCGCTTGCTCTTGCCGAGGTAGAGCGGCAGGTCGTTTTCTCCGTACATGAGGTAGACGCCGGGCACGTCCGGCAGGGATTCGAGCACGCCGTCGGCGAGCCCTGGCGGGCGGCTGGGCCAGTGCATGGCCTTGCGCTTGGCGAGCAGCAGCGTTTCGGGGGGAAATTCGCGCTGCACGAGCTCGAGGAATTGGGCGAGCACTTCGACGTCGCCCATGGCGCGGTGGCGGGCGCTGCAGCTGAGGCCGTGGCGCTCGATCAGGCTGTCGAGCCCGTGTTTGTGGTGCTGGGGATAGAGGGCGCGCGAGAGCTTGACGGTGCACAGTACCGGGGCTTCGAAGGCGAGCCCGCAGCGGCGGAAGGCCTGGCGCAGGAAGCCGTAGTCGAAGCGGGCGTTGTGGGCGACGAGCACGGCGTCGGCCAGGCGCGGCAGCAGCCCGGAGGCGAGCGCCTCGAAGGGCGGGGCGTCGGCGACCATGGCGTTGGTGATGCCGACGAGCCGCTCGATGAGGGGGGGAATGGGGACGTCGGGGCGCACGAGGCTTTGCCAGCGCTCGACGAGGCGGCCGCCCTCGAAGCGCAGCAGCGCGATCTCGGTGATGCGGTCGCGTTCGGGGTGCGCGCCGGTGGTTTCCAGGTCGAGGAGGACGTAGCGCTCGGCAAGCGGGGCGGCGGTCGCGACGTCTTCGGGCATGCGTTCAGGCGTGATGGGCGGAGTCGGCGTCGTAGTAGTAAGAATAAGTTGGGATTTCGGCGTGGCGGAATGGTTCCGTGAGCTCGGGGTCTTGCGGTTTGTCCCACCACAGCGCCCGGCCTTTGCGGCGCTCTTCGAGCTGCTCGGGGTGCTTGGCGAGCCAGGCGCGGATGAATTGGGTGTGTTCGGATTCGTACATGAGCGTTCTCCTCGTGGGGGCGCTATGAAAGGGCGCGGCGCCAGGTGGTGCCGCTTGCGCTGTCTTCGATCTGGATGCCGGCGCGCTGGAGCTCGTTGCGGATGGCGTCGGCGCGGGCGAAGTCGCGGGCGCGGCGGGCGGCGGCGCGCTCGGCCAGGAGCGCTTCGATTTGCGCTTCGCTGAGCGTTTCTTCGCCCGGGGCGGGCAGGCGCTGGCGCCAGGACTGCGGCGTGGCGGTGAGTAGCCCGAGGAGCTCGGCGGCGGCGAGGAATTCGCGCTTGCGCTCGGGGCTGGGGTCTTTGCGCAGCAGCGCGGCGGCTTCGTGCAGCAGCGCCAGCGCCTGCGGGGTGTTGAGGTCGTCGGCGAGCGCAGCGACGAACTCGGGGGCGGCGCCGAGCCCGTGGGGGAGCGCATCGGGTGCGAGCGCGGCGCGCCGCTCGGGGGAGAGCCCGAGGCGCTCGGCCGCGGCCTGCGGTTCGAGCGGCGCGGCGGGAACGGATGCGGTGAGGGCGAGGGTGGTGTAGAGCCGGTCGAGCGCGTGCAGGGATTGTTCCAGCAGCTCGCCGGTGAAGTCGAGCGGCTTGCGGTAGTGGCCGGAGAGGAGGGCGTAGCGCAGCACTTCGCCGGGGTAGCGGGCGAGGAGCTCGCGCACGGTGCGGAAGTTGCCCAAGGACTTGGACATCTTCTCGCCGTGGATCGTGAGGTAGCCGTTGTGTACCCAGTAGCGGGCGTAGGTGAGCCCGCCGTGGGCGCAGGTGCCTTGGGCGATTTCGTTTTCGTGATGGGGAAAGATGAGGTCTTGCCCGCCGCCGTGGATGTCGATGCTCTGGCCCAGGTGGGTCTCGATCATGGCGGTGCATTCGATGTGCCAGCCGGGGCGGCCACGGCCCCAGGGGCTGTCCCAGCCGGGGAGTTCGGGCGGGGAGGGTTTCCATAGCACGAAGTCGGCCGGGTCGCGCTTGTAGGGGGCGGGTTCGACGCGGGCGCCGGCGATGAGCTCTTCGCGCTTGCGCTTGGAGAGGATGCCGTAGTGGGGGTCGGAGGGGACGTGGAAGAGCACGTGCCCGGCGGCAACGTAGGCGTGGTCCTGCGCGATGAGCCGCTCGATGAGGGCGATGATCTGGGGGATGTGGTCGGTGGCGTAGGGCTCGACCGTGGGCGGGAGGGCGTTGAGCTGGGCGATGTCTTCGTGGAAGGCGCGGGCGTAGCGTTCGGCGAGCTCGCGGATGGGGACGCCCTCGGCCTGGGCCGCGGCGTTGATCTTGTCGTCGATGTCGGTGATGTTGCGGGCGTAGACGACGTTGGGGTAGAAGAGCCGCAGCAGGCGGAAGAGGGTGTCGAAGACGACCACCGGCCGGGCGTTGCCGATGTGGATGTAGTTGTAGACCGTGGGGCCGCAGACGTACATCGTCACCCGGGCGGGGTCGAGCGGCGCGAAGCGGCGTTTGTCTTGCGTGAGCGTGTCGTGCAGGAATAGCGCCAACGGTCTCTCCGGCGGTGGTCGGGGAACGGAAGGGGAAGCAGGATCAGCCGCCTTGCAGCTTTTCCAGGCGTTCGTGCCGCTCTTGCGCTTCGAGGCAGAGGGTGGCGGTGGGGCGGGCGAGCAGGCGCCTCAGGCCGATCGGTTCGCCGGTTTCTTCGCACCAGCCGTAGGTGCCTTTCTCGATGCGTTCGAGCGCTTCGTCGATCTTCTTCATGAGTTTGCGTTCGCGGTCGCGCACGCGCAGTTCGAGCGCTTGTTCTTCCTCGATGGTGGCGCGATCGGTCCAGTCGGGGGTGACTTCGTTTTCCTGCTGCAGGTATTGCGTGGTCTCGGCGGCTTTTTCCAGCAGCTTGCGCTTTTCTTCGAGCAGGAGTTTCTTGAAGAACTTGAGCTGGCGCGGCGACATGTATTCCTCTTCGGGCATGGCCAGCAGCGCCTCCACCGTGGGGATGTCGCCGTCTTCGAGGGTTTCTTGCGTCATGTTGGTGGTGTTCATCGTTCCTCTCCGGTGTGCCTCGGGTCGAGTCGGGCGTGCGCGATTGTAATGGGCTTGGGGCGGCTTGGGAAGGGTGTCTGCTCAGGGCTCGGTGCGGGGGATGCTGCCTTGGGCGTCGAAGCCGCGTTGCAGGCGCACGACTTCGGGTACGCGGCGGATCGCCCGCATGATGCGGGCGAGGTGGATGCGGTCGACCACTTGCAGGGTGAAGGAGATGGCCAGATAGAGCCCTTGGTGGGCTTCCATCTGCACGGCGAGGATGTGCCCGTGTTCGGCGGCGATGGCGGCGGTGATGCGCGCGAGCATGCCGACGGCGTCGCGGGCGAGCACCTTGAGGCCGACTTCGAAGCGGGTGGTGTCGGGCCGGTTCGGGTCCCAGTCGACGTCGATCCAGCGCCGCTCGCCGCCCTGGCGGCGCAGGCGGGGGCAGTCGTGGCGGTGGATTTCCAGGCCGTGGCCTTTGCCGAGCAGCCCGACGATGGGGTCGCCGGGCAGGGGGTGGCAGCAGCGGCCGAAGGCGATGGCCTGCCCTTCGTCGCCGCGGATGAGTACGGGACCGGCGGCGCGCGGCTTGAGCACGCCGGGGCGGCCGGATTCGAGGTCTTGGGCGTGGGTGAGTTCTTCGGCGATCTGCGCCGGGTTGAGGTGCCCGAGGCCGAGATCTTCGAGGAGTTGCTTCTTGCTGCGGCCGGTGTGCTGGCGCAGGAGGCGGTCCCAGGCGAAGACGCTGATCTGTCCCAGCGTGAGGCCGCGCGGGCGCAGGGCTTGGTCGAGCAGGCGCTCGCCGAGCGAGACGGCTTGTTCGTTTTTCTGGTGGCGCAGGAAGTGGCGGATCTCGGCGCGGGCCTTGGCGGTGCGCACGTAGTTGAGCCAGGCGGGGTTGGGGCTGGGGTAGGAGGAGGTGATGATCTCGACGCGGTCGCCGTTGGCGAGCTCGGTGCGCAGCGGCATGAGTTCGCCGTTGATGCGGCAGGCGATGCAGCGGTGGCCGACGTCGGTGTGGATGGCGTAGGCGAAGTCGACGGGGGTGGCGCCGCGCGGCAGGGCGAAGATCTCGCCGCGCGGGGAGAAGACGAAGACTTCGTCGGGGTAGAGGTCGATCTTGAAGCTTTCTAGGAAGTCGCGCGCTTCGGGGTCGTTCGATTGCAGCTGCACCAGCGATTGCAGCCAGGCGTGGGTCTGGCGCTCGAAGGCGTCGACGCGCTCGCCGGCATCTTTGTAGATCCAGTGGGCGGCCACGCCGTCTTCGGCGAGCCGGTGCTGGGTTTGGGTGCGCACCTGGACTTCGACGGGAATGCCTTGGGGGCCGATGACGGTGGTGTGGAGCGACTGGTAGCCGTTGGGCTTGGGCAGCGCGAGGTAGTCCTTGAACTTGCCGGGCACCGGCTTGAAGGCGGCGTGCAGCGCGCCGATGGCGAGGTAGCAGCTCTTTTCGTCGGGCACGACGATGCGAAAGCCGAAGAGGTCGAGGATCTGCTCGAAGCGCAGGTGCTTGCTGCGCATCTTCTGGTAGATGGAGTAGAGGTGCTTGCGCCGGCTGCTGATCTGGGCGTCTACTCCCCAGACGACGAGCTGGCGTTCGATGAGCGTGCGGATCTTGTCGAGCAGTTCGTCGCGCGCTCCGAGTGCGGCTTCGACGGCGTGGGCGAGCACGGCGTGGCGCCAGGGATGGCGGTGCTGGAAAGCGAGGTCTTGCAGTTCGCGATAGAGGGTGTTGAGCCCGAGCCGGTTGGCGATGGGGGCGTAGATCTCGAGCGTTTCCTGGGCGATGCGGCGGCGCTTGGCCGGGGCGACGGCGCCGAGCGTGCGCATGTTGTGCGTGCGGTCGGCGAGCTTGATGAGGATGACGCGCAGGTCGCGCGCCATGGCGAGCAGCATCTTGCGGAAGTTTTCCGCCTGGTTGTCTTCCAGGCTCTGGCTTTCGAGCCGTTCGATCTTGGTGAGGCCGTCGACGAGCTCGGCGGTGACCGGGCCGAAGTGGTGCGCGAGCTCGCTCTTGCGGATGTGCGCGTCTTCCATCACGTCGTGCAAGAGCGCGGCGGCGATGGCGGAAGCATCGAGCTTCCAGTCGGCCACCAGCGAGGCGACGGCGATGGGGTGCGTGACGTAGGGCTCGCCGCTGGCGCGCTTCTGGCCTTGGTGCGACCAGGCGGCGAAGCGGGCGGCGGCGTCGATGCGTTCGACTTCGGCGGGGGGGAGGTAGCCGAGGAGCTTTTCGCGCAGGGCGTCGTAGGAGGGCGGCAGCTCGAGGCGGATAAAAGGTTCGCTCGCCGCGGAGAGCTCGTCAGGGGGGAGGAGGATCTCGGCGGCGGGCATGGCGCAGGTCTCAGCTCTGGGCGCGGTCGAGGATGTCGCGGCCGATCTTGCTGGCGGCGATCTCGCGCAGCGCAATGACGGTGGGTTTGTCGCGTTCGCGCCCGCGATCGAGCGGGACGAGCGGTTCGGCGCCGATGGAGAGCTGGCGCGCGCGGGCGGAGGCGACGAGCGTCATCTCGAAGCGGTTGGGGATGTGCGCGAGGCAGTCTTCGACGGTGATGCGGGCCATGGGGTCATTCCTGTAGGAGTTGGGCGAAGTAGGCGGCGTGGCGGCGCTTTTGCACCGCAAGCCGCAGGCGCGCGGCGCGCACGACGGCGGTGAGTTCGTCGATGGCGCGTTCGAGCCGATCGTTGATTATAGCGTAATCGAATTCTTCGACGTGGCGCATCTCTTCGCGGGCGGCGGCCAGGCGCCGGGCGATGGTGGCTTCGCTGTCGGTGCCGCGGCGGCGCAGGCGCTCTTCGAGCGCTTCGAGCGAGGGCGGCAGGATGAACACGCCCACGGCCTGCCCAAAGAGCTGGCGCACTTGGCGCGCGCCCTGCCAGTCGATTTCGAGGAGCACGTCGCGGTCTTGCTGCAATTGGGCTTCGATCCAGGTGCGGGAAGTGCCATAGTAGTTCCCGTGGACTTCGGCCCATTCGAGAAGTTCGCCGCCGTCGCGCAGGCGCAGGAAGGCTTCTTTGCTGACGAAACGGTAGTCGCGCCCGTCGATTTCGCCCGGGCGGGGCGGGCGGGTGGTATAGGAGACGGACAGCGCCAGCCCCGGCTCGCGCTCGAGCACGGCGCGCACGAGGGTGGTCTTGCCTGCGCCGGAGGGGGCGGTGACGATGTAGAGGGTGCCAAGGGGGGTGGCGTAGTCGTTCATTCTATGTTCTGCACCTGTTCGCGGATCTGTTCGATGAGCACTTTCATCTCGAGCGCGAGGCGCGACAGCGCCAGGCTGCCGGCTTTGGAGGCGAGGGTGTTGGCTTCGCGGTTGAATTCCTGCAGCAGGAAGTCGAGCCGCTTGCCGCTGGCTCCGCCGCGCGTGAGCGTGCGTTCGAGTTCCTGGAGGTGGGAGGAGAGGCGGTCGAGTTCTTCCATCACGTCCAGGCGCTGGGCGACGAGGGCGACTTCCTGTTCCACGCGCTGCGGCTCGGGCGTCTGGCCGAGCGCCTGGAGCGCTTCGAGGAGCTTGCGGCGCTGGGCTTCGACGGCTTCGGGCGCGAGGGCGCGGGCGCGTTCGACGAGTTGGGCGATGGCCTTGGCCCGTTCGCCGATGGCGGCGGCGAGCGCTTCCCCTTCGCGGGCGCGGTGCGCGAGCAGTTCGGCGAGCGCCGTTTCGAGGAGTTCGAGCAGGCGCCGCTGCGTTTCCTCGGGATCGAGCTCGGGTTCGCGCACTACGCCGGGCCAGCGCAGGATTTCGCCCGCCGTGAGGGAGGCCGCTTCGGGCAGGTGGCGGTGGATCTCGGCCTGGGTGAGGGCGAGCGCCTGCAGGGCGAGGGCATCGAGCGTGAGCGCGGCTTGCACGGGGGCATTTTGCACCTCGAGCCGGCATTCGATCTTGCCGCGGGTGAGCGCCTTTTGCAGGCGCTCGCGCAGCAGCGGTTCGAAGGAGCGCCAGTCCTCGGGCAGGCGGAAATAGAGGTCGAGGAAGCGGCCGTTGACGCTGCGCAGTTCGAGGCGCAGCAGGCGCCCGCCGATTTGGGTCTGGGCGCTGGCAAACCCTGTCATACTGTGTATCATTGAGTGATTCCACGCTTCGTCCGAGGCGGTTTATCATACCCGGTCCGGCCATGTCGACACAACAAAACGCTCCGTTGCCCGAGGGGTGGCTCGTGGAGGGCTACCGCATTCTCGACCTGCTCGCCAAGGGGGGGTTTTCTTTCGTCTATCGCGCCCACGATCGCGACGGGAAAACGGTGGCGATCAAGGAGTATCTGCCGCATACCATGGCGCGACGGGATGAGGGGGAGATCGAACCGGAGATCCTGCCCGATTGTGAGCGCTCATTTCTCTTCGGGCTGAAGTGCTTCTTCGAAGAGGGGCGCTCGCTCGCGCGCATCAACCACCCCAACGTGATCCGGGTGCTCAACTTCTTCCGGGCGAACCAGACCGTCTACATGGTGATGCAGTATGAAGAAGGGCGCACCCTGCTGCAGTACGTCCGGCAGAAGCACGGGGGGTTGCGCGAGAGCTTCATCCGGGCGATGGGGCTGCGGGTGCTCTCGGGACTGCGCGAGGTGCATACGCACAAGCTGCTGCACCTGGATCTCAAGCCGGCCAACATCTACCTGCGCCGCAACGGCGACCCGGTGCTCATCGACTTCGGTTCGGCGCGCCAGAGCCTGTCTTCCGACCAGGAGTGGGTGCGCACGATGTTTACGCCCGGCTACGCCCCGCCGGAGCAGCTCAGCAGCAAGCGGGAGGACATCGGGCCGTGGACCGATCTCTACAGCTTCGGCGCCACGCTCTATACCTGCGTCACCGGGCAGGCGCCGCCGCGGGCCGAGGCGCGGCAGGAGAAAGACGATCTGACGCCGCGCCTCGCGCCCTATCGGGAACACTATACGCCGGAGTTGATCGATCTCATCGTCGATCTGATGCAGCTCGATCCCGAGAAACGGCCGCAGAGCGCTTATGCGGTGCAGAAGGTACTGTCGGCCTACGTGCCGTTCCTGGTGGCCGCCACCGAATACCGTTCGATGATGCCTTCTGTACCGGAAGGAGCTGCGCGATGAAATTCTCCATCCATCAGGCCACGAGCGTGGGCGGACGGCCGGTGAACGAGGACCGGGTGGGCTACGCCTATTCGCGCGAGGCGCTGCTCATGGTGCTCTCCGACGGCATGGGGGGGCATGCGGCCGGGGAAGTGGCGGCGCAGATCACGCTGCAGAGCCTCATCCAGGCGTTTCGCCTATCGGCCAAGCCGCGGGTCGAGGATCCCTTGAGTTTTCTGTCGCAGGCGATCATCAATGCGCACTACGCGATCCTGGAATATGCCCGCGTGAATCGCATCGAGGGAAACCCGCGTGCGACGGTCGTCACCTGCCTGGTGCAGGAAGGGGGATGCGCCTGGTGGGCGCACGTGGGCGATTCGCGCCTCTATCACATTCGCAATGGCAAGGTGCTCACGCGCACCGTCGACCATTCGCATGCGCAGCTCTTGATCGAACAAGGGGTGCTCAGCGAGGCGCAGCTGCGCACGCACGAGAGCCGCAACCGTCTCTATTGTTCGCTCGGCGGGGAGACCTTGCCGCACATCGACTTCAGCCGCCGGGCGGTTTTGCAGCCCGGCGACGTGATCGCCCTGTGTTCCGACGGGTTGTGGGGGGTGCTCGACGACGAGGAGATCGCCGAGCGTCTGGCGCGCGGGCCGCTCATGAGGGTGGTGCCCGAGCTGGCGGAGCAGGCGGAGATGGAGGCGGGGCCCAATTCGGACAACGTCTCGCTCATCGCCATGCGCTGGGAGGAAGGGGAGCCTTCCTTGGCGCCGGATACGGTCTCCACCGAGACCATGGCGCTCGACCAGGTGACGACGGCCTTCTCCCTGCCGCACCAGCCGTCGGGTTTTCCGGCCGAGCCGATGGACAACGAGGAGATCGAACGGGCGATCCGCGAGATCAACGAGACGATCCAGAAATTCAAGGGATGAATCATGCGTCATGATGGCAGGCGCGCCGACGAGCTGCGCCCGGTGCGCATCGAACGGGGTTTTACCGAATACGCCGAGGGCTCGGTGCTGATCGCCTTTGGGCGTACGCGGGTGTTGTGTACCGCCAGCGTCGAAGAATCCGTGCCCCCTTTCCTCAAAGGGACGGGGCAGGGCTGGGTGACGGCCGAATACGGCATGCTGCCGCGCGCGACGCACACGCGCACGCCGCGCGAGGCGGCCAGGGGCAAGCAGGGCGGGCGCACGCTGGAGATCCAGCGCCTGATCGGGCGTTCGCTGCGCGCGGTGGTGGATCTGGCTGCGCTGGGGGAGCGGCAGATCGTGCTCGACTGCGACGTGCTGCAGGCCGACGGCGGCACGCGCACGGCGGCGATCACCGGCGCCTGGGTGGCCCTGGCCGATGCCTGCGAGGCGCTGGTGGCGCGCGGGGTGCTGGCGGCCTCGCCCGTGCGCGACCAGGTGGCGGCGGTGTCGGTGGGGCTCGTGGGCGGGGAGGCGCTGCTCGATCTCGACTATGCCGAGGATTCCACCTGCGACACCGACATGAACGTGGTGATGACCGGCGCGGGCGGTTTCGTCGAGCTGCAGGGCACGGCCGAGCGCGGGGCGTTCGACCGGAGCGCGCTCGAGGCCCTGCTCGCGCTCGCCGAGCGCGGGATCGGGGCGCTGCTCGAAGCGCAGCGGAGCAGCCGCGCATGAGCGGGGCGCAGCGCCGGGTGGTGCTGGCGAGCGCCAACGTCAAGAAGGCGGCCGAGCTCCAGGCGCTGCTCGCGCCGCTCGGTTGGGAGGTGCTGGCGCAAGGGGCGCTGGGCATTGCCGAGGCCGAAGAGCCGCACCCTACGTTCTTGGAAAATGCCCTGGCCAAGGCGCGGCACGCGGCGACGGCCTCCGGCCTGCCGGCGATCGCCGACGACTCGGGCCTGGCGGTGCCGGCGCTGGGCGGCGCGCCCGGCGTGCGCTCGGCGCGCTTCGCAGGCGAACCCCGCTCGGATGCGCGCAACAACGCGGCCTTGCTCGCGGCGATGCAGGGGCTCGAAGGCGCGGCGCGGCGGGCGTTTTTCTATAGCTGCGTGGTCTTTTTGCGCGCGGCCGACGACCCTCTGCCGCTCGTGGCCGAGGGGCGATGGTGGGGGGAAATCCTCACGGCGCCGCGCGGCGCGGGCGGCTTCGGTTACGATCCGCTCTTCTACCTTCCGCCGCTGGGCAAGACCGCGGCCGAGCTCTCGCCGCAAGAGAAGAACCGCCTGAGCCACCGCGGCCGGGCCTTGCGCCGCCTGCGGGCGCGGCTTGCGCGGGAGGGGGCTTGAGCGTACCGGATCCGGCGCAGCTGCCGCTGTCGCTCTACGTGCACGTGCCGTGGTGCGTGAGGAAGTGCCCGTACTGCGACTTCAATTCCCATCCGCTCGCCGGTGAGGTGCCGGAGGCGGAATTCCTCGCGGCGCTGGAAGCCGACCTCGAGGCCGAAGCCGGGCGTGCGGGCGCACGGCCGGTCGACACGGTCTTCTTTGGCGGCGGCACGCCGAGCCTGCTCTCGGGCGAGGCGCTCGCGCGGCTCATCGCGGCGATTCGACGGCACTTGCCGCTTGCGCCCAACGCCGAGATCACGCTGGAGGCGAACCCCGGCACGTTCGAGGCGGCGCGCTTCGCCGCTTACGCCCAGGCCGGGGTGAATCGGCTTTCGCTGGGGGTGCAGAGCTTCGACGAGGCGGCCTTGCAGCGCCTGGGGCGCATCCACGACGGCGCCCAGGCGCGGGCGGCGCTCGCCGCGGCGGTGGCTGTGTTTCCTCGCGTCAACGTCGATCTGATGATCGGTCTGCCCGGCCAGAGCCCGGCGGCGGCGCTCGCCGACGTGGCGGCGACGCTCGACGGCGGGGCGACGCATCTCTCCTGTTATCAGCTCACGATCGAGCCGAACACGCCTTTTGCCGCTTCGCCGCCGGCGCTTCCCCCGGATGAGGAAATGGCGGCAATCGAGGCGGCGGTGGAAGCGCGGCTCGCGCGTGCGGGCTTCGTCCACTACGAGGTCTCGGCCTGGGCGCTGCCGGGGGAAGCTTGCCGGCATAACCTGAATTACTGGGGGTTCGGCGACTACCTCGGCGTAGGGCCGGGCGCGCACGGCAAGCTGAGCACGCCCGCAGGCATCGTGCGGCGCATGAAGCACAAGCATCCGCGCCGCTATCTGGCGGCCGCCGCTCCTTTCGTGCAGGAAGAGGCGAGGGTGGCGTCCGAGGCGCTTCCCTTCGAGTTTCTCATGAACGCGTTGCGGCTGCGCGCGGGGGTGCCGCGGGAATGGTTCGCGGCGCGCACGGGCCTTCCCCTGGAGACGCTCGCGCCGCGCTGGAGGCGGCTCGAAGCGCAGGGGTTGGTGGAGCCGCTTGCCTGGCGCATCGCCGCCACCGAGCGCGGCTGGCGCCTGCTCAACGCGGTGCTGGAAGCGTTCTTGCCGTAAAATACGGGGCTTTCCGAGGAGCGTTGCAGCGGCGCCCGCCGCCAGGCTCGGAGAGAACAACGACGCTCGTGAGGCTCTGCCGCCGGCAGGCTTCACGGGCGTTTCGCTTTTTTGGAGGAAGAGGCATGCAAGCGGACCGGACCGAGGAACTCATGCACCTGCTGCGCGAGCGCGTGCTGGTGCTCGACGGCGCCATGGGCACCATGATCCAGCAGTACCGGCTCACGGAAGCCGATTTTCGCGGTGAGCGGTTGCAGGATCACCCGCTGGAGCTCAAGGGCGACAACGATCTGCTGGTGCTCACGCGCCCGGAGGTGATCGGGGAAATCCACCGCGCCTATCTGGAGGCCGGGGCGGACGTGATCGAGACCAACACCTTCAACGCCACGCGCGCCTCGCAGGCGGATTATGGCCTGGCGCATCTGGCCTACGAGATCAACCGGGAGGCGGCGCGGCTCGCCCGCGCGCTCGCCGACGAGTACAGCACGCCGGACAAGCCTCGCTTCGTGGCGGGCGTGATCGGCCCGACCTCGAAGACGCTGTCGCTGAGCCCGGACGTGAACGACCCCGGTTTTCGCGCCATCGACTTCGACACGCTCGCGGCCGACTATCTGGAGTCAGCGCGGGCGCTGGTGGAGGGCGGGGCGGATCTGCTGCTCATCGAGACGGTGTTCGACACCTTGAACGCCAAGGCGGCGGTGTTCGCCCTCGAGCGCCTCTTCGAGGAGTACGGCCGGCGCTGGCCGGTAATGATCTCCGGCACCATCACCGATGCGGCCGGGCGCACGCTCTCGGGGCAGACGCCGGAAGCCTTCTGGGCTTCGCTCGCGCATGCGCGAGCGCTCACCTTCGGGCTCAACTGCGCCCTGGGAGCGCGCGAACTGCGCCCGCACGTGGAGACGCTCGCGCGCATCTGCGCCACCTTCGTCTCGGCGCACCCCAACGCGGGGCTGCCCAATCCGCTCTCGCCCACCGGCTACGACGAGACGCCCGAGGCGCTCGCCGCGGAGATCGTCTCCTGGGTGGAGGCGGGCTGGGTGAACCTGGTGGGCGGCTGCTGCGGCACCACGCCGGCGCACATCGCGGCGATCGTGCAGGCCGTGGCAGGCCGGGCGCCGCGCCCGCTGCCCCCGGCCAAGCCCGTGATGCGGCTGGCGGGGCTCGACCTCTTCGAGATCGGGCCGGAGTCGCTCTTCGTGAACGTGGGCGAGCGCACCAACGTCACCGGCTCGAAGAAGTTCGCCCGACTCATCCTGGAAGAACGTTACGACGAGGCGCTGTCGGTGGCGCGCCAGCAGGTCGAGGCCGGCGCGCAGATGATCGACGTCAACATGGACGAGGCGATGCTCGATTCCGCCGCGGCGATGGCGCGCTTTTTGCGGCTCGTGGCGGTGGAGCCGGACATCGCGCGCGTGCCGGTGATGGTCGATTCCTCCAAGTGGGAGGTGATCGAGGCGGGGCTCAAATGCCTGCAGGGCAAGGGCATCGTCAATTCGATCTCGCTCAAGGAGGGGGAGGCGGCGTTCCTCGCGCAGGCGCGGCTCGCGCGGCGCTACGGCGCGGCGGTGCTGGTGATGTGCTTTGACGAGCGCGGCCAGGCCGACAGCTTCGCGCGCAAGATCGAGATCGCCGAGCGCGCCTACCGGCTGCTGGTGGCCGACGGGTTCCCGCCCGAGGACATCGTGATCGACCCCAACGTGTTCGCCATCGCCACGGGCATTGCCGAACACGACAACTATGCCGTCGACTTCATCGAGGCGGTGCGCTGGATCCATACCCACTTGCCGTATGCCAAGACGAGCGGCGGCATCTCCAACGTCTCCTTCGCTTTTCGCGGCAACGAGACCGTGCGCGCGGCCATCCATACGGTGTTCCTCTATCACGCCATCCGCGCCGGGCTCACCATGGGCATCGTCAATGCCGGACAGCTGGGCATCTACGACGAACTCGAGCCGCGGCTGCGCACGCTGGTCGAAGACGTGGTGCTCAACCGCCGCCCCGGCGCGGCCGAGGAGCTGGTGGCCTACGCCCAGAGCCTGAGCACGGGCGAGGCCAGGGCGGAAGAAGTGCAGGAATGGCGCACCTGGCCGGTGGAAAAGCGCCTGGAGCATGCGCTCGTCAAGGGCATCACCGAGCACGTGGTCGAGGACACCGAGGAGCTGCGCGCGCGCTTTGCCGCCGAGGGCAAAGGGCCGCTCGCGGTGATCGAGGGGCCGCTCATGGTCGGGATGAACGTGGTGGGGGATCTCTTCGGCGCAGGCAAGATGTTCCTGCCGCAGGTGGTGAAATCCGCCCGGGTGATGAAACTCGCGGTGGCGCACCTGCTGCCCTACATCGAGGCGGAGAAGGCGAAGACGGGCGGGCACACCAAGGGGCGCCTGGTGCTCGCCACGGTGAAGGGGGACGTGCACGACATCGGCAAGAACATCGTCGGGGTGGTGCTCGCCTGCAACGGTTACGAGGTGCACGACCTGGGCGTGATGGTGCCGTGCGAGAAGATTCTCGCGGCGGCGCGCGAGCTGAAGGCGGACGCCATCGGGCTCTCCGGGCTCATTACCCCTTCGCTCGAAGAGATGGCGCACGTGGCCGCCGAGATGCAGCGCCAGGGCTTCACCGTGCCGCTCTTGATCGGCGGGGCCACGACCAGCCGTACGCACACGGCGGTGAAGATCGCGCCGCACTACGAGGGGCCGGTGGTGTACGTGCCCGATGCCTCGCGGGCGGTGGGGGTGGTCTCGGCGCTGCTCTCGGCCGGCGAGCGCGAGGCGTTCGTGGCCAAGCTGCGCGAGGACTACGCGCGCCTCCGCGAGCGGCACGCGGCCAAGACCGGTTACACCCTGCTGCCGCTGGAGGCCGCCCGCGCCAACGCCTTTCGCACCGACTGGACGGCCTATACCCCGCCGCGCCCGCGCCGTCTGGGGGTGTTCGCCGAAGAGGTGCCGCTTGCGCGGCTCGTGCCCTACATCGACTGGGGGCCTTTCTTTCAGACCTGGGATCTGGCCGGGCGTTTTCCGCAGATCCTGGAAGATCCGGTGGTGGGCGAGACGGCGCGCCAGGTCTATGGCGAGGCGCAGGCGATGCTGGAGGTTCTGGTGCGCGAAGGGTGGCTGAAGGCGCGCGCGGTGTGGGGGCTCTTTCCCGCAGCGAGCCTGGGCGAGGACATCGAAATCTACGCCGACGAATCGCGCCATGCGCTCGCCATGGTGTGGAACGGCCTGCGCCAGCAGCACGAGCGCCCGCCGGGACAGCCGAACCTGTGCCTGGCCGATTTCATCGCGCCCAAGGAGACGGGGGTGCCGGACTGGATCGGGGCCTTCGCTGTGACCACGGGCCACGGGATCGAGGAGAAACTGGCCGAGTACGAGGCGGCGCACGACGACTATCACGCCATCCTGTTGAAGGCGCTCGCCGACCGGCTGGCCGAAGCCTGCGCCGAGTGGCTGCACGAGAAAGTGCGGCGCGAAGACTGGGGTTACGCAGCCGAGGAGCGGCTCGCGCGCGAAGACTTGATCGCCGAGCGCTACCGCGGCATCCGCCCGGCGCCGGGCTATCCGGCCTGTCCCGACCACACGGTGAAGGGCGATCTGTTCGCCCTGCTCGATGCGCCCGCGCGCGCCGGCATGACGCTCACCGAGCACTATGCCATGCGCCCGGCCGCGAGCGTGGCCGGGTTCTACTTCAGCCACCCCGAGTCGCGCTACTTCGCCATTCCCAAGATCGGCGAGGATCAGCTCGCCGACTGGGCGCGCCGGCGCGGCATGGCGCTGGAGGAAGCAAGGCGCTGGCTCGCGCCCATCCTGTAGGGCGCCCAACCTGCTGCGCGGCTGCATGGCGGCGTTCAGCCGCCCAGGGCGATGGCGAGCGCGAGCGCCTGCAGCTGCCCGACGAGCGCGCGATGCCGGGACAGCACCTCTTGGTGGAGGGCCGGGTTTGGCGGAGCGCCGGCCTCGTTCGCGGCGAGCAGGTGCCGGGCGGCGTGGTGCATCGCCTCATGCGTGCGCTCGATCTCGGCGAATCCGGGTCGGCGGGCCAGGAATTCGCGCCCTTCTTTGTCGAGCCAGCGGCCGAAGTCGCAGCGGTGCGGATCGAGCTCGGGCGGCGGGGTGGCGGCCGGGTCGCGCAGGTGGTATTCGAGCCGGGCGAACCAGTGGCGGTGGGTGAGCTCGAAGCGCGCCATCTGCCGGCACAGGGGGTTGGCCAGGGTATCGCGCCAGCGCCCCCACTGCGGCGGTTGCTGCCAGCGCAGCGCCCAGTTGGTGAAGTCGGCCTGCGGCATGGGGTGTGCGATGCCATAGCCTTGGGCGACGTCGGCGCCCAGCCGCAGCAGGTATTCGCCGTGTTCCACCGTCTCCACCCCTTCGGCGACGCAGTGCAGGTCGAAGGTGCGGGCGAGTTCGAGCACGGCCTCGACGATGCGGTAGTCGTCGGTCTCGTCGAGCAGGTGGATGACGAAGGCCTGGTCGATCTTGATCGCGTGCGCCGGTACGCGCTTGAGGTAGGCGAGCGACGAGTAGCCGCTGCCGAAATCGTCGATCGACATACGCACGCCCAGCGTGCGGCACTGCATCATCAGCTGTTCGAGACCGATGCCGGCATCGAGCGCGCTCGATTCGACGATCTCCAACTCCAGCCGTTGCGGTGGGGCGTCGGGGTAGCGCTTGAGCCGCTCTTCGAGCTGACGGGGAAAGGTGGGGTCGAGCAGCTGGCGCGGCGCGACGTTGACCGAGACGAGCCAGTCGCGCCCCTGGCGCGTCCAGTCGGTGAGCTGGGCCAGCGCCCGTTCGAACACCCAGTTGCCGAGCCGCACGATCGCTTCGTCGTTTTCGATCGCCGGGATGAAGGCGCCGGGGGCGAGCAGCCCTCGCGTGGGGTGCCGCCAGCGCACCAGGGCTTCCGCGCCTTCGATGCGTCCGCTTGCCAGTTCCACGCGCGGCTGCAGGTAGAGCCGCAGTTCTTCCCGTTCGATGCCTTCGATCACCGCCTGGCTCAGGGAGCGGCGCGCCTGCTGCTCGCGGTCGAGCCTGGCGTCGAAGCGGCAATAGCGGTTCTTGCCCGCCTGCTTCGCCTGATAGAGGGCGAGATCGGCGTGGCGCAGCAGCACCTCGGGGTCGGCGTCGTCCTCGGGGTAGACGGTGACGCCGATGCTGGTGGTGAGCTGCAGCAGCTCGTCGCCGTACTTGATCGGCGTGCGGGTGACGGAGAGCATGCGCTCCACGATCGCTTGCCAGTCCTCGGGCGAGGCGAGGTCGGTGATCACGGCAACGAACTCGTCGCCGCCGATGCGCGCAAGCGTGTCGGTCTCGCGCAGCGTCCCTTGCAGGCGCCGGGCGGTGAGGCGCAGCACGTCGTCGCCGGCCTCATGGCCGCAGCGGTCGTTGATCGGCTTGAAGCCGTCGAGATCGAGATAGGCGATCGCTACCGCGGTGCCGTGGCGCCGGGCGGCGGCGAGCGCTTGCGCCAAGCGGTCGTTGAGCAGCACCCGGTTGGGCAGACCCGTGAGTTCGTCGTGGTAGGCCAGGCGCTCGAGCATCTGCTGCTGCGCCTTGAGCGTGGTGATGTCCTGCATCGCCGCGACGTAGCGGGTCGGTCGGCGCTGTTCGTCGTAGACCACCGAGATGGTGAGCAGCGTCGGCAGCGGCTGCCCCGCCTTGGTCTGGTTCCACACTTCGCCGTGCCAGCTGCCCCTGGCGCGCAGGGTTTCCCACATCGCCTCGTAGAAAGACCGGTCGTGACGGTGCGAACGCCACGGCGCGATGCGCGCTCCGATCACCTCCTCGCGCGAAAAGCCCGTCATGCGCAGCAGCGCGTCGTTGACCTCGAGGATCACGAGATCGGTATCGGTGACCACCACACCCTCGGCCAGCGCGTGGAATACGCTGGCGGCGATGCGCTGAGATTCCTCCAGCTGCACGGCTGCGGTGACGTCGCGGGCGAGTCCGGCGATACGGCGCACGCGGCCGCCTTCGCGGTCGACGGCGCGAGCCCAGGTCTCGAGCCAGCGCCAGCTGCCGTCGGCGTGGCGGATGCGGTAGCGCAGGTCGACGTTGGGGCGCGTGTGGTTGAGGTGTTCGACGACCACCTGATGCACCCGTTCCCGCTCCTCGGGGTGGATCATCGCCACCCACTGCTCGAGCGGCACGTCGATCGGACGCTCTCCGGGTAGCCCGAGAATGCGCTGGATCCGGGGGCAGAAGGTGGCGACGCGCCGTTCGACGTCCCACAGGATGCGGCCGAGCCCCGCTCCTTCGAGGGTGAGTTCGAGCTCCTCGGCCAGATGACGTGTCTGATGCTGGGCGCGCCGCAGCCGCAGATAGGCCGCGGCGAGCAGCGCGAGCAGCAGCCCCAGGCCGATCACGGCCCAACCGAGCAGCTCGCGGCGCGCCGCCTCGGTGCGCTGCAGCGCCTCGGTGCGCACGGCGACGAGTTCCTCCAGCCGGTTCTGGTAGCGTTGCAGTTCGGTCTGCAACAGGGTGGCGCGGGTTTCAGGCAGCACGAGCGAGAGCAGGTAGGTGCGCCCGTCGATCCGTACCGGGCTCGAATAGACCTCGGTGGCGACGATCTCGCCGGAGGCGAGGCGATGGGGGAAGACGAAGAAATTGCGCCGCTGACGGCGCGCTTCGTCCATCTCGCGCTGCACTTCGTCGGCCGTGAGTTGGTTGATCTCGACGATGGTCATGCCGCCGCGCAACCGCTCGGGAGGATAGCCGTAGAAGGCGATCGCCGCCTCGTTGGCATCGACGATGCGCCCGCCGTCGGGCGCGACGAGCAGCGCTGGCAAGGAATGCTGCCGTAGCGCTTCGGGAAGTTGCTGGGCCCATACCGGGTATAGCGGGACGAACAGTGCCGGCAGCATCAAGAATGGGACGATGCAGCAGCGCAGCCGCGAACAAAGCGCGTACAGGAATACTTTCAGGCGGCGGTTGGTCATCGTCCCCCCTTCCCCATGCTGTTCCCCATTATAAGCGAGGGAAAGCCGGGGGCGGCGTGCCCGAGCGCCCTTGCGCTCAGGACGCGGAGGGAGGGGTTACTCGCTGCCTGCGGTCTGCTTCGCCGCCGTGGAATCCGGGGCGTTCGCGCTGGCCACGATCGGCTCGCCCTCGAATTCGCGACTGCCGCCGAGCGCCTTGTAGAGCTGGGCTGCGGCCGAGAGCAGCTGCCGGCGGGTGGAGATCACCGCTTGCGAGGCGGCGAAGGCATCGCGCTGCGCATCGAGCACTTCGAGAAAGCTGGTGATGCCTTCGCGGTAGCGCGCCTCGGTGAGCGCGAGCCGCTGCTGCTGGGTGCGCTCGAGCATCATCTGCGCCTCGAGCTGACGGGCGATGCGCTCGCGCGCCGACAGTAGATCGGCCACCTCGCGGAACGCCTGCTGGATGATGCTCTCGTACTGCGCCACGGCGATGTTCTTGCGCACCACGGCGAGATCCAGGTTCGCCTGCGTGCGGCCGGCGTCGAAGATGGGCTGGGTGAGCATGGGCTGGAAAGTCCAGGCGGCGCTGCCGGCGTCGAAGAGGCCGCTGAAGGCGGCGCTGGCGGTGCCGAGCATGCCGGTGAGCGTGATGCGGGGGAAGAAGGCGGCCCGCGCCGCGCCGATGTTGGCGTTGGCAGCGATGAGCTGGCGTTCGGCCGCGCGCACGTCCGGGCGGCGCAGCAGCACTTCCGAGGGGACATTGACGGCGAAGTTGCCGATGAGATCCTGATCGCGCAGGCTGCGGCCTTCGGGCCAGTCGGAACGGTCGATACCGACCACCAGGCGCAGGTAGTTTTCGGCGGCCACGCGCTGCTGGTCGAGCTGCTCCACCGCCACGCGCGCGGTCTCGTAGGAGCCACGGGCCTGCAGGTAGTCGAGCTCGGAGGCGACGCCGAGGTTGCGCCGCGCCTCGACCAGGGTCAGCATCTCGGCGCGGGTGCGCAAGGTTTCTTTGGCGAGCAGCAGGCTCTCTTCGGCTTCCTTGAGCGAGAGGTAGGCGTTGGCCACGTCCGAGATGAGCGAGAGGCGGAAGGCGCGTTGGGCTTCCTCGGTGGCGAGGTATTGCTGGCGGGCGGCTTCGGTGAGGCTAGCGACGCGGCCCCAGAAGTCGAGCTCGAAGGAGAGCAGGCCCAGGCCGACGTCGTAGCGTTGATCGGTGGAGGATCGGCCGCTGGGGGAGAGATCGCCCGGCATGCGCGCGGCCTGCTCGGAGGCGTCGAGCGAGACATTGGGGAAACGGTCCGCGCGCTGGATGCGGTACATCGCGCGCGCTTCCTCGACCCGGGCCACGGCCACGCGCAGGTCGCGGTTGTTCTCGAGCGCGGCGGCGATGAGCGCCTGCATGCGCGGGTCGGGGAAGTATTCCTGCCAGGGCATGTCGGCAATGTCGCGCTCGCCGCGCGGGTCGACGGAAGCGGGCCACTGCTCAGCCACTGGCGGCTCGGGCCGGAAGTAGTCCGGCATCATCGAACAGCCGGCGCTGGCCAGCAGCAGCGCCAGCGCCAGGGGAGTACGGCGCAGATCAGGCATGGTGAGGCTCCTGGGCGGTGGTCTCGCCCTTGGGCGGGAAGAAACGGCGGACCACCACGAAAAAGACGGGGACGAGGAACACGGCGAGCACGGTGGCGGCGAGCATGCCGCCGATCACGCCGGTGCCGATCGCGTGCCGGCTCTGGGCGCCGGCACCGGTGGAGATGGCCAGCGGCAGCACGCCGACGATGAACGCGATCGAGGTCATGAGGATGGGGCGGAAGCGCATGCGGGCCGCCTCCAGCGTGGCCTCCATCAGGTTCTTGCCGCTGTCGTGCAGTTCGCGGGCGAACTCGATGATGAGGATGGCGTTCTTCGCCGAGAGCCCGATGATGGCCACTAGGCCAACTTTGAAGTACACGTCGTTGGGCAGCCCGCGCCAGGTGACCGCCAGCAGCGCACCGAACACCCCCAGCGGCACCACCAGCATCACCGAGAACGGAATCGACCAGCTCTCGTAGAGCGCCGCCAGACACAGGAAGACGACGATGAGCGAGATGGCGAAGAGCATTGGCGCCTGCGCGCCGGAGAGATTTTCCTCGAAGGAGGTGCCGGACCACTCGTAGCCGATGCCGGTGGGCAGCTGGGCGGCGATCTGCGCCATGACCTGCATCGCCTCGCCGCTCGATATGCCCGCAGCGGGCGAGCCGGTGAGTTTGAGCGAAGGCACGCCGTTGTAGCGGTCGAGCCGCGGCGGACCGATCGTCCAGCGCGTCTTGACGATCTCGGAGAGCTTGACCATCTTGCTGTCCTTGTTGCGCACCGACACCTGCAGCATCTCCTCGGGGTTCATGCGCACCGGAGCGTCGGCCTGCAGCTGCACGCGCAGGATGCGGCCCTGGCGCTCGAAGTCGTTGATGTAGGCCACGCCGAACATCGCCTGCAGCGTCTGGTTGAGCACGGCGGAGGATACGCCCAGCGTCTCGGCCTTGTCGCGGTCGATGTCGAGCATCAGCTGCGGCCCCGGGGGCATCCCTTCCAGGCGCACGTTGCTCAGGCGTGGTTCCTGTGCCGCGAGCTGTAACGCCTGATCCTTGGCGGCGTTGAGCGCCTCGCGTCCGAGCCCGGCGCGATCCTGCAGCCGGAAGTCGAATCCGCCGATGGCCGCCATCTCGGGGATGGCCGGCGGGTTGATGGCGAAGATGATCGCTTCCTTGAGCGGGGCGAAATGCCGGTTGGCTTTCTGGATGAGCGCCTGCGCCGAGGATTCTGGCGCCGTGCGTTCGCTCCAGTCTTTGAGGCGCACGAAGAGGAGCCCCGAGTGCTGGCCGCGGCCGAGGAAGGAAAAACCGACGATGCCGATCGTGTTCTGCACCTCCGGCTGAGAGAGGAAGTACTGCTCGGCCAGCGCCACGATTTCCTGGGTGCGCTGTTGCGTGGCGCCGGAAGGCAACTGCACCATGGTGATGAAATAGCCCTGGTCCTCTTCCGGCAGGAAGCTGCTCGGTAACCGGGTGAATAGCCAGCCGGTGCAGGCGAGAATGATTGCATAGATGATCATCAGCCGCCAGGGGCGGGTGATGGCGTGGCGCACTCCGGAGACGTAGCCCCGTGTCGTGGCTTGGAATCCGCGGTTGAACCAGCCGAAAAAGCCTTTCTCGCCGTGACCGTGCTTGTGCGGCTTGAGCAGGGTGGCGCACAGCGCCGGGGTGAGGGTGAGCGCCATCAAGGCGGAGAAGAGCATGGAGAGCACCAGCGTGATCGAGAACTGACGGTAGATCACGCCCACCGAACCGGGGAAGAAGGCCATGGGGATGAAGACGGAGGTGAGCACCAGGGTGATGCCGATGATCGCGCCCACAATCTGCGACATGGCCTTGTGCGCTGCCTCGCGCGGCGGGAGTTTATCCTCGGCCATCACGCGCTCGACGTTTTCCACCACCACGATGGCGTCGTCGACCACGATGCCGATGGCGAGCACCATGGCAAAGAGCGTGAGCACGTTGATGGAATACCCCAGCATCCACAGCCCCACGGCCGCCCCCACCAACGACACCGGCACGACGATGGTCGGGATGATGGTGGCGCGTAGGTTGCCGAGGAAAAGGTACATCACGATGAAGACGAGCGCCACCGCCTCGAACAGCGTCTTGATGACTTCCTGGATGGAGATCTCGATGAAGGGGGTGGTGTCGTAGGGGACGATCCAGTCGATGCCCGGCGGGAAGTATTTGGCAAGCTCTTCCACCTGCGCGCGTACGCGCTGCGCTGTTTCCAGGGCGTTGTAGCCCGGCGCGAGCTTGATGCCGATGGCGGCGTTGGCCTGTCCGTTGAGCCGGGCAAAAACGTTGTAATCCTGGGCGCCGAGCTCGACCCGGGCGACGTCCTTCACCCGCACGATCGAGCCGTCGGGTTTCGCCCGCACGATGACCTCACCGAATTCTTGGGGCGTTTTCAGTCGCCCGCGCGTCACCACCGTGGCGGCGTATTCCATGCCGGGCACCGACGGCGGCGCATTGACCTCGCCCACCGCGAGCAGCACGTTCTGCGCGGCCACCGCATTGATGACGTCGCCCGGCGTGACTTGGAAGCTGTCGAGTTTGTCGGGCGAGACCCAGATCCGCATCGAATATTCTGCGCCGAAGAGTTCGGCATCGCCCACTCCGGGCACGCGCCGCAGCGGATCCAGGATGGTGGTGGAGGCGAAACTGGCGAGGTCGACGTTGTTGAGCGAATTGTCCGGCGAGAAGAGCGAGACGAACATCAGGTAGTTACGGCGCATTTTTTTGACGGTCACGCCCAGGCGGCGCACGTCGTCGGGAAGCCGCGCCTCCACCCGCTTGATGCGGTTCTGCGCTTCCACCGAAGAGATGTCGAGGTTGGTGCCGGGCCAGAAGGTGAGGTTGATGGTCGCGCGCCCCAGTTCGGACTGCGAGTCCATGTAGATGAGGTTTTCGATGCCGTTGAGCTCCTGCTCGATGAGCGCGACCACGGTCTGTTCCATCACCTCGGCCGAAGCGCCAGGATAGTTGGCGGAGATGGCCAGCGCCGGCGCGGCGACTTCGGGATACTGCGCGATCGGCAGGGAACGCACCGCAAGGCTGCCGGCGAGCAGGATGACCAGGGCGATGACCCAGGAGAAGACCGGCCGGTCGATGAAGAAATTGACGGACATGGCTCAGGCCCTCACTTCGCGGCAGTCGATGGAGCCGCTGCAGCGGGCGTGTTCTTGGGTTGCCAGGGCAGGGGTTTGACCGGCGCGCCGGCGCGGACCTTGAGCAGCCCCTCGACGACCACCTTCTCGCCTTCCTGCAGCCCTTCGAGCACCACCCAGTCGGTGCCGCTCATGCCGCCCACCTTGATCGCGCGGGGCGCGACCGTATTGTTGGCGTCGACCACCATGACGAAGTGCCCTTGAGGGTTGATCTGCACCGCGCGCTGCGGCACGGTGATGACCTTGTCCATCTGCATCTGCGGCAGGCGCACGCGCACGAACATGCCGGGCAGCAGCACGTGCTCGGGGTTCTTCGCCAGGGCGCGCATGAGCACGGCACCGGTCGCGGGGTCGACCGAGACGTCCTCGAAGAGGAGCTTGGCGGGGAGAGGATAGGTCTTGCCGTTGTCGAGCACGATCTCGACGGTGCTGCGGTCGGCTTCTTTCCACTGGCCGGAGCGCAGCGCCTCGCGCAGGGCGAGCAGCTCGGTGCTCGGCTGGGTGAAATTGACGTAGATCGGGTCGATCTGCTCGATGGTGGCCAGGTGCGTCGGTTCGCCTTTGCCCACCAGCGCGCCCTCGGTGACGAGCGAGCGGCCGATGCGCCCGGAGATAGACGCGGGCACGCGGGTGTTTTCCAGATCGAGCGCGGCTTGCGCGAGCCGCGCCTCGGCCTGTTTCCAGGCGGCCTCGGCCGAGTCGTATTCCTGGCGGCTGATGGCGTTGATCTTCACCAGCGGACGATAACGCTCGACGAGCAGTTTCGTGGCGGCGACGTCGGCCTTGGCGGCTTCAAAGGCGCGCTGGTAGGTGCGTGGATCGATGCGATAGAGGAGTTGTCCCTCTTTTACTTCACTGCCTTCTTCGAAAAACCGCTTTTCCAGGATGCCTTCGACGCGGGCGCGCACCTGGGCCGTGCGGTAGGCTTCCAGCCGCCCGGGGAGCTCGCGGCGCAGCACGGCGCTGCCATAGCGCGCTTCGATCACTGCGACTTCGGGCGGAGGGGGAGCGGCCTGATTTTTGGCGGCGTCGGCACCGTCGCGGCTGCAGGCGGCGGATGCGATGACGAGGACGGCGAGGATCGCCGGCGGGAAGAGCTTGGGGATCTTCATGGGGTCGTGCTCCTGGGGGGCGACGGTGAAGCCGTCGATTGTATCGGTTCTTCGGGGTGGTAGGCGCGCAGAAAGAGCGAGACGATGTGCGCGGCGATCTCGGCCGGGGCACCGTTTGGGGGATGGGCTTCATAGAGCCGCCGGTTGCGCTCGGCGCTGGTGAGCATGCCGAGCAGCAGCTCGGCGGCGAAGTGAGGATCGTCGCGCCGCAGCTGCCCTTCGTCCATGGCGCGCGCGAGCAGCGCGGCGAGGTGGCGCACGGTTTCGCCGACGCCGGCCTCATAGACCGTGCGGGCGAGCTCGGGAAAGCGGGGCGCTTCGGCCACCAGTAGCCGGTGCAGGGCGATGCAGGGTTCGGCGAGCACCCGCTCACGGAAAGTGCGGGCGAAGCGGGTGAGGGTATCGGCCAGCGCCTCGCCTTCGAGCGGGGAGAGCGCGACCAAAATCCCCTCGCCCATCGTCTCGACGGCGCGGGCGAAGAGCTCGTCCTTGCTCGGGAAGTAATGGTAGACGGTTTGCTTGGCCACGCCGGCGCGCCGTGCGATCTCGTCGAGCGAGGCTCGGTAGCCGCGCTCGGCGAAAACGGCATTGGCCGCGTCGAGGATTTTTCGTCGGGTGTCGTCGCTCACGTGCTCGGGTTTGGGTTAGACTAGGCCGTCTAGTCTAATCCGATTCGACGCCTTGGGCAAGCGAGGCGGACGCTTGATGGCTATAGTGAAACAAAACGATAGGGGAAAACGATGCGAGTGACGTGGCGCGGGGCGGTGGCAGCGGTGTTCCTGTGGGTGGCGCTGGCGGGGCAGGGGGCCAAGGCACAGGAATCACCGGAATATACGGGGTGCACCGATGCCAAGGGGCAGGCCGTGGCGGTACGCGAAGATCCCAAGGCCCGGCGGGTTTTCGAGGTGCGCCTCGTCGAGGGGGTGCCGGTGATCGTGCACAATCCCACGCTGCTGCCCGATCTGTGGCCGGTCGCCCGGCGCTTTCTCTTCGCCCACGCATGCGTCCGCATCCAGGCGGGCTACCTGCCGCCGGCGCCGCAGACGGTGGCGCAGGATCGTTCGCTCGATTGCCAGGCGGTGGAATGGCTGGTGCGCAACGGCCGGGTGCGGGCCGACGACATCGGCCTCATCGAGACGGCGCTCAACGGCCTGCGCCGCCGCGACTGGCGCTACGTGGCCGAGGGGCCGCGCCGGGTGGAGGTGGCGGCCTGCTATCAGCGCATCGTGGAGTCGCTCGCCAGGAACGCGGAAGGGACGAAGCGCGACTGGAGCCGCTGCGTGGAAGTGTGCGGCGAGCAGATGGTCGATTGCCGCGCCACCGGCGGCCGGGTGGGCGAGACCACGGTGGACTGCATGCAGGTTTATCTCATCTGTATCGATATCTGCAACCGACGCTATCCCTGAGTCCTGGCGCCTAGGCGCAGGGCAAAGGCTCCGGCCGGCTCGGGGCGGGCCAGATGCCAGCCCTGCAGCAGGAGCTCGGGCCAGGCGGCGAGCGTCCGCTCCTGGGCTTCGTTTTCCACGCCTTCGGCGACCACGCGGCAGGAAAAGGCGGTGGCAGCCTCGACCATGGCATTGATGAGATGCCGCGCGCGGGCTTCGCTCGGGGCGCGCTGCACGAACGAGGGGTCGATCTTGATCTCGGCCACGGGCAGATGGTCGAGATAGTGCAGGCCGCAGAAGCTCGTGCCGAAGTCGTCGAGCGACCAGCGGATGCCGGCGACGGCGAGGCGGCGCATGATGCGCTTGGTCTCTTCCAGGTGCTCGAACATGCTGCTTTCGGTGACTTCGAACAGGAGGCGCTCGGCCGGATGACCGCTTGCCTGCAGGAGTTCGAGCACGCGTTCGGCGAAATGGGGGTCGCGTAGGCCAAAGGGGGAGATGTTGACCGACAGCGTTCCGTCCCAGCCGCTGGCGCGCCGCCAAGCCATGGCGTCGGTGAGCGCCGTGCCCAGGATCCACGAGCCGAGCAGAAAGATGAGCTCGCTGCGTTCGGCCACGGCAATGCATTCCAGTGGGGAGATGCGGCCCAGCGTGGCGTGGGTGAAGCGCAGCAGCGCCTCGGCCCCGCGCAGGCGATGCTGCCGATCGAACTGTCCCTGGTAATGCAGTTCCAAGACATGTCTGCCTTGGCCGGCGAGCGCTTCGCGTAGCCCCTCTTCGATGGCGCTGCGCCGCGCCAGCAGATCGGCGCTGAGGCTCTCGTAGACGCGCACGGCTCCGGGCTGGCGGCTGATGCGGGCCTGCTGCAAGGCCAGGGCCGCCGCGGCGAGAATTTCCTCGGCGTCCGCGAAATCGTCGGGGAAAGCGACGATGCCGGCAGCCACGCTGAGCCGTTCTATGGGGTGACCCTCGGCAAAACGCGCCCGGACTTCCTGTTCGATGAGATGGGAAATAGTGCGGGCGAGCTTCCAGCCGAAGTTTCCGGCTTCGGCCGCGCTGGGTTGAGCGTCGGTGAGTACGGCGAATTCGTCGGCTTCGATCCGGGCGATCGTGTCGCTGGCGGTGAGCGTGTGCTCCAGTGCGCGGCCGATCTCCTTGATGAGCTCGTCGCCGGCGCGGGTGCCGTAGCGTTGGTTGATGTCACTGAAACCGTCGAGGTCGAACAGAACGAGAGCGAAGTTTTGTCCGGCGCTCTTGCCTTGCGCGAGCCGTAGGTCGATGCGCTCGAGCAGCAGGGGGCGATTGGCCAGGCCTGTGAGGGGGTCGTGGGTGAGCAGGTGCGAGAGGCGTTCGGTGATGCGGCGCTGTTCGCTGAGGTCGAACTTGATGGCGATGTAGTGGGTGATCTGCCCCGCTTCGTCGAAGACCGGGGCGATGGTGGCGAATTCGGCGTATTCGCTGCCGTCCTTGCGCCGGTTGATGAATTCGCCGCTCCAGCGCCGGCCGGCGGTCAGATGCGTCCACAGGTCGAGGTAGGTCTCGCGCGGGGTCTTGCCGGATTGGAGGATGCGCGGGTTCTTGCCCAGCACTTCGCCGGGGGGGTAGCCGGTGACTTCGGTGAAGGCGCGATTGACGTAGAGGATGCTGGGCTGGGTGTCGGTGATGACGAACTGGGCCGGACTGGCGTCGATGGCGACGTCGAGCTGGCGCAGGCGTTCCTGCTGGTGCGCCAGTGCGGCCATGGCCTGCGCGATCGCTTCGCCCAGGGCGCGAACTTCGGGGATGGCGCCGCCGAGCTCGGGCGGGCGGTACCCCCCCGGTGAGGCAGCCGCTCGCAGGGCGCGGGTGAGGGTTTCGAGCGGGCGGGCGCCGCGATAGTGGATGTAGAGCCCGAGCAACAGGATCATCCCCACCGGCAAGGCGGCCTGCCAGGCGAAGGCACGGTAGTGCTCGGCCAGGCGCTGGGCCAGGAGGGAGTGAAAATCGTAAGAGAGGATCAACCAGCCGGGGCTGGCTCCCGGCGCCGTGCCCAGGTCCTCCGGAGGCGACCAGGGAATCGCCAGGCGCACCGCATCGCCCTGGATCTGCCAGCGCAGGGTGTCGAGGCGGGGAGGGGGAAGCGGCAATGCGAGATCGGGCAGGACGTCCGGCAGGTTCAGCCCCTCCCAGTCCTGCCGGTGGGCGGCGAGGATGCGGCCTTGCCCATCGGTGAGCAGGGTGGCGTGATGCCCCGGGGAAGCTGCCTGGAAGTCGATGTCGGCGCGCACTTCGTCGGGGCGGTCGGCCCAGCGGTGCTCGGCGGCGCGCACGAGGGCGGCGGCGAGCCCCAGCAGGTGCTCTTGCGCAGCGGCCAGCGTGCGTTCGCGGGCGTCGCGCCAGGCGAGCCAGCCTTCGGCACCCAGCAAGGCGAGGATCACGACGAGGAACAGCAAGGCCAGGCGCAGGGCGAGTGAGGGGCGAAACGGAGGGGGCATCGCAGGATTCCTACGTCACGGCGAGGGGGGAAGGAAGCGGGTCGAGGCGGGGACCCAAGGGGCTGCCGCCTCAGGAAGCAGGCCGGCGCGCTGCAGCAGTCCGGAAAGGGTGGTGAGGACCTCGGGGAGCTTGCGTTCGAGCCAGTCTTTTTGCTCTTCGAGCGAGGGGAAGATGAGGCCGATGAAGGGGGTGAAAGCGTCTTCGAGCGGCAGGCCGAAGCGGCGGGCAATGCGGTAGCGGGCGTCGATCGCGTAGTCGTGCATCCACTCGAGGCCGCGGAAGTGAGTGCGCATGAGGCGTTCAATCGCCTTCCCGTGGGTGCCGAGGATGGCGCTGCGCACGACCAGGACGTCGAGCACGATCGGTGGCGGCACGGCAGAATCGAAGCAGGAGACGGCTCCCAGGCGGCGCAGGCGTTCGACGTAGGGTTGGTAGGTCACGGCCAGGTCGAATTCGCGCTGCAGCCAGGTGTCGAGCTGGCGCGGCGGCGAATAGGGGATGAGCTTCAGCTGCTGGGGATCGAGCCCCAGGTGTTCGCACCAGGCTTGCAGCAGGAGCCGGCCGGGGCCGCGGCGCTCGACGGCGACGCGGGCGCCACGCCAGCCGGCGGCATCGCGGCAGCGGTCGCGCGCCATGACGTGGTCGGCACCGGCCGAGACGTCGATGATGCCCACCACCGTCAGATCCAGGCCCTGCGCCCGGCCGAGGAGGACCTCGTCGAGCGTGATCAGGGCCGCTTCCACTTGCCGCAGGCGCAAGAGCTGCAGCTGCGCTTCGGCGTCCGCGACTTCAACGAGCTGCAGGCCGGCCGTTGCGTTGGGAGCAGCGTCGACATAGAGGCGCAGCGGCTCATAGCCCGACCAGAGATGGTAGGAAAGGCGCAAGGGCGGTTCGGGGGTGCAGCCGGCGACACTGCTGGCCGCGAGCGCCCCCAGAGCGAGGGCGGCGAGCCAGCGGCGCCGGGCGAGGTCGCAGGCTGGGCTCATGAGCAGGCTCCGTCTTCGAGCCGTTTGCTTCCCGCCGGCGGCAGGGCAACTTGGTTTCTGCCTTCGCGCTTGGCGCGGTACATAGCCTCGTCGACCCGCGCCAGGCTCTCGTCCAGGGGAGCGTCGGGGTCGAGGGGGGCGACGCCGATCGACACCGTGCCGCTGAGGACCTTTCCTGGATCGTCGAGCGACAGCTGGGTGTGGGCCCAGGACTGCCGCACCCGTTCGGCCACCTTGACCGCCGTGTCGAGGGAGGTATCCGGCAGGATGGCGATGAATTCTTCGCCGCCATAGCGGGCGATGAAGTCGGTGGGGCGCAGGTTGTGGCGCAGCACGCGGGCGAAGGCCTGCAGCATGCGATCGCCCACGGCGTGCCCGTAGGTGTCGTTGACTTTCTTGAAGTAGTCCAGATCGAACATGAGAAGCGCCGCCGGCCGTTTGCTGCGCTGCACTGCCGATTGGGCTTCTTGCAGGCGCTGCTCGAGGTGGCCGCGGTTGGCCAGGCCCGTGAGCGGATCGTAGGCCGCGAGCCGGCGCAGTTCTTCGAGCAGGCGCACTTCCTCGGTGATGTCGTGGAAGGCGACGACGGCGCCCATCACGCGCCCGTTCTCGAGGCGGGGGCTGGCGGAGACGTGCACCGGTACCGGCAGAGCGTCGCGCCGCCAGAAGACGTCGTCCTGGCTCACCTTTTGCCCGGCTTCGAGCGCGCGGTGCAAGGGGCAGTGCTCAGGCGGATAGGGCTGCCCGTCCGGTCGCCGCGCGTGGAAGAGTTCGTGCGGATCTTTACCGAGCACCTCCTCGGGGGAAAAGCCAAGGAGCTCGGAGGCGGCGCGGTTGAAGAAGATGCAGCGGCCCTGCGCGTCGGTGCCGTAGATGGCTTCGTCCACGGTCTCGAGGATGGTCTGGGTCTGGGCAAGCGCCGAGGCGAGGCGGGCGCGCTGGTGCTCGAGCTGGCGCCGGGTGTGCCACAGGCGCAGCGTGAGTAGGGCGAGCAGAACGCCCGCGAAGGCGAGCAGCAGCAAGGGCAGGGCGTACTGGTGCAGCACGTCGCGCAACTGCACTTCCACGTGCTCGAACGGCGGCACGCGTAGCCGCTGGGCGAGGCGCTCCACGCCGGAGTAGTCGGCCGGTACGGTGAAGCCGCCGATGCCTGCGGCAGTGAACCGGGGGTCGGGTATGGCTTCGAGACGGTCGGTGAGGTAGTAGAGGGCGAGCGCAACCTTGCGGGTGGTCTCGGGCGAGACATGGGGCAGGGCGACGAAGGCCCATTCGGGGTAGAGAGTGGTGGTGACCTTGTACGGAAAACCGGGAGGGTGCCATTGGCCGAGCACCAGGAGGCGCGCTTCGTCTGCCGGCGTGAGCCGCCCCTCGCGCGCGAGCGCTTCGAGCAGCCCCGTGCGCACGAACCCGGCCTCGCCCTTGCCTTCGAGCAGGGCCTGGACCACGGCGTCGTGATTGCCTTGGGGAAGGAGGGTGACGTCTTCGGGCACGCGCACTCCGCGCTCGAGCAGCCAGGCGGCCTGGGCGAGATAGCCTCCAAGCCCTTTGCCTCCAGCAATCAGGACGCGTTTGCCTTTGAGATCTTCCGGGCGCTGGACGGGACCGTCGCGGCGCACCAGGATCACTCCGCCCATGGCCGAGGTTTTGACGCCGTGCTCGAGCGTGATGAGCGTGGCGATGGGGCCGGAGAAGGCGTGGCGGTGTTTTTCCTGGATGTAGTGAACGGGATTGGTGAAGAGGAAGTCGATGCGGCGGGCGGCGATCTCGCGATCGAGCGCCTCGGGCGTGAGGACTTCGAGAATGACGGGTTCGGCGAGCGCCTGCGAGAGCTCATCGGCGAGCGGCTGCCATTGACGCTGGAGGATCTCGCCGGGGCGGTGGGAAAAGACCCCCAAGTGATACTCCGCGCGCGCCGAAGCGACGACGGCAAGCAAGAGCGCGAGAAAGGCGAGCAGGCGTCGCGCGGTTGGAGGCGCGGCGTTCGCGCTCCCTTGGGGGCGGCCATACCGCGGCGCGGTACGGGCGGCACGGCGAAGGATCGGGAGAAGAAAGTACATGCGAATGAGCCGCTCGCCTGGGCGCGGAATGCACCGTTACCCTCATTATAGGGGAAGCATAGGGTGGATGGCGTCAGCGGAGGAAGGGGGCGCGGATCTCGGCCCAGGCGCGCTCTTCCGGCTCGATCATCGCGTCGAGATCGGCCGGCGCGGCCGCCTCGTCCTCGACCCACTGCCGCAGGCGCGGGCCGCCGTCGATGAGATCGATCGCCAGGCGATCGTATTCGTACTCGTAGGGGTTGGTGTGCCACAGCGGCCGCTCGGGGTCGAGCCGGTGCAGCGCCTTGAGCGCCAGCGCCACCAGGCGCCAGGGGCGAAAGCGCCGGGGGTCGTAGTGCGCCGGGTCTTCTACGTGGATCATGAGCCCGCCGCAGCGCTTGCCCGCATGCTTGTGAAATGTCGGCTCGAAGAACCAGGGGCGCAGGCGGCAGCCCTTCAGCCAGTGCGGGGCGAGCATCTCCATTTCGGCGAGCAGCCGCCAGGGGTCGAGGTCCGGGGCGCCGAAGCCTTCCAAGGGCCGGGTGGTGCCGCGCCCCTCGGAGAGGGTGGTGCCTTCGACGAGCACGGTACCGGGATAGCAGCGCGCCATCCACGGGGTGGGGGCATTGGGGCTGGGGTTGATCCAGGTGCGCTTGCCCAGCGGCCAGCCGTAACCGGGGGCGGCCTCCGGGTCCCAGCCTTCGAGCGATACCACCTGATAGTCCACGTCGAGCCCCAGGGTGGCGATGAACCAGCGCCCGGCTTCGCCCAGGGTCAGGCCGTGGCGCATGGGAAGGCTCCCGGCGCCGACGAAGCTCTCCCAGCCCGGCTGCAGCAGCCCTCCCTCGATGCCGCGCCCGAGCGGATTGGGCCGCTCGAGCACCCACACGCTCTTGCCGTGCGCGGCAGCCGCTTCCAGTACGTAGCGCAGGGTGGTGAGGTAGGTGTAGACGCGGCAGCCGAGATCCTGCAGGTCGACCAGCAGCACGTCGAAGGGGTCCATCATCGCCGGGGTGGGGCGGCGCACCGCGCCGTAGAGGCTGAAGACGGGAATGCCCAGGCGGGCGTCGAATTCGTCGGGCGACTCGACCATGTTGTCCTGCTTGTCGCCGCGCGCGCCGTGCTGCGGGCCGAAAAGCGCGGTGAGCCGCACCTCTGGCAGGGCCGCGAGGGCGTCGGCGGCGTGCACCAGGTCGCGCGTGACGGAAGCCGGGTGCGCCAGCAGCGCCACGCGCCGACCGGCGAGGGGGCGGCGCAGTTCGGGTTCTGCAAGAAGGCGGTCGAGGCCGAAACGGATCATGATGGGCGTGCCTGCTGCTAAAATAAGCGATTTTCCCAGAAAAGAGCAACATGGGCGAAGCCTTGGCAGAACAGTTGGCGCAGGAGGTGGCGCGGCGGCGCACCTTCGCCATCATCGCGCACCCGGACGCGGGCAAGACCACGCTCACCGAGAAGCTGCTCCTCTTCGGCGGGGCGATCCAGCTGGCCGGAACGGTGAAGGCGCGCAAATCGGCGCGGCACGCCACTTCCGACTGGATGGAGGTGGAAAAGCAGCGCGGCATCTCGGTGACTTCCTCCGTGATGCAGTTCGAGTACGATGGGCACGTGGTCAACCTGCTCGACACCCCGGGCCACCAGGATTTCTCCGAGGATACCTACCGCGTGCTCACCGCCGTCGACTGCGCCGTGATGGTGATCGACGCGGCCAAGGGGGTGGAGGCGCAGACGATCAAGCTCCTGGAAGTGTGCCGCTTGCGCGACACGCCCATCATCACCTTCATCAACAAGATGGACCGCGAGGTGCGCGAGCCCTTCGAGCTGCTCGACGAAATCGAGTCGGTGCTCAAAATTGACTGCGCCCCCATTACCTGGCCCATCGGCAGCGGCAAGGTCTTTCGCGGCGTGTATCACCTGTTGCACGACCGCACCCTGGTGTTCCGCCCGGGCGAGGAGAAGCGGGTAGAAGCCGAGGTGATCGCGGGGCTCGCCAATGCCGAGCTCGATGCGCGCTTTCCCGCCGAGGTCGGAGCCATGCGCGAGGCGGTGGCGCTTGCGCGCGATGCGCTCTCGCCCTTCGCCTTGGGCGAATTCCTCGCGGGACGGCAGACGCCGGTCTTCTTCGGCTCAGCGATCAACAATTTCGGCGTGCAAGAGATCCTGCAGGCGCTCATCGACTGGGCGCCGCCGCCGCAGCCGCGCGAGGCCGGCGTGCGGCGGGTGGTGCCCACCGAGGAGAAATTCTCCGGCTTCGTGTTCAAGATCCAGGCGAACATGGATCCGAAGCACCGCGACCGCATCGCCTTCTTCCGCGTCTGCTCCGGCCGCTACACGAACGGCATGAAAGCTTGGCACGTGCGCGCCGGACGCGAGATGCGCTTGGCCAACGCCATCACCTTCATGGCCAACGAGCGCGCGATCCAGGAAGAGGCGTTTGCCGGGGACATCATCGGCATCCACAACCACGGCCAGCTGCAGATCGGCGACACCCTCACCGAGGGCGAGAAGCTCGGCTTCACCGGCATCCCCTACTTTGCGCCGGAGCTCTTCCGCATGGCGCGGCTGCGCGACCCGCTCAAGACCAAGCCGCTGCACAAGGGCTTGAAGGAGCTGGGCGAGGAAGGGGCGATCCAGGTGTTCGAGCTCGAGGGCGGCCAGCTCCTGCTCGGGGCGGTGGGGGCGCTGCAGTTCGAGATCGTGGCCGAGCGGCTGCGCAGCGAATACGGCGTGGAAGCGATCTTCGAGCCGGCGGAGATCCACACCGCCCGCTGGCTGGTTTATCCGGACGAGGCCACCCGCGCGCGCTTCGAGCGCGAGCAGGCCCTGCGCCTGGCGCGCGACATCGACGGCAACCCGGTGTACCTGGCTTCATCTCGCTACAACCTGGAGGTGACGATGGAGAAGTACCCGACGGTGCAGTTCCGCGCGACGCGCGAGCACCGCCAGGTCTTCGGCTGAAGCGCCGCTGCGCGCGGCGCTGAAGATCACTTCATGCGTTCGACTTCGGCAAAGCCGCTGCTGCTCACCTTGTAGAGGATGTAGCTGCCGGGCACGTCGCCGTGCGCGTCGAATTCATGATCGCCGGCGGCGCCTTTGTAGTCGATGTCCTTGCCTTCGGCGATCAGTTTCTTGGCCTTGGCCCACTCACCCGGCAGGATGGGTTCGCCGGGGGCGGTGGCGACTTCGCGCAGCGCCTGGGGCAGTTTCGCCTTGTCCCCGCCCGCTTTTTCGATCGCCAGCGCCATGAGGAAGGCGGCGTCGTAGCTCGTGGCGGCAAACGTCCCGTTGGGGTCGCCGCCGGTGGCCTTGAAGTCCTTGCCGAATTTCTCGAACCCGGCGCCCGTGGCACCGGCCGGGGCCGAGACGAGGAGGGGCTTGAGATTGTCCGGGCCCAGGGTCTTGACCATGCCCTCGTCGCGCATGCCGTCGGCGCCGACAAAATTCTTGAAGAAACCGTTCTCGATCGCCTGACGCAGGATGGTGAGCCCGGAGGAATTGCCGTAGGCGAAGACCACCAGCGTGTCGGCTCCGCCCTTGGCCAGTTCGGCCAGGTCGGAGCGGTACGAGGCTTTCTTGTCTTCGTGCGCCCGACTGGCGGTGATGGTGCCGCCCTGTTTCTGGAATTCGTCGGCGAAGGCTTCGGCTAGCCCCAGGCCGTAGTCGTTGTTGAGATAGGTGACGGCCACCTTGTCGATGCCGCGGGCCTTGAGCGCGCGCGCCAGCGCCCGGCCTTGGTAGTCGTCGGACGGCACGGTGCGGAACACGAGATCCTTGTCGTCGAGCGTGCTGATCTTGGGCGAAGTGCCCGAAGAGGTGACGAGGAGCACGCCGGCTGGCACGCTCACGGAGTTGGCCACCGCGATCACCGGCCCGGAGCAGGAGGGGCCGACGATGCCGATCACGCCGTTGACGTTCACCGCTTTGGTGGCGGCGTCGGTGGCCAGCTGCGGGTTACAGCCGGAATCGTATACCTGCGGGTCGAGCTTGCCGCCGTTGCCGATTCCTCCTTGGGCGTTGACCTGCTCGGCGGCGAACTTCATCGACTGCACCATCATCGGCGCCATGCCGGCGATCGGCCCGGTGATGGCCACGAGATAGGCCACCTTGACGTTCTGCGCCATGGCCGGGGCGCTTGCGATCGCCCCGCCGAGGGCGAGGGCGCTGAGCGAAGCGAGGATTTTCTTCTTCATGGTCGGTCTCCTTGGGAGGGTATCGGTAGAGCGGAGTAGTTTACCGCGAGGGAGGGAGGTGGGGTGAGGTGCGCTGCCCGCTTTCTTCCGGCAACAATCCTTCGGGGCGGAAGCGCAGGATGAGCTGCAGCATGAGGCCGATGAGGAAGACGCGGATGTACTTGGCCTGGGTGGCGATCTCGGCCGGGAGCTGGTCGGTGATGAATTCCGACATCGACCAGATGATCCAGACGATGATCGCTCCCAGAATGGCGCCGCGGTTGTTGCCCGAGCCGCCCAGGATGAGCATGATCCACACGAGGAAGGTGGCGATCATCGGGTCGATGGCCTCGGGCGTGATTGCGCGCATGAAGTGCACGTAGAGCGCTCCGGCCAGACCCATCACCGCTGCGCCCAGCACGAAGGCTTCGAGGCGCCGCTTCTCGACGTTCTTGCCCATGGCCGCGGCGGCCTGCTCGTTGTCGCGGATCGCCTTCATCATCCGCCCCCAGGGGGCGGCGAGCTGGCGCTCGAGCGCCCAGTAGACCACGAGCAGCACGGCGATCACCAGAGCGAAGTAGGCGAACTGCGACAGCGAGTATTCGAGGCCGCCGAAGGGGCGGGGCACCCCGGTGATGCCGCGCGCCCCGCCGGAGAGCCCTTCCTCGGTGCGCAGCACGAGCCGGATCACCTCGGCCACGCCGATGGTGGCAATGGCCAGGTAATCGGAGCGGAAACGCAGGCAGATGCGCCCAATGGGCCAGGCGATGAGCGCGGCACCAGCCATGGCCCCGAGCCAGCCCACGGCCACCGGCAGCTCCCAGCCCATGATGCGCTCGGGCGAGGGCGAGGCGGTGATGAGCGCCGAGAGATAGGCCCCCACGGCGAAGAACCCGGCAATGCCGGCGTTGAAGAGCCCCGTGACGCCCCATTGGATGTTCAGGCCCAAGGCGAGCACGCCATAGATGCCGATCATGGTGCCCATGAAGGTGGCGTAGTTGATGAGGCCGATCGAGGCCATGGCGTTGCTCCTTACAGCACTTTGCCCTTGAAGATGCCCTGCGGCCGCAGCAGCAGGATGGCGAGCAGGATGACGAAGGCGGTGGCCGACTTGTAGGGGCTGGGCACGACGAGTACCGACAGCTCCTCGGCCAGCCCGATCACCAGGCCGCCGACCACCGCCCCTTCCACGCGCCCGACCCCTCCCAGCACCGCCGCGGCGAACATCGACAGCATCGCCGACCAGCCCATCATGGTGGTGAGCTCGGTGTTGATGCCCAGGCAAAAGCCCGAGGCGGCCGCGAGCGCCCCGACGATGAACCAGGTCAGCCGCGTGACCCCGTCGTTGTCGACGCCGCACAGGCGGGCGAGATCGGGGTTGTCGGACATCGCTCGCATCGCCTTGCCCCATTTGCTGTAGCGCAGGAAGGCCAGGAGCGTCGCCACTAGGGCAAGCGTGAGCGCCAGGGTGGCGATTTCGCGCGGACGCAGCATCAGGGGGCCGAAGGCTTGGGCCCGCGCGATGCCGCTGCCGTAGGCGAGAGGATCCACGCCCCAGACGACCTGTACCACCGAGCGCAGCATCATGCCGATGCCCAGCGAGGCGATCACGGTGAGAATCTTGGGCCGGGATTCGAGGTGGCGGTAGAAGAGGCGATGGATGCCGTAGGCGAGCAGCGCCGTGAGGAGCATGGCCACCGGCAGCGCCGCCCAGGGCGTGAGTCCGAGCAGCGCCGTCGCTCCCAGGGCGAGGTAGGCGCCGCTGGTGGCGAGATCTCCGTGGGCGAAATGGCCGAAGCGCAGGATGCCGAAGATGAGCGTGATGCCGATCGCTCCGAGCGCATAGATCGAGCCGGTGACGATGCCGGGAACGACGTAGAAATTGAGGAATTCCATCATGGTGGCCGGCCCTTCATCCGCCGAGGAACATCTGGGCGATCTCGGGATTTTCGAGGAGCTCGCGGCCGCTGCCTTCGTGCCGGTTGGCGCCGGTGGCGAGCACGTAGCCGCGGTCGCAGAAGGCGAGCGCCTGTTTGGCGTGCTGCTCCACGAGCAGGATCGATACGCCCGAGTCGCGCACGTCGCGGCAGATCTGGAAAATCTGCTGCATGTACTTGGGGGAGAGCCCGGCGGTGGGCTCGTCGAGCAGCAAAAGCTGGGGTTCGAGCATGAGCGCCCGGCCGATCGCCACCATCTGGCGCTGCCCGCCGGAGAGGTCGCCGGCGAGGGCGTGGCGTTTGGCCTTCAAGTCGGGGAAGAGGGCGTAGATGCGATCGAAGGCTGCGCTCAGATCGCCCTTGGCGAGGAAGGCGCCCATCTCCAGGTTCTCATGCACCGTCATCTCGCGAAAGACGTTGTCGACCTGCGGCACGTAGGAGATACCGCGGCGCACGATGCGATCCGGGCTCCAGCCGGTGATGTCTTCGCCGTCGAAGACGATGGCGCCGCTGCGGATGCGCACCAGCCCGAACACCGCCTTCATCGCCGTCGACTTGCCCGCGCCGTTGGGGCCGACGATGACCACGATCTCTTGCGGCATCACCGTGAGCGAGACGCCCTGCAGGATGTCGGCGTCGCCATAGCCGCCGCGCACCTGGTGCATGATGAGGATGGGCTGGGGTCGATCGCGGGCCGCGGTCGCACTCATGCGCGCCCCTCCGTCACGGTCTCGCCCAGATAGGCTTCGAGCACGCGAGGGTCGTTGCGCACGTCGAGGAATTCCCCCTGCGTGAGCACCTTGCCCTCGGCCATGCAGACGACGGGGTGGCAGAGCTTGGCGATCATCTCCATGTCGTGTTCGATGAGGATGAAGGTGTAGCCCCATTCCCGGTTGAGGATCTGGATCTTCTCCTCGAGCTTGCGCAGCAGGGTGCGGTTCACTCCGGCGGCGGGTTCGTCGAGGAGCACGAGTTTCGCGTCGGTCATCATGGTGCGGCCGAGCTCCAGCAGTTTCTTTTGCCCCCCGGAGAGATGTCCGGCGCGTTCGTTGGCCACGTGGGTGAGTTCGAGAAAGGCGAGCACCTCGATCGCCTTCTGCCGCACGTGCTCTTCGACGTGGTGCACCCGACCCCAGTCGAACCAGTTGGCGAAGAGGTTCTCGCCGGGTTGGCGCGGCGGCACCACCATGAGGTTTTCCAGCACGCTCAGGCGGTGGAATTCGTGCGGAATCTGGAAGGTGCGCACCAGCCCCTTGTGGAAGCGCTCGTCGGTGCGCAGCCGGGTGATGTCCTCGCCCAGGAAACGAAGGGTGCCGGCGGTTGGGCGGTAGGCTCCGGCAATCACGTTGAAGAGCGTCGTCTTGCCCGCACCATTGGGGCCGATGAGCCCGAGCACCTGGCCTTCCTCGACGGCGAGCGTGACGCCGTCGACGGCGCGAAAGCCGCCAAAGGCCATCACGATGCCTTCCAGTTCGAGCATCGCCACCCTCGTCCCTCCCAGGATCCCGATCTTGGCGGGGCAGGATAGCGGAAAAGCATCCGGCTGGGAACTAGGGTTTACCTGGGGGGAGCGGTACAATCGCCGCCGATGGAAGAGCGAAACCGGGCGCGAGAGACGAAGCATGATGGCGTGGCCCTGCGCAACTGGCGCGATCGAGCGCGTCAGGTGCTGGCGTTCGAAGCCGGCGGCCTGCTGCTCATCACGCCGCCTTTTTCCTGGGCCAGCGGCGCGCCGGTGCTCGATTCGCTGGGCTTGCTGGCGCTGCTTGCGCTCATCGCCGCGCTGTGGAACGCCTGCTACAACACCGTCTTCGACCGGCTGGAGGCGCACTTCCTGCGCCGCCGCGCCGACCTGCGCCCGCCTCTGTGGCGCGTCGCCCATGCGCTCGGATTCGAGGGCGGGCTGCTGTTTCTCACCTTGCCGGTGATCGTCGCCTGGACCGGCATGGGATGGCTCGAGGCGCTCGTGGCCGACCTGGGCCTGGCGCTCGCCTACACCGTCTATGCTTATGTCTTCAACTGGGGCTACGACCGGCTCTTTCCCATCGGGCCGGAGCAAGGGGAATGATGCAGCAGTTTACGGACGTCGACTTGTCGGCCTGGACGACCCTGGGGGTGCCCGCCCGGGCGCAGGAAGTGCTCGTGCTGGAGGACGATGCGGATCTCGCCTGCTGGCTCGAACGGCGCCAAGCCGCGCCGCTGCCGGAGCTGGTGCTGGGCGGGGGCAGTAACGTCGTTTTTCTGGAGGAGTTCGCTGGCCGGGTGGTGCGCCTGGCCACGCGCGGACGCGAACTCTTGGGTGAAGAGGACGGAGCGCGGCTCGTGCGCGCCGCCGCCGGGGAGCCGTGGGACGGGTTCGTGCGCTGGTGCCTGGCGCACGGCTGGGGCGGGCTGGAGAACCTCGCCGCCATTCCCGGCTGCGTGGGGGCAGTGCCGGTGCAAAACGTCGGCGCCTATGGGCTGGAGGTGGGCGAGCGCATCGCCTGGGTCGAGGGGGTGGACCGCGACACGGGGCAAGCGTGGAAGCTTTCGGCCGCCGAGTGCGGTTTCGGCTACCGTACCAGCCGCTTCAAGGCGCCGGAGTCTGCTTCCCTGGTGATCACGGCTGTCACCTTCCGCCTGCCGCGGCAGGCGTCGCTGCGGCTCGACTATCCCGATTTGCAGCGCCGCTTCGCTGGCCTGGGGGAAGACGTCTCTCCCGCCGAAGTGTATGCGGCGGTGGCCGAGATCCGGGCGCGCAAGCTCCCCGACCCCCGGGTGCAGGGCAACGTCGGCAGTTTCTTCAAGAACCCGCTGGTGTCGCCCGAAGTGGCCGAACGCCTGGCGGCGCTCCATCCCGACTTGCCGCGCCACCCTCAGCCGGATGGGCGCGTCAAGCTCGCCGCGGGCTGGATGATCGAGCGCTGCGGCCTCAAGGGAGCGCGCGAAGGCGGGGCGAGGGTGCACGAGCGCCAGGCGCTGGTGCTGTGCAACGCCGGGGGGGCGAGGGGAGCGGATTTCCTCGCGCTCGCGCGTCGCGTCCGCGAGACGGTGGCCGAGCGTTTTGGCCTTTGGCTGGAAGTGGAGCCGGTGCTGGTGGGCCGCGAAGGGGTGGTGCTGCAGCTGTGAGGTAGCCGCCCTGCGCCGGCTTGCTCACACGCCCCAGACGACGGGTTTCTTCTCGGCGAGCGATCGCTTCATCATCTGCAGCAGCGGCCAGGCCCGGCGGTGGAATTCCACCGGTACGTCCTTGCCTTCTTCCTTCGCCTTTTCTTCTTCGGCCTCGTCCATGCCGGGGTGGGCCCGGCGGTCGGCCTCGATCGCGGCTTCGAGCTTGGCGATGGCCTGCGGCAGTTCTTCGAGCGTGAGGATGCCGCGCTCGACGTCCTTGCCGAGCAGCTGCACGATGGGCTCGGCGTGCTTGCGGTACATGAAGATGTCGGCGTCGGCATCCGACTTGAAGGTGACGAGCATACTGCATCCTCCTCAGTGGCACCTCGAACAACCTACTGCGCGGCCGCATGGCGGCGTTGCGCGGTGCTCGCAGGCTCGCCTATCTACATGATATGTCTCGCCTGCTGCGCTCCGGGCGCCTTGCCCTGCAGCCGCTCGCGACGGTCGTTCGCGGTGCCATCAGGGTTCCCGTACGGCGTAGATGCCGTCGGCGTTGCGCCAGTACCCTTTATAGTCCATGCCGTAGCCGAAGACGTAGCGGTCGGGGATCTCCAGGCCGGTGAAGTGCGCCCGCATGCCGGGATAGGCCTTGCGTTCGTGCCGCTTGTGGCACAGCACCGCGAGATAGACGTCTTCGGCGCCTTCGTCGCGCAGGCGCTGCATCACCGCGGCGAGCGTATAGCCTTCGTCGAGGATGTCGTCGAGCACGAGCACGGGTCGCCCTTCGATGGGCGCGGTGGGCTCGACGCGCCACTCCAGCCGGCTGCCGGCGGTGGTGTCATGGTAGCGCGTGGCGTGCAGGTAGGCGACTTCCAGCGGAAAGCGCAGCCGCGGCAGGATCTGGCCGGCGAAGACGACGGCGCCTTTCATGACCACATACACGAGCGGGTCGCGTTCGGCGAGCACTTCCGTGATCTCGGCGGCGATGCGGTCGATGGCGCGCTGCACCTCGGTGGAATCGGCGATGCATTCGGCCTGGGCGAGCACGCGGCGCATGGCTTCGACTTTGGGGTTCATCGTGGCGCTCTCGTGACGAAAAGGTGAAATTATCGCGGATTTTGCGCCAGGGCGAAGGCGTAATCGACGATGAGCGGGGCGTGATCGGAGAATCGCTCGTCCTTGTAGACCCGGGCGGCGCGGGCGGTGGCGGCGATGCCGGGGGTGGCGATCTGGTAGTCGATGCGCCAGCCGACGTTCTTTTCCCAGGCGCGGCCGCGGTTAGACCACCAGGTGTAGCCTTCTTCCGTGGCTTCGGGGTAAAGGCGACGATAGACGTCGACCCAGCCCAGTTCGTCGAACACGCGGGTGAGCCAGGCGCGCTCTTCGGGCAGAAAGCCGGAGTGCTTCTGGTTGCTGCGCCAGTTCTTGAGATCTTTCTCGGTGTGGGCGATGTTCCAGTCGCCGCAGATCACCACCTCGCGGCCGCAGTGGCGCAGTTCGCGTAGCTTGGGAAAGAACGCCTCCATGAAGCGGAACTTGGATGCCTGCCGCTCTGGGCCGGCCGAACCGGAAGGAAGATAGAGCGAGACCACCGAGAGACCGGGGTAGATCGCCTCGAGGTAGCGCCCTTCGGCGTCGAACTCGGGCTCGCCGATGCCGCGGACGAGCTCGAGCGGGGGCGTGCGCAGGTAGAGGCCGACGCCAGAGTAGCCCTTTTTCTCGGCAAAATGAAAGTGCCCGCTGTAGCCGTCGGGGTGGCGCATGGCTGCGGCGAGGTCCTTTTCCTGCGCCTTGAGCTCCTGCACGGCAACGAGGTCGGCGTCTTGCGTGGGCAGCCAGCGGAAGAAGCCTTTGTCGGCGGCAGAGCGGATGCCGTTGAGGTTCAGCGTGAGGATGCGCAGGGCCATGTCGTCTCCAGGGCGGCTTGCGGCGCGGCGGGCCGGCGCGTACCATTGCCGCCCGTTGCGTGCATGAAAAAAGGGGAAGTTCATGGATTTTAGCCGGGAATTCCTGCGCCTGGCCTGCGAGAAGGGGGTGCTGCGCTTCGGCGAGTTCGTCACCAAGGCCGGGCGGCGCTCGCCGTATTTCTTCAATTCGGGGCTCTTCGACGACGGCGCCTCGTTTCGCGCCCTGTGCGGCTTCTACGTCGAGGCGATCCGCGCAAGCGGTATCGCCTTCGACGGACTCTTCGGGCCGGCGTACAAGGGTATTCCCTTGGTGACGGGGGTGGCGATTCGTCTGGCCGAGCGCGGTCTCGACAAGCCTTTTTCGTTCGATCGCAAGGAAGCCAAGGACCACGGCGAAGGGGGGCGGCTCATCGGCGCGCCGCTGCGCGGGCGCATCCTCATCGTCGATGACGTGATCTCGGCGGGCACTTCGGTGCGGGCCTCGATCGAGCTCATCCGCGCCCACGGGGCGGAGCCGGCAGGCGTCGTGATCGCGCTCGATCGTATGGAGCGCGGCGAGGGCGAGGAGTCCGCCGCCCAGGAAGTGTGCCGGCGCTTCGGCATCCCCGTGATCGCCGTGGCCACGCTCGAGGACTTGCTCGCGCTGCTCGCCGACGATCCGCGCCTGCGCGAGCACCTGCCGGCGGTGCGAGCGTATCGCGAGCGCTATGGCGTGAAGAGCGAGGGGGCGCGCCGCGCCTGAGAAAAACCCGCCGGCGCTCCCATGCAGAGCAGAGGTGGCATCGATCGGCCTTATCGCATATCATATGCAGATCAAGCCATGAGGGCTGGGGCGATGGGTTGGCGGATCTGGGGTGTGGCCTTGATGGGGGCGCTGGCGACGGTCATGGCGTCGACCACGGCCATGGCGGGTGCTCCGGCAGGGGTAGCGTGCTGCGACGATGCCAAGGGCCAGCGCGTGTGCGGCAACCCCTTGCCGTCCGAATGCTATGGCCGCAAGTACTGGCTGGTCGACGACAGCGGCATGATCCGCAAGGTGGTCGATCCGGCGGCCGCGCGGGCGCAGCGTCAGGAGGCCAACGAGGCTGGGGCGCTCTCGCCACAGGAACAGAGCCTGCGCCGCCAGCAGGAGCGTCTGCGGCAGGCTTTCCCGACGTTGCAGGCGTTCGATGCCTGGCGCGACGCGCATCTGGCCGACTACGACCGGCAGATCGCCCAGATCCGCGCCCTGATTGCCGAGGGAGGGGACTCGGATGCGCTCGCGCCGACCTTGCAGCGCCTCTTGGACGAGCGGCGCGCGGCGGCGCAGCGCCTCGCTGCCGAGCGCCGCGAGCTCGAAGAAGCCTTGCGGGCGGGCCAGCAAGGGGAGTGAGGCAGGCGGGGCGGACCGGAGGCCCCGCCTGCGCCATGAAGGCCGCCTGCGGCGATGGCGGCACGGGCGCTTACAGCAGCACGCGCTCGATCCCGCCGCGGTTGGCGGCCTCGACGTAGCGCTCGAGCCAATCGGCGCCGAGCAGGTGCTTCGCCAGTTCCACCACCACGTAGTCGGCCTCCAGCCCCCCCGCGTCGTGCTCGAAGCGGCTCAGCCCCTGCAGGCAGCTGGGGCAGGAGGTGAGCACCTTCACCGGGGTGCCCGGCGCGGCGTCGGCGCGCAGCCGCGCGGCATCCTTCTCCAGTTCTTCCTGCTTGCGGAAACGCACCTGGGTCGAGACGTCCGGTCGCGTGACGGCGAGGGTTCCCGATTCGCCGCAGCAGCGGTCGTTGAGCGCGACTTCGCTACCCAGCAGTTTGCGCGTCACGTCGATGCCGGTGTACTGCTTCATCGGCGTGTGGCATGGCTCGTGATACATATAGCGCACGCCGGGGATGCCGTCGAGCGCGATGCCTTTCTCCATCAGGTATTCGTGGATGTCGAGCAGGCGGCAGCCGGGGAAGATCTGCTCGAAGTGATAGTCGAGCAGCTGGTCCATACAGGTGCCGCAGGAGACGACCACGGTCTTGATGTCGAGGTAGTTGAGCGTGTTGGCGACGCGGTGGAAGAGCACGCGGTTCTCGGTGGTGATGCGCTGCCCCTTGTCGTCGTTGCCGGCGGCCGTTTGCGGATAGCCGCAGCAGAGGTAGCCCGGCGGCAGCACGGTGGTGGCGCCCACGTGGTAGAGCATGGCCTGGGTGGCCAGCCCCACCTGGCTGAAGAGGCGCTCGGAGCCGCAGCCGGGGAAGTAGAACACGGCTTCCGACTCGCCCGCCGGCACCTGGGGATTGCGGATCACGGGGATCACCGTGTGATCCTCGATGTCGAGGAGCTGCCGCGCCGTGCGCTTGGGCAGATTGCCCGGCATGGGCTTGTTCACGAAGTGGATCACCTGCTCGCGGATGGGCGGCTTGCCCACGGTGAGCGGCGGGCGGCGCGTCTGCTCCTGGATCAAGCCGAGCTGCTTGGCCCAGCGGTGTGCCAGGCGCTGCGCCTTGTAGCCCCACTCGACCATGGTCTTGCGCACGAGCTTGACCGTGGTCGGGTCCTTGATCGTGAGCAGCAGCATCGCTGCTTTGGTGCCCGGGTTGAAGGAGCGCTTCCCCTGCTTGCGCAGCAGGTTCCTCATCTTGATCGAGACGTCGCCGAAGTCGATGTCGACCGGGCAGGGTTTCTCGCACTTGTGGCAGACGGTGCAGTGATCGCCGATGTCCTCGAACTCGGCCCAGTGCGCCAGAGAGACGCCGCGGCGTGTCTGCTCTTCGTAGAGCAGCGCCTCGATGAGCTGCGAGGTAGAGAGGATCTTGTCGCGCGGGCTGTAGAGGAGATTGGCGCGCGGCACGTGCGTGGAACACACGGGCTTGCACTTGCCGCAGCGCAGGCAGGATTTTATGTCGTCGGCGATCGCTCCGATCTCGGTCTGCTCCATGATGAGCGATTCGTGCCCGAGCAGGTTGAAGGACGGCGTGTAGGCGCGGGAGAGGTTGCCGCCAGGCATGAGCTTGCCGCGGTTGAACGCCCCTTTGGGGTCGATGCGCCGTTTGTAGTCCCAGAAGGGGCGCAGCTGCTCCTCGTCGAGATAATCGATCTTGGTGATGCCGATGCCGTGCTCGCCGGAGATGACGCCGCCGAGCGACTTCGCCACCGCCATGATGCGGTCGACCACGCGGTTGGCGGTCTGCAGCATCTCGTAATCGTCGGAATTGACCGGGATGTTGGTGTGCACGTTGCCGTCGCCCGCGTGCATGTGCAGCGCCACGAAGAGCCGGCTGCGCTTGACCTGCTGGTGGAGCTCGAGGATGCGCTCGCGCGTGGGACGGAAGACGTCGCCGTCGAAAATGCGCAGGAGCCCCGGGCGCAGCTCACGCTTCCAGGAGACGCGGATGGAATAGTCCTGCAGGCGGTGGAAGAGGGTGAGCGCTTCGGCCCGGTTGGTGAGCTCGCCCGGCTCGACGCCGTATGCGGCGAAGTGCGGTTCCGCCTCGGCCAGCGGCAGGTCGAGATGGTCGCGCAGCCAGCGCCAGCGGCGGCGCACCGCGTCGACGAGTTCGAGCGCCTGTTCGCGCTTCTCACCGATGAGCGTCTCCGGCGGCAGGTCGGCGTCGCCCGGATCGAGCGGCAGCCTCGGTTCGCGCAGGAAGGCTTCGAGCCGGTCGCACAGGGCGAGCTTGTTGTCGAGCGACAGCTCGATGTTGATGCGCTCGACGGCGTCGCAGTATTCACCCATCTTGGGCAATGGAATGACGACGTCTTCGTTGATCTTGAAGGCGTTGGTGTGCCGGGAAATGGCCGCGGTGCGGGAGCGCTCGAGCCAGAAGCGCTTGCGCTGCTCGGGGGTGACGGCGATGAAGCCTTCGGCGTCGCGCTTGTTGCACATCCGCACCACTTCGGACGCCGCGCGCATCACCGCCTCTTCGTCGTGGCCGACGATGTCGCCCACCAGCACCATCTTGGGCCGCCCGCGGCGCTTGGCCTTGGTGGTGTAGCCCACGGCCTTGACGTAGCGCTCGTCGAGGTGCTCGAGCCCCGCCAGTTGTACCCCGGCTGCGTGCCCTTCGCCGCCGGGTTTGAAGTAGTCGGTGATCTCGACGATGGCCGGCACGGCGTCGCGCACCTGACCGAAGAATTCGAGGCAGACGGTGCGCGTGACCGGCGGCATCTGGTGCAGCACCCAGCGCGCGGCCACGATGAGGCCGTCGGTGCCTTCCTTCTGGATGCCGGGGATGCCGTGCAGGTATTTGTCGGTGACGTCCTTGCCCAGGCCCGGTTTGCGCAGGCTCGCGCCCGGCGCGCTGATGAGCTCCTCGCCCAGCGGCGCGTAGGTGAGCCCGTCGAAGCGGCGCAGGCGGAACCAGACCGTCTCCTGCTCGTGGATCTTGCCGAGGTTGTGCTCGAGCCGCTCCACTTCGAGCCAGTTGCCGTCGGGCGTGACCATTTTCCACCACAGCAGGTTGTCGAGCGCCGTGCCCCACAGCACCGCTTTCTTGCCGCCGGCGTTCATGGCGATGTTGCCGCCGATGCAGCTCGCTTCGGCCGACGTGGGGTCGACGGCAAAGACGCGCCCGGCGGCCGCGGCGGCATCGGCCACGCGCTGCGTGACGACGCCGGCGCCGGTGCGGATGGTGGGGTAGCGCTGCGGCAGCGGCCCTTCGCGCCCGGGCAATTCGACTTCTTCGACCGGGCCGAGCGAGGTGAGCTTCTCCGTGTTGATGATGGCCGAACGCGCATCGAGCGGCACGGCGCCGCCGGTGTAGCCGGTGCCGCCGCCGCGCGGGATGATGGTCAAGCCGAGTTCGATGCAGCCGCGCACGAGGGGGGCGAGCTCCTCTTCGGTGTCCGGCGTGAGCACGACGAAGGGCAGCTCCACGCGCCAGTCGGTGGCGTCGGTGACGTGTGACACGCGCGCGTGCCCGTCGAAGCGGATGTTGTCGCGGCGCGTGTGGCGCGACAGCACGCGCAGCACGTCCTTGCGCAGCCGTTCGGTTTCGCCGAATGAGCGCTCGAAGGCATCGATCGCCGCGGCGGTGAGTTCGACCAGGCGCGCCACGCGGGCGGCGCGCTCGGCATCGGCGGCGGCGCTCGCCACGCGCCGTTTCTCCACTTCGTCGAGCCGGTGACGCAGGGCTTCGACGAGCGCCTGGCGCCGCTTGCGGTTGGCGAGCAGATCGTCTTCGAGAAAAGGGTTGCGCCGCACCACCCAGATGTCGCCGAGGATCTCGAAGAGCATGCGCGCCGAGCGGCCGGTGACGCGCTCGCCGCGCAGGGCCTCCAGGATCGTCCAGGCCTCCTCGCCCAGCAGCCGGATCACGATCTCGCGGTCGGACAAAGAGGTGTAGTTGTAAGGGATTTCGCGCAGACGCGGGTCCATCATCCTCTCCGGGCACGGTTCGAGAGGCAATTCTAGCGCATGTTCCGAGGGGCGTCGCCCACGACGGGAGTGTGGGTCATTGAGAACGCCTTAAAACCTGTGCTTTTGTTGATAGCTTTTTTCTATCATGACGTTTGCTGCAAACGATTGGATTTTGCCCCGACCCTGACCTAGAATGGTTCGCGTGGTGACCGGCAGCAGCAAGGCCGCCGGACCGCCGCCGGTCGAATGACCGGTGTGAGATGTTCGACCCTGACAGGAGGAAGCGCTATGAGCTTGATCAACACCCAAGTCGTTCCGTTCAAAGTACAGGCCTATCACAACGGCAAATTCATCGAAGTGACCGACGCCGATCTGCGCGGTCACTGGTCGGTCTTCGTGTTCTACCCGGCCGACTTCACTTTCGTGTGCCCGACCGAGCTCGAAGATCTGGCCGATCTGTACGACGAGTTCAAGAAGATCAACTGCGAGATCTACTCGGTGTCGACCGACACCCACTTCACGCACAAAGCCTGGGCCGAAACCTCGCCGGCCATCAAGAAAGTGCGCTATCCCATGCTCGGCGACCCGGCGCAGAAACTCTCCCGCGCCTTCGACGTGCTCATCGAGGAAGACGGGGTAGCCCTGCGCGGCACCTTCATCATCGACCCCAACGGCGTCATCAAGGGGGTGGAAGTCAACGACAACAGCATCGGCCGTAACGCCGCCGAGCTGCTGCGCAAGGTGAAAGCCGCCAAGTACGTGGCCGAGCATCCGGGCGAAGTCTGCCCGGCCAAGTGGAACGAAGGCGCCGAGACGCTCAAGCCGTCCCTCGATCTGGTCGGCAAGATCTAAGCATTGCGACCGCTGGGGCCCCGCTGCGTGCGGCGGCCTTCGCCAGCGGGGCGCCGTACGTCCGCACGAGGCGGCGGCGCCTTTTCCTTGTATCACGGAGACGTCGGCCGAAAGAGGCCGGGGGGCTTTTTTCATCCGAAGTTTCGACGAAGGGGGTTTACCATGGCATTGCTCGATCAAGAAACGAAGAACGCCTTGACGCAATATTTGACCCGGCTCGCCGGGCCGATCGAACTCGTCACGGCGCTCGACGAGGGCGAGCGCGGCCGCCAGCTGGCCGAGCTGGTGCAGGAAATCGTCGCTGCCGGCGGCGGCAAGGTGACGGTGCGCGAGGCCCAGAGTGAGGAGGTCGCCGGCGGGCGGCGCCCGGCGTTCGCGGTGACCCGCCCAGGGGAAGCTCCGCGGGTGCATTTCGCCGGCCTGCCGCTGGGGCACGAGTTCGCCTCGCTCATCCTCGCGCTGCTGCAGGTGAGCGGCTACCCGCCCAAGCTCGAGCCGGAGGTGATCGAACAGGTCAAGAGCCTGGAGTCGCCGCTTTCTTTCACGGTGTACGTGTCGCTGTCGTGCCACAACTGCCCCGAAGTGGTGCAGTCGGTCAACACCATGGCCGCCCTGAACCCCAGGGTGCAGGCGGTGATGATCGACGGGGCGAGCTTCCCCGCCGAGGTCGAGGCCAAGCAGATCATGGCCGTACCCACCGTCTATCTCAACGGCGAGCTGTTCGGCCGGGGGCGCATGGAGCTGCCGGAGATCCTCGCCAAGGTCGACACGCACGCCGAGGAGCGCGAACGGGCGCGGCTCGCGCAAAAGGGCGAATTCGACATCCTCATCGTCGGCGGCGGGCCGGCCGGAGCGGCGGCGGCGATCTATGCCGCGCGCAAGGGATTGCGCACCGGCATCGTGGCCGAGCGCTTCGGCGGCCAGGTGATGGACACGCTCGCCATCGAGAACTTCATCTCGGTGAAGGAGACCGAGGGGCCCAAGCTCGTGGCCGGGCTGGAAGAGCACGTCAAGGTCTATGATGTAGACGTCATGAACCATCAGCGCGCGGTGCGCCTCGACGTTCCCGCCGTGCCGGGCCAGGCGGCGAAGGTGGCGCTCGCCAACGGCGCCGAGCTCGGCGCCAAGGCGGTGATCCTCGCCACCGGCGCGCGCTGGCGCGAGCTGGGCGTTCCCGGCGAGAAGGAATACCGCGGCCGGGGCGTGGCCTACTGCCCGCACTGCGACGGGCCGCTCTTCAAGGGCAAGAAAGTGGCGGTGATCGGCGGGGGCAACTCGGGGGTGGAGGCGGCGATCGACCTGGCCGGCATCGTCGATCATGTCACGCTCATCGAGTTCGCCGAGGCCCTGCGCGCCGATGCCGTGCTGCAGCGCAAGCTCAAGAGCCTGCCCAACGTGACCATCGTCACCAATGCCCAGACGCTGGAAATCCGCGGCGACGGACAGAAGGTCAACGCCCTGCGCTACCGCGACCGCGCCAGCGGCGAGGAGCAGACGGTGGAACTGGCTGGCGTGTTCGTGCAGATCGGGCTCGTGCCCAACACCGACTGGCTCGAAGGGGCGGTGGCGCGCAGCCGCTTCGGCGAGATCGAGATCGACGCGCGCTGCGGCACGTCAGTCCCAGGGGTGTTCGCCGCGGGCGACTGCACCACCGTGCCCTACAAGCAGATCATCATCGCCATGGGCGAGGGGGCGAAGGCGGCGCTGTCGGCGTTCGACTACCTCATCCGGCTCGCGCCGGCGCAGTAAGGCAACCCCGGCGGTGCGGCGTACCTCCCGTCCTTGCCGATGGGAGGTTTTTTTTCGTCTACAGCAGCACCTGGGTGCCGAGCTCGACGACGCGGTTGGGCGGAATCTTGAAGAAGGCGGTGACGCTGCCGGCATTGCGGTGCAGGGCGACGAAGACCCGTTTGCGCCACAGCCGCATCTCGGGGCTGGGGCGGGGAATGACCGTTTCGCGTCCCAGGAACCACGAAGTGGCCAGCGGCGCGCACTCCAGCCCCATGGGCGCGGCGCCGGCAAGCGCGGCCGGCAGATCGGGTTCGTCCATGAAGCCATAGCGCACGATCACCTGCCAGAAGTTCTCCGGCAGCTCCCGGATTTCCAGCCGTTCCGTAGGCGGCACGTAGGGAACGTCCTCGAAGCGCACGCTGACCACGACCACGTGCTCGTGCAGGATCTTGTTGTGCATCAGGTTGTGCAGCAGCGCGTGCGGCACGCGGTCGGGGTGGGCGTTGAGAAAGACCGCCGTGCCCGGCACGCGCGGCGGCATGCCGCCGCGCAGCGATTCGATGAAGCCCGCCAGTCTCATGCGTCCGCCTTCGAGCCGCTCGACGAGCAGTTCCCGTCCCTGCTTCCAGGCGAGCATGACGACGAAGACCACCAGCCCCACGCACAAGGGGAACCAGCCGCCATCGGGGATCTTCAGGATGTTGGCGGCGAGGAAAGTCAATTCCACCGCCAGGAAGCAGGCAAAGAGCGCCACGGCGCGGGTCCAGCCCCAGCCCCAGACGCGGGCGGCCACCACGGTGGCCAAAAGCGAGGTGATCACCATGTCGCCGGTCACCGCCAGGCCGTAGGCCGCCGCGAGGTTGTTCGAGGAGCGAAATCCAAGCACGAGCAGCATCACCGCTGCCATCAAGGCCCAGTTGAGCACCGGTACGTAGATCTGCCCCTGTTCGCGCTCCGAGGTATGGCGCACTTCCATACGCGGCAGGAACCCCAGCTGGATCGCCTGCCGGGTGATGGAGAAGGCGCCCGAGATGACGGCCTGGGAAGCGATGACGGTGGCCAGCGTCGCCAGACCCAGCATGGGGTAGAGCGCCCATTCGGGGGCCATTAAATAGAAGGGGTTCTGCATCGCGGAAGGATCGCGCAACAGCAGCGCCCCTTGCCCGAAGTAGTTGAGCACCAATGCCGGCAGGACCAGCAGGAACCAGCTGCGCCGGATGGGTTCGCGTCCGAAGTGCCCCATGTCGGCGTAGAGCGCCTCCGCTCCGGTGATCGCCAGCACCACGTTACCCATCGCCACCAGGGCCATCGCGTGATGATGCACCAGGAAAGAGACGGCGTAGGTCGGGCTCAGAGCCGCGAGCACTTCCGGCGCGCCGAGGATCTGGTTGAGGCCGAGGAGCGCCAGCACCACGAACCAGACGAGCATCACCGGTCCGAAAGCGTGCCCGACGAGCCTCGTGCCGTGGTGCTGCAGGTAGAAGAGGATGAAGAGCACCGTCAGCGACACCGGCACCACCACGTGGTGCAGCGCCGGCGCGGCGATCTGCAGCCCCTCCACGGCCGAGAGCACGGAGATGGCCGGCGTGACCATGCCGTCGCCGTAGAACATGGCCGCGCCCAGGATGCCGACGCCGAGTACGACCGCCTGCGAGCGGCTGCCAGGGCGCGTGTCGCGCAGCGCCAGCGCGATGAGCGCGATGATGCCGCCCTCGCCGCGGTTGTCGGCGCGCATGATGAAAACGACGTATTTGATGGCAACGATGATGATGAGCGCCCAGAAGAAGAGCGACAGGCTGCCGAGCACGTTGGCCCGCTCCAGGGCGATGGGGTGATTACCGGCGAAGACCTCCTTCATCGCGTACAGCGGGCTCGTGCCGATGTCGCCGTAGACCACGCCCAGCGCTCCCAGACACAAGAGCGCCAGTTCCTTGCCGCGGGCTTCACTCGCCGGTCGATGTTCCATGGTTTTTCCTCAAGTTTTTGCCGCGCCGTCCGTGGCGCGCCGATGGATTTTCGCCAATCTTAGGTCATCGGTGGGGTTTTGGGAACGAAACGGCGCGCATGCAGCCGCTTCCTCGATTCCCTCGATAGGCTGGAACGATTGGTTTTGCTCCCGTTCTTTTCTATGATGGCATCGACGGCGCATCGAGGACGCGCCACTACCGGATCCGCAGCTTGCGGCGCCTGCCCTGGGCCGCGCGGTTCGGCCATTCGACCCTGCAAGGAGAACGCGCCATGAGCGAGCAGAAGTGCCCCTATCATCTCACCACCACGGCCGGTGCGTCGGTGCCTGACAACCAGAATTCACTCACCGTCGGGCCGCGCGGCCCCACGTTGCTGCAAGACTACATCCTGCTCGAGAAGCTCGCGCACCAGAACCGCGAGCGCATCCCCGAGCGCGTGGTGCACGCCAAGGGCTGGGGCGCGTTCGGCACGCTGACCATCACCGGCGACATCCGCAGGTATTCGCGCGCCAAGGTATTTTCCCAGATCGGGGCGAAGATTCCCATGCTCGCGCGCTTCTCCACGGTGGCTGGCGAGATGGGCGCGGCCGATGCCGAGCGCGACGTGCGCGGCTTCGCGCTCAAGTTCTACACCGAGGAAGGAAACTGGGATCTGGTGGGCAACAACACGCCGGTCTTCTTCATCCGTGACGCCTACAAGTTCCCCGACTTCATCCATACGCAGAAGCGCCATCCGCGCACCAATCTGCGCTCGCCCACGGCGATGTGGGATTTCTGGTCGCTCTCGCCCGAGAGCCTGCACCAGCTCACCATCCTCTTCTCCGATCGCGGCATTCCGCGCTCGCCCATGCACATGAACGGCTACGGCAGCCACACCTACAGCTTCTGGAACGAGGCCGGCGAGCGCTTCTGGGTGAAGTTCCATTTCAAGACCCGTCAAGGGCACGAGACGCTCACCGACGAAGAGGCCGAGGCGATCATCGGCAAGACGCGCGAGAGCTACCAGGAGGCGCTCTTCGGCGCGATCGAGCGCGGCGAATATCCCCGCTGGACGATGTACGTGCAGGTGATGAGCGAACAAGAGGCCGACGCCTGGAGCGAGCGCACCGGCTGGAACCCGTTCGACCTCACCAAGGTCTGGCCGCACCGCGACGCCCCGCTCATCGAAGTGGGGGTGATGGAGCTCAACCGTAACCCGGACAACTACTTTGCCGAGATCGAACAGGCCGCCTTTTCGCCCTCCAACGTGGTGCCGGGCATCGGGTTTTCGCCCGACAAGATGCTGCAGGCGCGCATCTTCTCCTACGCCGACGCCCACCGCTACCGCCTGGGGACGCACTACGAGGCGCTGCCGGTCAATCGTCCCCGCTGCCCGGTGCATCACTACCACAAGGACGGGTCAATGCGCTTCTTCGACAACTTCCACGAAAACCCGGACGCCTACTACGAGCCCAACTCTTTCGGCGGCCCGGTCGAGCGGCCCGAAGTCAAGGAGCCGCCGCTCGCGGTGCAGGGGATGATCGACCGCTACAGCCATCGCGACGGCAACGACGACTTTTCGCAGCCGCGCGCCCTGTGGGCGCTCTTCGACGAAGCGCACAAGGAGCGGCTCTACGGCAACATCGCCCGTTCGATGAGAGGAGTGCCGGAGCACATCGTCGTGCGCCAGCTCGCGCTCTTCGCCCGGATCGACCCGGCCTACGCCGAAGGCGTGCGGCGCGCGCTCGATCGTCTATGATGAAGGGAGGCGGGGCCGCAGCGCTCCGCCTTCCGTTCCATCCTGGAGGGGCATATGCCGACACTACAACAGCAAGGTTTCGTCGACGAACGGCCGACGCCGACGAAGGAACCCGCGCGCGATGCCCGCCGGCTGCGGTCTTTGGTGCAATCCTGGCTCGACGAGGCCGACGTGAAACTCGACGGCGACCGGCCGTGGGATTTCCAGATCAAACACCCCAAGGTGCTCGAACGCGTGCTCGCCGAAGGCAGCCTCGGCCTGGGCGAAGCCTACATGGACGGCTGGTGGGAGTGCGAGCGGCTCGACGAGTTCTTCGCCCGGGTGCTGCGCGCGCGGCTCGACGAGCGGGTGAGGAATCCCTCGCTCGTGTGGCGCGCGTTGAAAGCGCGACTCATCAATCTGCAGTCCGTGCGCCGCGCCTGGCACGTGGGCGAGGTGCACTACGACCTGGGCAGCGATTTCTTCGAGGCCATGCTCGACCCCTACATGGCCTATTCCTGCGGCTACTGGGCCCAGGCCAAGACGCTGGAAGAGGCGCAAGTGGCCAAGCTCGACCTCATCTGCCGCAAGCTGGGGCTGGAACCGGGGATGCGGCTGCTCGACATCGGCTGCGGCTGGGGCAGCCTCATGCGCTATGCCGCCGAGCACTACGGCGTCGAGTGCGTGGGCCTGACGATCTCCAAGGACCAGGCCGCCTGGGGGCAGAAGCGCTGCGCGGGGCTGCCGGTGCGCTTCATCCTGGCCGACTACCGCACCTTCAACGTCGACGGCAAGGAGCGGTTCGACCGTATCGCTTCGGTGGGGATGTTCGAGCACGTGGGGGTGCGCAACTACAAGGCGTATTTTTCCATGGCGCGCCGCAGCCTGCGCGACGACGGGCTCTTCCTGTTGCACACCATCGGCAAGAACCGCCGCGGCGGAGGCACCGACCCCTGGATCGAGAAGTACATCTTCCCCAATGGAGAATTGCCCTCGATCGGCGAGGTGGCGGACGCGAGCGAGAGCTGGTTCGTGATGGAAGACCTGCACAACTTCGGCGCCGACTACGACAAAACCTTGATGGCCTGGTACGAGCGCTTCGAAGCCGCCTGGCCGCGCTTTCGCGAGCGCTACGGCGAGCGTTTCTACCGCATGTGGCGCTATTACCTGCTCGCCTGCGCCGGCACGTTCCGCGCCCGCACCAACCAGCTGTGGCAGTTCGTCTTCTCTCCCAAGGGCGTGCCCGGAGGCTACCGGCGTCTCAGCTGAGCGTGCGGCTCAGCCACCAACTTCCATCGCCTTGAGTGTGCGCGACACGGTCTCGATGCGCAGCCCGGTGATGGCGGCGATGTCGCGCAGGCGCAGGCGCAGCGGTTCGGCTCCGGCCGATTGGGCGAGCTCGAAGAGGCGGGCGATGCGCTCGGGCGCCTTGCCCGCGCGCAGGCGCAGCACTTCGCCCATGCGGTGCTCGAAGCGGGCATAGAGCAGGGCTGCGGGCTCTTTCGCCGCCGCGCTGCTCCAGCCCTCGAGTATCACTGGCGTGACGGCGGTGGCGGTATAGCCATAGCGGCCGAACATGAGCGCTTCCGCCCCGATCAGGTCGCCGCCCCAGGCGATGCCGACGAAATGCTCCTCGCCGGGCTCCTCGCCAAAGGGCACTGGCAGATCGAGCCGCACGATGCCCTCCACCACCCGCCAGGCTGGGCCGCTTTCTCCTGCCGCGATCAGCGTCTGGCCGCGTTTGCCCAGACGCCGCTCGGTGAGCGGAGTGTCACATGCCATGGCCGGATTTCTTCTCGTGCCCGCGTTTGAGCGGCCGCACCGGCGCCTCGACGGCGACCTCGAACGTCTTGCCCTGTGCATCGGTGAAGGTGAGGGTGAGCGGCACGTTCTGCCCGACTTCCACCGCTTTGGGCAGGTCGATGAGCATCACGTGGTAGCCGCCGGGCTTAAGCTCCACCGTTTTGCCGGCTTCCAGCGGCAGCCCTCCCTCGATGGCGCGCATCTTCATGACGTCGCCGTCCATTACCATTTCGTGGATCTCCACCACGGGGGCGACCGGCGTCTTGCCGCCGGTGAGCCTGACCGGCGCGTCGGCGGTGAGCTTCATGAAGGCGGCCGTCGCTTTCTGTCCGGCCACTGTGGCCTGGACCCAAGGGCCGTCGACCTTGACCGTCTGCGCCCAGGCGGGGAGCGTGAAGGCACCGAACATCAGCGCGAGACCGAGGCAACGGCGGGTTTGGATGGTCAGCATCGTCGACTCCTTGCGTGGGAAAAGCGGGCGATCAACGTCCTGGCTCAGCGGGCGCCGTTTCAGCGAGCAGCCGCCGCACGTCGGCAGCGAATGCTTCGGCCGACAGCGCATGCGGCACCGCCAGCCGAAGCTTGCCGTTGGCATTGTACACGAAAGTGGTGGCGGTGTGGTCCATGGTGTAGGAGCTGCCGGTGGGCACCTTGCGATAATAGACGCGGAATTCCTCGGCCGTGCGGGCCACCTCTTCCGGAGTGCCCACCAGGCCGACGAACGAAGGATCGAAGGCGTCGAGGTAGGCCCGTACCACCTCGGGCGTATCCCGCTCGGGATCCACCGTGACGAAGATGATACGGAAACGCTTTCCCTCTTCGCCCAGCAGCTGCTTCACCTCCACGGCGCGCGATAGCGCCGTGGGGCACACGTCGGGGCATTGCAGGAAACCGAAGTAGACCCCCACCACCTCGCCGCGGAAGTCGGCGAGCGTGCGCACGCGCCCTTCGGTGTCGGGCAGACGCAGCTCGCGGCCGAAGGAGGCTTCGCGGATCTCGGTGGCGTGAAAGGCGGCCGGCGGGGAGACCTTCTCGCAGGCCGACAGCAGCAGCGCAAGGGGCAGTAGCGCGAGCGCAAAGCGGCGGTGCAGATAATATTTTGTCATAGTGTCTCGACCTCGTTCGCGGCGCCCTTTTGAGGTAGCACAGCTGCCGATGAGGCAATCTTAGACGTGCGCAACCGGGTTGACAATGCGCTCGCGCAGGGAGTTTGCGCGAAGTCAAAACCGCCCCCGGAAAAATTGACAATCCTCAATTGAGCCCCAGGAAACGAAACGTTACGATGGCGCCGCCCGTCGCCGCCTGCGTCGACGACCCCTTTTTCGTCTCTCCCGCAAGGAGCCACATGCCATGACCGTATTTCCTGAGCGTTCATTCCTGCCCCGGCGCAGGCCCCTGCCGCTCGCCTTGGCGCTCACGTTTGCCGCTGTGCCCGCCGCCTGGGCGCAAAGCGAGGCGTTGCCGCAAGGCGGCACGGTGCTCGCTCCCGTGATCGTCTCCGAGACGAAAGAGCAGGCCGCTGCGCCGGCGGCCACGCTCGGCCCGCAGGAGCTCGCCCCGCTGCGCGCCGCCACCGCCGACACGGCGAGCCTGCTGCGCAGGGTGCCGGGGGTGACGCTCTACGGCGCGGGCGGTGCTTCCAGCCTGCCGGCCATTCACGGCCTGGCCGACGAACGGCTGCGGCTGCAGGTCGACGGCATGGATCTGCTCTCGGCCTGCCCCAATCACATGAACCCGGCCTTGTCCTATCTCGATCCGAGCCAGGTCGAAACCATCCAGGTATGGACCGGCGTCACGCCGGTGAGCGTGGGGGGCGACGCGATCGGCGGGGCGATCGTGGTCGAAACACCCAAACCGCGCTTCGCTGCGCCCGGTCAGGGTACTCTAGTTACCGGCGATGCCGGCACGTATTACCGCAGCAACGGCGACGGCTTCGGCGTGCATGCTGCGGCTACGATCGCCGGCGAGCAGGTGAGCGTGCGCTACCTCGGGGCGTATGCCAAGGCAAACAACTACGACGCAGGCGGAAACTTCAAGGAGTTCACCGCCACCGGGCGTGCCGGCCATACCCTGGATCGCGACGAAGTCGGCTCCACCAGCTATGAGCTGAGCAACCACCTCGTCGGCCTGGCGCTCAAGAGCGGCGCGCACCTCGTCGATGCCTCGGTCGCCGTGCAGAACGTGGCCGACCAGCTCTATCCCAACCAGCGCATGGACATGCTGGACAACGACTCCACCCTCTTCAACCTGCGCTACCTCGGCCAGTTCGACTGGGGCTCGCTCGATGCCCGGGCCTATCACCAGAGCGTGGATCACTTCATGGACTTCGGCGAAGACAAGCGCTACTGGTACGGCACGGCCTCCGGCGGTCCGACGGCGCCGAACGGCAAGCCTTGTTCACCGATTGGATCGAACTGTGCCGCCGGCATGCCGATGAACACCGAGAGCAGGACCACCGGAGCGAAACTCACTGCCAGCATCGCCTTGAGCGAACGCGACGTGCTGCGCCTGGGCGGCGAGTACCAGCACTACACGCTGGACGACTGGTGGCCGCCCTCCGGCGCCGGCATGTGGCCCGGCACTTTCTGGAACATCAAGAACGGCGAGCGCGACCGCGCCGGGCTCTTCGGCGAGTGGGAGACGAAATTGAACGAGCGCTGGATGGCGCTCGCTGGCGTGCGCTACGAGCACGTCACCACTGACGCCGATCCAGTGCAGGGCTATGCCGATACGAACGGCATGGGAATGATGATGAACTATCAGAAACGGGACGCGGCCGCCTTCAACGCGCGCGACCGCAAGCGCACCGACGACAACCTCGATTTCACCGCGCTTACGCGCTACACGCTCGATGAGATGCGCGAATTCGAACTCGGTTTTGCGCGCAAAGTCCGCTCGCCCAGCCTCTATGAGCGCTATCCGTGGTCGACCTGGACGATGGCGGCAGTGATGAACAACTTCGTCGGCGACGGCAACGGCTACATCGGCAACCCCGACCTCGAACCGGAGAAAGCCTATACCCTTTCGGCCACGATCGACTGGCACGCCGCCGACCGCCGATGGGGCCTGCGCTTCACGCCCTATCTCACCTACGTCGACGACTACATCGACGCCCTGCAGTGGGATGCGGCGAAGAACGCCCCGGCCACCACCCTCAAAAGCAACCAGTTCGTCGTCTTGCGCTACGAGAACCAGTCGGCGCGCCTCTACGGGTTCGACCTCTCGGGCAAGGCGCCGCTCGCGCGCACCAGCCTGGGCGCCTTCGGCTTCGAGGGCATGTTGAGCTACACCAAGGGCGAGAACCGCGACACCGACGACGGCCTCTACAACATCGTCCCCTGGCGCGCCACGCTCACCCTCACGCACCAGCTCGCCGGCTGGAGCAACGCGATCGACTGGGAACTCGTCTCACCCAAGGACGACGTGTCGGATGCGCGCAACGAGATCGAGACGCCGGGCTATGGCCTGGTGCACCTGCGCGCGAGCCGCGATTGGAAAGACCTGCGGCTGGACGTGGGCGTGGAGAACCTCTTCGACAAGCTCTACTACCTGCCCACGGGCGGAGCCTACGTCGGCCAGGGCACGACGATGAGCATCAATGCCGTACCCTGGGGCATCGCCGTGCCGGGCATGGGGCGCTCGATCTACGCCGCGATCAACGTCAAGTTCTGATCGAACCTACTGCGCGCTTGGAGCGCAGCGTTGCGGGGGAATGGGGCTCGTATCCTCCGCGGCGCGCGCCTCGTGCGTCAAGCACTCGTGGCCATTCTTCGCGGCGCCGAAGAAACGGATGGGCACGGGCGCGGCGCCGACGGCCTCGTCGAGCGCCGCTTCCGCGTCCCCGGCTGGCGCGGCGAGCGAGGCGAAATCGAAGAGCGCGCGGTCGAGCAGGTGTGAGGGCACGGCGTGGCCGAGCGCGGTGAAGATGGAGGCGATGCGGCGCGGATCTTCCCGTTCCCAGGCGCGCAGCATGGCTTTCACCTGCTGGCGCTGGGCGTTTTCCTGCGAGCCGCACAGCGAGCAGGGGATGATGGGAAAATTCATGCCGCGGGCGTAGCGCGCCAGATCCTCTTCCGCACAGTAGGCGAGCGGCCGGATCACCACCAGGTCGCCCTCGTCGTTGCGCAGTTTCGGCGGCATCGCCTTCAGCCGACCGGCGAAGAAGAGGTTGAGGAAAAAGGTCTCGAGGATGTCGTCGCGGTGGTGCCCCAGCGCCACTTTGTTCGCCCCCAGTTCGCGCGCCGTGCGGTAGATGATGCCGCGGCGCAGGCGCGAGCACAGCGAACAGGTGGTCTTCCCCTCGGGGATCTTCTCCTTGACGATGGCGTAGGTGTTCTCGCGCACGATGCGGTATTCCACCCCCGCCTGAGCGAAATGGCGCGGCAGCACGTCTTCGGGAAAACCCGGCTGGCGCTGGTCGAGGTTCATCGCGATCAGGCGGAAGCGCACCGGCGCGCGCGCCTGGAGCTTTTGCAGCAGCGCGAGCAGACCAAGCGAATCCTTGCCGCCGGAGACGCACACCAGCACCGTGTCGCCTTCCTCGATCAGGCCGAAATCGGCGATCGCCTGGCCGACCTGGCGCAGCAGGCGCTTTTCCAGCTTGAGCAGTTTTTGCGAAGGTGCGTCGGAAGGTTCGGGGGTCATCGGCAACGAAGACGAAACGACGGAGCGTGCGAGGATAACACGAGCCGGCGCGTGCTTCAGCGCACGACTTCCCACTCGGCTACCGGCCCAGGCACCACGCGCATCAGTGGATGCGGCCGCGGCGTGGTGCCGTCGAGCCGCGCTGCGCGTACGGGGTCGCGCTGGGCGAGCTTGCGCAATAGGTGGGCGAATTCGTGGGCGAGTTGTCCTTCGCTGACGTCGATGGGCGCGACGTCCTCGCGAGGCGGCAGTTTCGCGCGGTCGAAGCGATAGCTGCGCGCTTCGGCCTCGTCGGCCACCGCGTGCAGGTAGGCGGCGATGGCCGTGAGCGGCATCGGATGCGCGCGGAAGCGCACGAGCTGCGGATGGTGGCGGTAGCCGCGCGTGGATCCGGCGAGCACTGCTTGGGCGAGCAATCCTTCGCGCCACAGGGCGACGAGCCCTTTGGTATCGAGCAGCGAGGGGTGGAGTGACCAGAGGCGCACCGAAAGACCCTGGCTCGATTCGTCGAGCAGGCGAGAGAAATGGGGTGAGGTGGGTGTTGGCTCCCCGAGCAGGGCTCGAACCTGCGACCCACGGATTAACAGTCCGTTGCTCTACCGACTGAGCTATCGGGGAAGAAGAGCTCGAATTATAGCGGACGCTCTCTCCGTGTCAAGAGAAGCGCCCGTAGGCGGCTTATGCCTGAATCGTCATGAGCTTTGAGCGGCGGGTTGTAGGGCGAGCGGGCCGCGCGGGGTATCATGCGCCCAATCGCTTGATCGAGGAGAGAGACGATGGCCAACTGGTTTGCCGACAATCCCGCGTCCATCGGGCGCACGCCGCTCGTACGTTTGAACCGGCTCACGGCGGGTGCCAAGGCGACGGTACTCGCCAAGATCGAGGCGCGCAATCCCGCGTTTTCCGTGAAGTGCCGTATCGGCGCGGCCATGGTGGCCGATGCCGAACGCCGCGGCCTGCTCGGTCCGGGCAAGGAGCTCATCGAGCCCACGAGCGGCAACACGGGCATTGCCCTGGCGTTCGTGGCCGCGGCCAAGGGGATTCCTCTGACCCTCACCATGCCCGAGACCATGAGCTTGGAGCGGCGGAAACTGCTCGCCGTCTTCGGGGCGAAGCTGGTGCTCACCGAAGGGGCCAAGGGGATGAAAGGGGCGATCGAGCAGGCTGAGGCGATGGCCGCCTCCGACCCGCAGCGTTACGTGATGCTGCAGCAGTTCCGTAACCCGGCCAACCCGGCGATCCACGAGCAGACCACCGGGCCGGAGATCTGGAATGACACCGACGGGCAGGTGGACGTCTTCGTGGCGGGCGTGGGCACCGGCGGGACCATCACCGGCGTGAGCCGCTACCTCAAGAAAACCCGCGGCAAACCCATCGTGTCGGTGGCGGTGGAACCGGCAGGCAGCCCGGTGCTCACGCAGGTGCGCGAAGGGTTGCCGGTAAAGCCCGGGCCGCACAAGATCCAGGGCATCGGCGCGGGCTTCGTGCCGGAGGTGCTCGATCTGTCGCTCATCGATCTGATCGAGCGCGTGGACGACGAAGAGGCGATGGAGACGGCGCGGCGGCTGGCGCGCGAGGAGGGGATCCTGGCCGGGATTTCGAGCGGCGCGGCGGTGGTGGCGGCGCTGCGGCTTGCCAAGCGCGACGAATACGCTGGCAAGACCATCGTCGTCGTGCTGCCGGATTCGGGCGAGCGTTATCTGAGTTCGGCGCTTTTCGCCGGAATGTTCGACGCCTCGGGCCTGCCGGTTCGATGAGGCGCGAAAGGAACAGGCGTTGCTGAGCTATCGCCACGGTTTTCACGCCGGCAATCACGCCGACGTGCTCAAGCACTGGGTGCTGGCCGAGGTGCTGGCGTACTTCAACGCCAAACCCGCTCCCTGGACCTACGTCGACACCCATGCCGGCGCCGGTCTCTATCGGCTGGGGGCCGGGGCGGGGGGCGCTCAGGCGAGCCACGAATTCCGCGAGGGGATCGCTCGCCTGTGGGCGGCGCGCGCCGAGGCGCCGGCGGTGTTTGCTGCGTATCTGGAGATGGTGGCGGCGTTCAATCCCGCTGGCCGTCTGGAGCTCTACCCTGGTTCGCCGGCGATCGCGCGGCAGTTTGCCCGCCGTGGTGCCCACGGCGGGGGGGGTGACCGTCTGGTGTGTTTCGAGCGCCATCCGCGCGACTTCGCCGCGCTCGAGCGGCTCTTCGCCGGCGATGCGCAGGTGCGTTGCCTGGCGACCGACGGTTTTTCCGGCGCGCTGCAGGTGCTGCCGCCCCCCTCGCGTCGCGGCGTGATCCTCGTCGATCCTCCCTATGAAGTGCGGGGCGACTACGTGCGGCTCATTCCTGCGGTGCGGGCGATGCTGGAAAAGTTTCCGCAGGCGACGGTGCTCGTGTGGTACCCGCGCCTGCGGCGGGTGGAGGCGGAAGCGCTGCGCCGGCGTCTGGTGAACCTCGCACCGGGAGATCATCTGCGGGTGGAACTGCAGGTGGCGCCGCCCCCGGCGGGCGGCCGCGGCATGACGGCGAGCGGCTTGGTGGTGCTGCATCCGCCCTACGTCCTGGCGCAACGCCTGGAAGAGGGGCTGCCGTGGCTGGCCGGGCGGCTGGAGGCGGCGCCGGGGCAGGGGGAATGGGTGCTGGAAGCGAAGATTTCCTGAGCGCTTCGTCCTGCCCGTGCGTGCAGAGAGACGCGGCGCCGCTCAGTCCTTGGTGGGGCGGATGGGGTCGGAGAAGACGAGCGTGCCGTCCTTGCGCATCATGAGGTTGTCGCGGCTGAGGAGGTCGGGAATCACGCGGTAGGTTTCGGCGAAACGAGCCAGCGCTTCGACGGCCTGTTTCATGCCGGCGTCGAACGGCGGCGGCTTGAGCTCGGTGAGCTGCTGCAGGGCGATGCGTCCCATCATCTGGCCGAGCTGCTGCCACTGCTGGCACAGGTCCCACCAGGCGTGGATCAGCCGCCGGGCGGCGTCGGCCGCCGGGCTCGTCTCGGGGATGGGATAGAGTTTTTCCACCTCGAAGAGGTGCATGGGAAACCCATTGCTGGCGCGCCCGATGATGCCGTGGTAGGCGTAGACGGTGGGGAAGTGCGGCCCCTGGGGGCGGTCGTCGGCGGCGTAGAGCAGGAATTCGTCCGGGTGGGTGATGATCTTATAGACGCGCTCGCCGTCTTCCTTGTCGAGTACGATGCTGTAGCGTCCCCGCGCGATCTCGGGTTTTCCCTCGAGCAGCGGGTGTTGGGGCACCGGGTCGGGGATTTTGTCGCTCATGGTCTCGCTCCCTCTGGGGTATGTTCAATGATAGCGTAAATCCGGCGCGGCGAAAGAAAGCGTGCCCCGGCGAGGTGCGAATGCGATAATCCCCTTTTGCTTTTCATCGAAACGCGTCGATGCAAGAAGATTCGTTCGGGGGGGCGGTGCGTCGCGCAGAGCGGCGCTGGCGGCCGGCGCTGGCGGCGTGGGCCTTGGCGCTCGCGGTCCATGCGCTCGCCTTCGGCTTGCTGGCGGCGGGGTTCTCTTCCGCCTGGCCGCCGCGTGAGCCGCCGCCTTTTGCCGTGAGCTTGATCGGGCCGCTGGAGGAGGCTGCGGATTCGGGCGAGGCGGCAGGAGGGGGGGGTAGGCGCGCGGCGCCCGTTTCCGAACCGCCGGCCGAGGGTTTGCCGCACCTGCCCCCGCCTCGGCCGGCGGCGCCTGCTCCCGTCCGGGAGACGGCTGCGCCGCGAGCCAAGCCGGTGACGCTGCAGCGCCAGTCTTCGCCCGAGAGGCGGGTCGCCCCGGCGGAGGCGATGCCCGCGCCCAAGGTGGAACCGGTCGGCGAGAAGGAACATCCTCCGTTGCAGGCGTTTTCGCCGGAAGCGGGCGCGGGGCGCGGCGCCGAGCCTGCCGTTGCGATGGGCGATGGGGCGGCTGTGGACGGGCGCAGGGAGGGGGGTGTCGGGCCGTCTGCCGGAAGCGCCGGAGAAGGGGAGGGCGTGGGCGCCGCTTCCCGGGGCGGGGCGCCCTGGTCCGAGCGGCTGCGTGCCTGGCTCGAGGCGCACAAGGTGTATCCGTCCAAAGCGCGGCGCCTCGGCGTGGAGGGGACCGCGTGGGTGCGGCTTGCCTGCGTAGAAGGGAAGGCGCTCGTGCAGCTCGAGCGTTCCTCCGGTGCGCCTTGGCTCGACGAGGCGGCGCTCGCGCTCGTGCGCGAGGGGGTCGCGGCGCTCGAGGGGGACGCGGCCGTGTGCGCCCAAGGAGGATTGACAGTGCCGATCGGTTATCGGCTGGTCGGCTGAGGCGCGTCGTCGTCGGCAAGCTGTGCCGCCTCGTGCGCGGCGATCATGGCGGCGCGCGAGGCGGGGGTCTCGAGGCTGAGGGGGCCGAGTTTGCCCTCGCGGAAATCCTGCAGGAGGATGTTGGCCGCCTTTTCCCGGTCGAGCTCGCCGCCCTTGCGCCGGCAGCCGCGCCGCTCGCCGATGGCTTCGACGATCTCTGCGCCGCTCAGTCCCGTGGGATCGAAGCGGTAGCGGGCGATGAGCCGTTCGGCGTAGCCTTGGGCGAGCAGGGTCTCGGCAAGGAAGGCCGCCACTTCTTCCTCGGCCACGGCGTTGCGGCCAATGGCGTGGCAGGCGGCCAGGAGGTAGCCATCGGCGTCGAATTCGATCTTGGGCCACATCAGGCCGGGGGTGTCGGTGATGCTGCGCAGCCCGGGCAGATCGTAGCGCTGCACGCTCTTGGTCACCGCCGGCTCGTCGCCGACCTTGGCGGCCTTGCGCCCGACCAGGGCGTTGAGGAGCGTGGATTTGCCGACGTTGGGGATGCCGGCGATCATCAGCCGCAGCGGTTTGGTCGGCGCGCTGCGGTGCGGCGCGAGCCGCTCGCAGGCGGGCAGGATACGGCGCACGTCGGCTGGATTCTTGGCGCAGACGGCGAGCGCGCGCACGCCCTCTTCGCGCTCGAAGGCAGCGATCCATTCGGCGGTGCGGGCTGGGTCGGCGAGGTCGGCCTTGTTGAGCAGCTTCAGGCAGGGGCGCTGCCGGCTGCGGCGCAGCGTCTCGAGCAGGGGATTGCGGCTGGCCGCGGGAATGCGCGCGTCGAGCACTTCGATGAGCACGTCGACGTCGGCAAGCGTCTCTTCGAGCTTGCGCCGCGCCGCGTGCATGTGGCCGGGAAACCATTGGATGGGCATGGCGCCAATCATACTACGGCGGGGCGCAGTGGGAGGGAAAATTCACGCGCGCCCATCGCCGCGCGATCCCTGAATGATGCGCGACGCCGTGGATCGAGGCGATCGTCCGGGGCCTGGGGCGTACGCCTGACGGAAGGGCGCGACCTGGCGGGCGCCCTGTCCTTCGTTGCCCTTGTGCGCGCAGGGCCGCACGCGCGGCGGCGAACCTCAGGCTGCTTCGCCGGTCTTATAATGCTTTTTTCGGCAAAGGCAGAGGCGTGCGATGGGTGAGGTGTGGCGGCCGCACGTGACGGTGGCGGCGGTGATCGAGCGCGAGGGGCGCTTTTTGTTCGTCGAGGAAGAGACGGAGTCTGGCGTGCGTTTGAACCAGCCGGCCGGGCATTGGGAGCCGGGGGAGTCGCTCGTCGAGGCGGTGGTGCGCGAGACGCTGGAGGAGTCGCGCCTGCGCTTCGCGCCCAATGCCGTGGTGGGGGTGTATCACTGGACGCGGCCCGACGGGGCGCTCACTTATCTGCGCTTTGCCTTTTCCGGCAAGGTGACGGGCGAGGAGCCCGGGCGTGCGCTCGATGAGGGGATTCTGCGCACGCTGTGGCTTGCGCCCGAGGAGGTGGAGGCGGCGGCTCGCGAGGGGCGCCTGCGCAGTCCCATGGTGCTTGCCTGCGTGCGCGACTGGCGCGAGGGGCGGCGTTACAGTCTGGATCTGATCCGCCATCTGGCGGGCTGAAGGAGTCATGATGGGGGAACTCGATTGGAACGCGATCGGCGTCGAGCCGGGCGAGGGGCGCCACGTGGTGGTGGGGCTCTCGGGCGGGGTGGATTCCTCGGTGGCGGCCTGGCTTCTGAAGGAGCGCGGCTGGCGCGTGACGGGCGTGTTCATGAAGAACTGGGAGGACGATGACGATGAGGCGTATTGCTCTACCCGGCAGGACCTGATCGACGTGGTGAGCGTGTGCGATCTGCTGGGCATCGAGCTGGAAGTCGTCAATTTCGCCAAGGAGTACAAGGAGCGGGTCTTCTCCGAATTTCTTGCCGAATACGCCGCGGGGCGCACGCCCAATCCGGATGTGCTGTGCAACGCCGAGATCAAGTTCGCCTGTTTCCTCGATCACGCCATGGCGCTGGGGGCCGAGCGCATCGCCACGGGGCATTACGCGCAGGTGCGGCGCTGGGAGGACGAGGAGGGCGTGACGTATCAGCTCTTGAAGGCCGAAGACGGCACGAAGGATCAGAGCTATTTTCTCTACCGGCTCGATCAGGCGCAGCTTTCGCGTTCGATGTTTCCGCTGGGGCGGCTCTACAAGCGCGAGGTGCGCGGGATCGCGCGGGCGCTGGAGCTGCCGGTGGCGGAGAAGAAGGATTCGACGGGGATCTGTTTCATCGGCGAGCGGCCGTTTCGCGAGTTCTTGCAGCGCTACCTGCCGGCGCGCCCGGGTGAGATCCGCTCGCTCGACGACGGGCGCGTGCTGGGCACGCACCAGGGGGTGATGTACTACACGCTGGGGCAACGCAAGGGCTTGGGCATCGGCGGGGTCAAGGGCGGCGAGGATCCTTCGGAACACGAGGCGTGGTACGTGGCGGCCAAGGACGTGGCCGCGAACGTGCTCTACGTGGTGCAGGGGCGGGCGCACCCGGCGCTGTGGCACGACCGGCTCACGGCGGTGCGCTGCCACTGGATCTCGGGCCGGGCGCCGCACACGCAGTGGGTGTATACGGCCAAACCCCGCTATCGTTCTGCCGATGCGCCCTGCGAAATCGAGCGGGTGGAAGGGGAGCGCGCCGAGATCGTGTTCGCCCAGCCGCAGTGGGCGCTCACGCCGGGGCAGAGCGTGGTGGTGTATGAGTCGCGCGTGTGCCTGGGCGGGGGGATCATCGAGACGGTGGGTTAAGCCACCAGCCGGTGCCGGGTGATGGCAAGCGCTCCCGTGGCGAAGTGCTCGCAGCGGGCGATGTAGTTCTGGGTGCTCTTGGGCATGGGCGTTCGGGCGCGGGTGATGTGGCCGATGAGTTCCTTGCCGTCGAGGATGAGGCGTTCGCCATCGGTGATGAGCAGCAGCTCGTCGCGTGAGGGGGGGGTGGAAAGCTTGGGTTTGTAGTTGGCGAGACTCTCGCCGGCGACGACGAAGTCGGCCCAGACGTCGAAGATTTCCTTGTCGGTGCGCAGCGTTTCGGTCTTGACTTTGGCGGCGCGGGCATAGGTTTCGACGTAGGGGGTGACGCCCTGGAAGAAGGGGTGGGCGCCGATGGTGTGGCTCATGACTTGAGCAATCCGGTCGATGTCGCGCATGGTCCAGGCGATCTTGAGGTAGCGGCTCTCGTAGAAGTCTTCGATCGGGATGGAAAAGGCGCGGAAGGGTTCGCCCCAGAGTTCGTCGATTCCTTCTTCGCCGCTGCGGTGCAATACGAGCCGCCCCAGGGAGAGGGCTTCCTGCAGGCAGCGGCCGCATTCGCGCATCAGTTCGTTGTTGGGGGTGATCTTGACGCCGAGCTCTTCGAGCTCGGTGAGCTTGGTGAAGATGTCGGTGGCGCGGTTGAAGAGCGCGCCGGCGAGCATCGCGCCCTTGACGCGCTTCTTCTGCGGGTCGGTTTCCGCCTGATAGGCGGCGCGGGCTTCGTCGAGGCGTTTGCCGGGGATGTTGAGGCCGTGTTCGACGTGGTTGAAGAGGCGCCGGGTGAGGGCGGCGATGAGGGTGCGCTTGGCCTGGATCGTGTCTTTGGGGATGGGGTAGGTCTTGATCCAGTAGCCGTCGTAATAGACCCGTTCGACGCCGTCGATGACGCGCCGCGTGCCGTTGGGCGGAGGAGTGGTGCTGTCGAGGGCCATCGTTGCACGTTGTTTCCGGAAAAAGAGAAGTGTAATGCTGCGATTGGTGCGCCGCAATAGGGGAGGGGAAAAGGGGTGTCCGCACCGAAGAGGACTACGGTGCGGTGAGGGGGGAAGCGCCGGTTGGTAATGCCTTGGATGGCGCTTCAGTCGAGCAGTTCCGCATCGAGCACGACGCGCAGCACCGTCTCGACGTGGCCGTGGCGCTGGCGGCGTTTGAACCACCACAGGGCGCTGCGCCGGATCGACCAGGTGCTGTGCTGGCCGGCGAGGACGAGCGCGGCGATGCCGCCGAGGGTGGGTTGGTGGCCGACGATGAGGGTGGGGCGTTCGAGCTCGGGCCAGCCGATGGCGGCGAGCACGGCCAGGGGCGTGGCGCCGGGGGCGGCTTCGGGCAGGGGTTCGTAGTCCTTGGTCCAGGCTTCGAGCGTTTCACGGGCGCGGCGCGCGGGGCTGCAGCAGCGGCGCAGGTCTTCGGGGGCGTGCCGTTCCAGCCAGCGGGCGAGGCGCTTGGCCTGGCGGTGGCCGTGTTCGGTGAGGGGACGGGCGAGGTCGTCGTGCCCGTCCTGGGCTTCGGCGTGGCGCCAGAGAAGGAGGTCCATGTGCGTCATCCGGTGAGGTCGTCTTCGAGCCAGTCTTCGAGGTTGCCGAGGATCTCGGCGGTGTCGCGGGCGATGCGCTCGTGGTGCCAGGCAAGGAGCACGGCGGCGGCGAGCCGTTCTTCAGGATCGCGCTTTTGCCGCTGGGCGAGCGCTTCTTGCGCCGCTTGCCAGTCTTGGGCGCGGCCGAGCACTTCCAGCGCCCGTTTGAGCCGGGCGAGCGCCCGGGCGGTGGCCTTGCCCTGCCACAGGGAGCGGAAGAATTCTAGCCCATAGCGCAGTTTCTTGAGGGCGATGCGCAGCCGATGGCGTGCGGCGGGGGAGGGGTCAGCGAGGTGGGCGGAGAGGCGTCGGCGGGCTTTCTTGCGCAGCGCTTCGAGCCGGTCGCGGGCGAAGTGGCGCAGGTCGCTTGCGCGGATGAGGGCGTTGCCGGGCAGGGCTTCGAGCGCGGCGAGGAAGTCGAGCAGTACCCGGCCGTGGCGGCCGGGGTCGAGGCGGCCGCTGCGGCGGCGCAGTTTGTCGCGCTCGGCGGACAGCCGCGCGACCAGTTCGGCGAGGGCCTCGGGTTCGACGGGGCAGCGTGCGAGGGCGGGGGCGAGCAGCTCGTCGAGGAGCACGTCGAGGTCGCGCAACTGGCCGAGTTCGGCGGCGAGCTCGCCGAGGCGTTCGCGCCATTGGCTGGCGAATTCGGGACCGGTGACCGGCTCGAAGATCTGCAGCAGCGCCCGCAGCCGGCGCAGGGCGACGCGGATCTGGTGCAGGTATTCGGGGTCGTGGCGGTAGGGCAGCAGCGCCAGGTTGCCGCTCCAGTGGGCGAGCACTTCGTCGGCGAGGGCGCGCAGCGCCGTGAGAGGGTCGTCCTTGGGGTCGAGCGCTACTTCAGCGGCCTTGACCGGTGCGGCCCAGGTGCCGGCGGCCAGGCGCTGGGCGCGTTCGGCCTTGCTGCGGTTCTCGGGCCACAGGGAGAGGTCTTGCGCCAGCGCCCGGGCGAGGGTGAGCAGTTCGCTGGCGGGTACGCCGTGCGCTTCGAGTTCGAGCTCGTGGAGGGGAAGATGTGCCGTGCCGGCTTCCAGCCGGCCGAGGTCGAGCGCGATCTCGATGTGTCCTTCGCCGGCGGGGAGTTCCCAGATCTCGCGGCGAAACCGGGTGAGAAAGCGCGGTTGCAGACGTTCGCGCACTTTTTCCAGGCGCTCGCGTATGGCTTCGTCCGCTACGAAGGCGAAGTCGAACGCACCGGGCCAGGGGGCTTCCCATTCCTGGCGCGAGGAGAGTCCGCCGCGGCTGGGGGCGGCGGTCTTGATGGTGAGGAGTTTGCGTCCCGCCATGCGGCGCAGGCGCAGGGCGATGCCGTGGCGCGCGAGGGCTTCGTCTTCCGTGTCGTAGTAGGTGTTGTCGACGCGCACCGGGGGGTGGTGACGCGCCGCAGCGAGCAGAGGGTGCGCCCGCAGGCGGGGAAGGTCGCCTCGGCGGATGCCGAGCTTGAGTTCGGTTTCGATGGTCATGACCGTTCTTGGTGCCTCAGGTGAAGATTTGCCGCCACAGGGCGAGGACGGGTTCGCGCAGCGCTGCGGCTTCGCCTTCGGCAACGACGGCCGGTAGTTCGTCGAGGCGCTGGCGGTGCTGCAGCCGGCGCAGTTCGCGGTAGGCGTCGGCGACCTGCCGGGCGAGCGTGGCCTCGATGAGGCCCAGCTGTGCCGCACAGCGTAGCAGGGCGATGTTACCAGTGTTCGCAGTGAGGTCGGGGTGTTGGTGGGCGTGGGCGAGCACGAGGTATTGGACGAGGAATTCGACGTCGACGAGGCCTCCCGGGTCGTGTTTGAGGTGAAAGAGCCCGGGGCGGGCGGGGTGGGCTTCGCGCATCTTCTGCCGCATGGCGAGCACTTCTTCCTTGAGCTTGGCGGGGTCGCGCGGCAGGCAGAGGATTTCGCGGCGGATGGCTTCGAAGCGCGCGCCGAGCTCTGGGTCGCCGGCGCAGAAGCGGGCGCGGGTGAGCGCCTGGTGTTCCCAGGTCCAGGCGTGCTCGCGTTGATAGCGGTGGAAGCCTTCGAGGGGAGTGACTGGGAGCCCGGCTTCGCCGTCGGGGCGCAGGCGCAGGTCGACTTCGTAGAGGATGCCGGCGGCGGTGCGCGTGGAGAGCCAGGTGTTGAGGCGCTGGGCGGTGCGGGTGTAGGTTTCGAGCGCCTCGGGGTGCGGGTCGTCGAAAAGGTAGACGAGGTCGAGGTCGGAGACGTAGCCCAGTTCCTTGCTGCCGAGTTTGCCGTAAGCGATGACGGCAAAGCGCGGGGTGTCGGTGTGGCGGCGGCGCAGCTTGCGCCAGACGTAGCGCAGGCTGAGTTCGAGCAGGGTGTCGGCGAGCGCCGAGAGGTGGTCCGAGAGGCGCTCGACCGTGAGCCGGCCGGCGAGGTCGCGCATGAGCAGGCGGAAGGCCTGGGCGTGGTGGTGCTCGCGCATCAGGTCCATCTGGCGCTCGGCGTCGGGTTCGAGGGCTTCGAGCAGGCGTTCGAGTTCGTGGGCGAAGGCGCTCCAGTCGGGTTCTTCGTCGAGGTGGCGCTGGTCGAGGATTTCGTCGAGCAGGATGGGGTGGCGCGTGAGGTAGGTGGCGGCCTGACGCGCTGCGCCGACGAGCTCGGCCACGCGGCGCAGCGCCTGCGGGTATTCCTGTAGCAGCGAGAGGTAGGCGCTGCGCCGGCCGATGGCTTCGAAGAGTTCGAGGAGCCGTTCGAGCACGTCGTCGCGCTTGGGGTGCGCGGCGGCAATGTCGAGGGCGCGCGGCAGCAGGGCTTCGAGCCGGCTGCGGTCGGCGGCGGTGAGCGCACGGGTGCGCGGCGAGGTGCGAAAGGCGTCGATGCGCCGGGCGAGTTCGGCGGGCCGGGTGAAGCCGCGCGCTTGCAGGCCGTGTTCGAGTTCGTCGATGGCGGCGCCGAGCACCGGCACGCTGGGGCCGGTGTCTTCTTCTCGCCCGAAGAGGTGAGTGAATTCGGCGGCGACGCGCTCGCGGTGGCGCTCGAGTGCGCGCGCGAAGGCGGGCCAGTCGGGGTAGCCCATGGCCTGGGCGAGCAGGGCGCGCTGCGTCTCGTCGCGCGGCAGGCGGTGGGTCTGGGCGTCTTCCCAGTATTGCAGGCGGTGTTCGACGCGGCGCAGGAAGACGTAGGCTTCGTCGAGCGCCGTGGCGGTTTCCTGGGGCAGGATGCCGCGTTCGGCGAGCCGGCGCAGCACCTGGCGCGTGGGGCGGAGCTGCAGGTCGGGGTCGCGTCCGCCGCGGATGAGCTGGTGGGCCTGGGCGATGAATTCGATCTCGCGGATGCCGCCGGGGCCGAGCTTGACGTCGTCGAGCCGGTCCTGGCGCCTTACTTCGTGGCGGATCTGGGCGTGCAGCGCGCGCATGGCCTCGATCGCGCCGTAGTCGAGGTATTTGCGAAAGACGAAGGGGCGTACCAGGGCTTCGAGTTCCTGCCAGCGCTCGCCGCGCAGCACCCGACCTTTGATCCAGGCGTAGCGCTCCCATTCCCGTCCCTGGGTGAGGAGGTAGTCTTCGAGCATGTCGAAGGAGCACACGAGCGGGCCGGAGTCTCCGTGCGGGCGCAGGCGCATGTCGAGGCGGAAGACGAAGCCGTCGGCGGTGGGGGCGCAGAGGAGGTGGATGAGGCGCCGGCCGAGCCGCTCGAAGAATTCGAAGTTGCTGAGCACCTTGGGGCCGGCGGTGTCTCCGTCTTCGGGGTAGAGGAAGACGAGGTCGATGTCGGATGAGACGTTGAGTTCGCGTCCGCCGAGCTTGCCCATGCCGACGATGAGCAGTTCCTGTTCCCAGCCGGAGGGGGAGAGGGGACGGCCGTGGCGTTCGATGAGGCGTTCGAAGGCGTGGTCATGGGCTGCTTCCAGGGTGACTTCGGCCAGCGTGGTCATGGTGGCGGTGACTTCGTCGAGCTCGGCGCGGCCGGCCAGATCGCGCAGGGCGACGTGCGCGAGCACCCGGGCGCGCAGCCGCCGCAGGGAGGCTTCCAGCCGTTCGTCGGGGTCGAACGGCAGCGGGCCGGGCGGGGCGGCGAGGAACGCCTGCATCGCTTCGCGGTCGATGGGGGAGTCGAGTGTGGCGGCGAGCTGCGGCGTGAGCCAGGGGCGGGAGTCGAGCAGCCGCGCGAGAAAGGGGCTGTAACGGAGGGTTTCGGCGTAGGGGGCGGGCAGGGTCGGCATGACAGGCTCGGGGTGGGCGTCCGTTACAATGCGGACTGTGTCCATTGTAGTGTACTGCGATAGCGGAGGGTTTGGGGTTTGAGGATCGCAACGGGGGTGCGCAGGCTGGGGATCGCGGCGGCGATGCTCGTAGGGGTCGCAGCGGTGCTGACGGTGATGCTGCTTGCGGCGTTGCGGTTCTGGCTGTGGCCGGAGCTCGACTGGTGGCGCGAGGCGCTGGCGCGCGAGCTTTCGGCGCGCAGTGGGATGGAGGTCTCGGTCGGCCGGCTGGAAGGGCAGTGGAATGGCTGGTGGCCGGTGGCGCTCGCCAGCGAGGTGCAGATTCATACCGCAGGAGCCGAGGCCTCGCTGCCCGTGGTGCGGGTGACCCTGGGCGGGGGATGGGCAGCGTGGCGTGCTGGTAAGGGGGTGGTGCAGGTCCTCGTGCCGGCGGCGCAGGTGCGGGTGGACGATGAGGCGGCGCTGATGCAGCGGCTGCAGGCCGGGGGCGCCGCGCCATCGCCGGGTTTGCCGGCGGGGGTGAGCGTCGAGGTGGGCGAGGCGCAGCTGACCTGGCGGCGCGACGGCGATGAGGTGCGTGCTCGAGGGTCGCTCTCCCTGGCGATGGGAGTGTGGGGCTGGCAGGCGGAGTTCGAGGGGGAAGCGCCGGGCGCGGTGCGGCATGCGGCGGTGCGGCTTTCCGGTTCGCGCCTGGGGCGGGTGGAGGCGCAGTTCGATCTGAAGGAGATCGGCGGCGAGGCGCTCGCGCTGTGGTGGCCACAGGCGGCGGGCCTGCGGCCCGAGGGATCGGTCTCCGGCGCGGTGGTTTTGCGCGATGGGCGTCTGCACTCGCTCGATCTCGCCCTGGAAAAAGCGGGCTGGGCGGCGGTGGGAGAGTCCTTCGGCGTGCGCGAGGTGAGCGGGCGCATTGCCGGGGATCGCGCCGGGGGCGAGTTCGCGCTGTCGATCGCGCAAGGGGCGATGAGCTGGCCGGCGGTGTGGCCGCAGCTCGAGACGGTGGCGGTTCCCGAGGGCGTGATCCAGGGGCGTTGGGCGTACGACGGGAATGGCTACGACCTGACGTTGGAGCAGGGACGCCTGCAGACCGAGGATTTCACCGCGCGGGTGTCGGGCCGTTACCGTCTGGCGCGTGCGGGCGACGTGGCTGATCTGCAAGGCTCGCTCGACGAGGTGGCGCTCGATCGCCTGGTGCGCTATCTGCCGGGGGCCGCGGTGGGGCCGCGGGTGCAGGGATGGCTGCGCGATGCCTTGGTGGCCGGCAAGCTCTCGTCCGTGGAGTTTCGCCTGCGCGGGCCGCTCGCCGAGTTTCCGTTTCGTGGGAATGGCGGGGAGTTCTGGCTGCGGATGCCGCTCGAGGAGGTGACGCTGCGCTTCGCGCCGCAGTGGCCGGAATTCGAGCAGGTGAAGGGGGTGGTGACCTTCGATCGGGGGGCGGTGGCGATCGAGGTGGCCCAGGCGCAGGGGCAGGGGGTGCGGTTCGGACCGATCCGGGCCTTCATTCCCGAGTTCGACGCCGAGATTCCGGTAGTGACGGTGGCGGGCGAGGCCGAAGGGCCGTGGTCGGCGTTTCTGCGCTATGCCGCCGCCAGCCCTTTGCGCGAGGACCTGCCGCTTGCGGCGCTGCAGGCAGTACAGCTGGAGGCCAAGACGGCGCTGCGCTTGGGGCTGACGATGCCGCTTGCCGGGGATCTTCCTTCGGGGGTGAGCGGGACGTTGACGTTTTCCGAGGGGCGGATCCCGGCACAGGTGGCGGGCTGGCCGATCGAGCAGATCCGCGGTGAGGTGGCGTTCGACGGACACGGGGTGCGCTCGGCGCAGGCCGAGGGCAAGTGGTGGGATGCGCCGGTGACGGCGAAATGGCAGGGGGGCGATCCGCCTAAGCTCGCCTTGCAGGGGTCGTTCTCGGCGGCGCAGCTCTCGGCCGTGTTCGGGAAGCTGCCGCTGTCGGGTTCGACGGCGGTGAGCGGGACGCTGACTTTTGCCAAGGACGCGCCGGCGCTGGTGCTCGCTTCTGATCTCACCGGCATGGGTTCGGATCTGCCGCCGCCCTTGGACAAGCCCGCCGGGGCGCGCTGGCCGAGCCGGGCGGAGCTCAAGTTCTGGCCGTCGGGCATGGAGGCGAAGGCGCAGCTCGGCGATCGCCTGCGTTTCGTGCGCGCGCGCGACGGGGCGTGGGCAGCGGCGGTGGGAGGGGGGGACGCGGCGCCGCGTCGGGGCGGCATGCTGCAGCTTGCCGCTTCCGAGCTCGATCTGGATCGCTGGCTGGGGCTGACTTCCGGCATCGGCGAGGGCGCTGAGGCGTCGGCGCTCGCCGCGCTGCAGGTGGATGCGGCCTCGGTCCGTTTCCTTGGGCGGAGCTGGCATCGCGTGCATGTACAGGGCGAGAGCAAGGGGCCGGTCTGGTCGCTGGCGGTGGCCACGGATGAGGCGCAGGGCAATGTGCGCGTGACCTTGGGCAAGGCTGGCACGGAGCGCGTCGAAGGGTGGTTCGCGAAGCTGATGATGCCGAAGGCGGAAGCGGGAGGGCAAGCGCCGCAGGAAGGACGCCTGCCGGCGTTCGATCTCACCGTCGATCGCTTCGGTTTGGGCGATCGCTGGCTGGGCGCATTGGCGTTGCGCGCGAGCCTGGCGCCGGGGCAATGGTCGCTCGATGCGCTCACGCTGGAGGTGCCGGCGGTGTTTCGCATCGACGCGAGCGGCGTGTGGCGCGATGGCGAGCGGCCGCAGACCGAGTTGGCCACGAAGATGACGATCGAGGACGCGGGCAAGACGGTGCGGCATTGGTTCGATACCGCCGGACTCGAGAGGGGAAAGGGACAGGTGACGGCCCAGTGGCGCTGGCCGGGTTCGCCGCTCGATTTCGATCTCTACACGGTGGCCGGACGCGGGGAGATCGAGATCACCAACGGGCGGTTCGAGGAGATCGAGCCCGGGGTGGGGCGCTTGTTGGGCATTTTGAGCCTGCAGAGCCTGCCGCGCCGTCTGTTGCTCGATTTCGGCGACGTGTTCGCCAAAGGGATGGCGTTCGATCGGCTCCAGGGCAGTTTTGCGCTCAACGACGGCTACCTGACTACGAGCGATCTGCGCATCGCGGCGCCGAGCGCGACGGTGGAGATGGTCGGCTTGGTGGATCTGCGCAAGCAGACGCAGGAGCTGGACGTGACAGTTCGCCCGCGTCTTTCCGACAGCACGGCGGTGGCGGTGGGCATCGCCAATCCGCTTGCCGGGGCGGTGGCTTTCATCGGACAGAGGCTCTTGGGCGATCCGTTCGGGCGGATGTTGGGGCAGCGGCTCCATGTGACTGGACCGTGGTCGGCGCCCGAGGTGAAATCCCAGGAACCCGTTCCGGTGGAAGGAGAAGGGGAAGGAGGGGGGTGATGGACAAAGACGTGGGGCGCCCATTCTTGCGCGCTGCGGCGGTGCAGATGGTGTCGACGCCGCGCGTGGCGGACAACCTGGCCACGGCCGAGCGCTTGCTGGAGCTGGCTGCCGACGCGGGAGCGAGGCTCGCGGTGTTGCCGGAGTATTTCGCCGTGATTTCGGCCGATGCGCGCGAGAAAGTGCGCCTGCGCGAGCGCTTCGGCGCCGGGCCGATCCAGGAGTGGCTGGCGCGGCAGGCGGCGCGTTTGGGGATCTGGCTGGTGGGCGGGACGGTGCCGCTGGAAGCGCAGGATCCCGACAAGGTGCGCAACGCCTGTCTCGTTTATGCGCCAGATGGGCGCTGCGTGGCGCGCTACGACAAGATCCATCTCTTCGGCCTGCGCCACGGCGAGGAAGTCTACGATGAGGGAGAGACGATCGAGCCGGGCGAAGCGGTGGTCACCGTCGAGATCGAGGGTTGGACGGTGGGGCTGTCCATCTGCTACGACCTGCGTTTCCCGGAACTCTACCGCGCTATGGGGCTCGTGGACCTGGTCGTGCTGCCGGCGGCCTTCACCTGGACCACGGGCCGGGCGCACTGGGAGGTGCTGTTGCGCGCCCGGGCGATCGAGAATCAATGCTACGTGCTCGCCGCGGCGCAAGGCGGACGGCATGAGGCGGGACGGCGCACCTGGGGGGATTCGCTCTTCGTCGATCCCTGGGGTGAGGTGCGTGCGCGTCTGGCCGAAGGCGAAGGCGTGGTGCGGGGGACGCTATGGCGTGAGCGTCTCGACGAGGTCCGCGCGAGGCTGCCGGCGTGGCGGCACCGGCGTGAAGGATGGGCGCCGCGAACACCCGTCGCGAGCGGCTGCAGGGCAAGGCGCCCGGAGCGCAGCAGGCGAGACATATCATGAAGATAGGCGAGCCTGCGAGCACCGCGCAACGCCGCCATGCGGCCGCGCAGTAGGTTGTTCGAGGTGCCCGGAGAATTCATCAGGAGAGTATGCGCATGAACGAAATGGCGGAAGCAACGGAGACGACGGACGCGCTGGCCTTGGCCGAAGAGCGGCTGCTCACGGCCAATGGCTTGACGCTGGAAGAGGTGTCTTCGACCTTGTCGCAGGTGCAGACCCATGCCGTGGACGAGGCGGACGTGTATTTCCAGCTGCGCCATGTGGAAAGCTGGTCTCTTGAAGAGGGGATCGTGAAGTCCGGCGCCTTTTCCATCGAGCAGGGGGTGGGGGTGCGGGCAATCGCCGGGGAGAAACAGGCGCTCGCCTATACCGACGACCTGCGTCCGGACTCGCTTCTGGAGGCGGCGCGCGCCGTGCGGGCGGTCGCTGCGCTCGGGCAGGAGCGGCGGGTGGACCTGCGCCGCGGTGCGCTTGCGCCGGCGCGCTATCCGGCCGTCGATCCAGTGGGAACCTTGCCCGCGCGGGAGAAGGTGCGGCTGCTGGAGCGGCTGGAAGCGAAGGCGCGCGCCCTGGATGCCCGCGTCGAGCAGGTGATGGCGGGGTTGGCGGCTTCGTGGGAGACGGTGCTCGTCGCCCGCAGCGACGGGCTGCTCGCCGCCGATCTGCGCCCGCTCGTGCGCCTGTCGCTCACCGTGATCCTGGCTCAGGATGGGCGGCGCGAGAGCGGCTCGAGCGGCATGGGCGGACGCTATGGGCTCACCGCTTTCGACGAGGCGGCGCTCGAGCGCCTTGCCCGCCAGGCGGTGCATCAGGCGCGGGTCAACCTGGAAGCGAGGCCGGCTCCGGCCGGGGTCTTCACCGTGGTGCTCGGCCCCGGCTGGCCGGGGGTGCTGCTGCACGAGGCGGTGGGGCACGGCCTGGAGGGGGATTTCAACCGCAAGGGGACTTCGGCCTATAGCGGACGCATTGGCGAGCGGGTGGCCGCCCCGGGCGTGACGGTGGTCGACGATGGCACCTTGCCGCTGCGCCGCGGCTCGCTCACCCTCGACGACGAGGGGACGCCCACCCAGCCGACCGTGCTCATCGAGGACGGCATCCTGGTAGGGTACATGCAGGATCGCCTCAACGCCCGGCTCATGGGCATGAAGCCCACCGGCAACGGGCGGCGCGAGTCCTACGCCTACGGGCCGATGCCGCGGATGACGAACACCTACATGCTCGCCGGCACGCACGATCCGGAGGAGATCCTCGCCTCGGTGGAGCGCGGCATCTATGCGGTCAATTTCGGCGGCGGGCAGGTCGACATCACTTCCGGCAAGTTCGTCTTTTCCATGTCGGAGGCCTACTGGGTCGAGGACGGGAAAGTGTGCTACCCCATCAAGGGAGCGACCTTGATCGGCAGTGGCCCCGAGGTGATGCAGCGCGTTGCGATGATCGGCACCGATCTCGCGCTGGACCCGGGCATCGGCACCTGCGGCAAGGACGGTCAGAGCGTGCCGGTGGGGGTGGGGCAGCCGACGCTGCGCGTGGAGGGCATCACCGTCGGAGGGACGCAGGGCTGAGCTCGGGCTGGCGGTACTTGCGCCAGTTCGCCAGCACCGCGTTGGGGTACTCGGGGCGCCCCAGGCTGCCGTTGTAGCGCCCCAAGGCGCGGTAGAGGTCGCCTTTTTCCAGGTCGAGGTAGTGGCGCAGGATGGTGCAGCCGTAGCGCAGGTTGGTGCGCAGGTGAAAGAGGTTGTGCTGCGGAGCGCCGATGAGTCCAACCCAGAAGGGCATGACCTGCATGTAGCCGCGCGCCCCGGCCGTGGAGACGGCGTATTTGCGAAAACCGCTCTCGACCTCGATGAGACCGAGCACCAGTTCCGGGTCGAGCCCGGCGCGGGCGGATTCGTAATAGACGGTGGCGAGCAGTTCCTCGCGCTCGGCGGGGTCGGGGACGCGGCGCACGAGCCGCTCGCTTTGCGCGTCGATCCAGCGCGCGGCGAGCGGATCGCGGCGGATGCGCTCGGGGGCGACGGGCGCGTCGGCGACGATGGCCGAGAGCGCTTCGCGCACGCTGTCGGCCAGCGGCTCGTAGCGCTGCGCTCCGGCGCGTGCCGGAGCAGGGGCAAGCGCAGCGAAGAGGAGCGCCGCCGCGAGCAGGAATCGGGCGGCGGTCCGGCGCAAAAAGCGCGGGCGGTACGGCGGTTGCATCATGGGTGCCGGTCTCTTGCCAGATATTTGGGCGCCGCGAACACCCTACTGCGCGGCCGCATGGCCGCGTTGCGCGGTGCTCGCAGGCTCGCCTATCTTCATGATAGGTCTCGCCTGCTGCGCTCCGGGCGCCTTGCCCTGCCGCCGCTCGCGACGGTCGTTCGCGGCGCCCACTTCCGCCCCGGGGCGGGCGAGGGCAGGTGGCTTGGCGCGACCCGTCGCAGTCACCCCAGCGGTTTTTTCTCGGCGCGGATCGCGGCGGCGAGTTCGGCCACGACTTCGCCGAGGGGAAGCGTACGCGCTTCGCGCTCGCGGCGGTGCTGCACTTCGTACTGCCCGGCGGCCAGCCCCCGTTCGCTCACCACCACGCGCCAGGGCACGCCGATGAGCTCCCAGTCGGCGAACATGGCGCCGGGGCGCTCGTTGCGATCGTCGAGCACGACGTCGAGCCCGGCGGCGAGACAGTCGCGGTAGAGCGCTTCGGCTGCTTCCTGCACCAGAGGGGACTTGGCCGCGCCGATGGGGCAGAGGACGACTTCGAACGGGGCGATGGCCGCGGGCCAGAGAATGCCGCGCTCGTCGTGGTTCTGTTCGATGGCCGCGCCCAGGATGCGGGAGACGCCGATGCCGTAGCAACCCATCTCCATCGGACGCTCGCGTCCGTCGGCATCGAGGAAGGTGCAGTGCATCGCTTCGGAATACTTCGTGCGCAGCTGGAAGATGTGCCCGACTTCGATGCCGCGGCAGATCGCGAGCGTGCCTTTGCCGTCGGGCGAGGGGTCGCCGGCGACGACGTTGCGCAGGTCGGCCACTTCCGGTTCGGCGAAATCGCGGCCAATGTTGGCGCCGGTGTAGTGGTGTCCGTCCTCGTTGGCGCCGACCACGAAGTCGGCCATCTTGGCCACGGTGCGATCGGCGACGACGCGGCCGGTAAAGCCGATGGGCCCGAGCGAGCCCGGCCCGGCGCCGAAGGCGGCGCGGATGGCGGCTTCTTCGGCGAAGGTGAGCGGATTCTTGATGCCCGGGAGTTTCTGCGCCTTGATCTCGTTGAGTTCATGGTCGCCGCGCAGCAGCAGCAGCACCGGCGCGCCGTCTTCCCCTTCGACGACGATCGCTTTGACGGTGCGCTCGACGGGGATTTTGAGGAAATCGACCAGATCGGCGATGGTCTTGACGCCGGGGGTGGGCACCTTGACGAGCGGTTCGCCCGGCGCGGGGCGCGGTCCGGCCGGAGGAAGCGCCTCGGCGAGTTCGACGTTGGCCGCGTAGTCGGAGGCGGGGCAGTAGGCGATGTCGTCCTCGCCGGTGTCGGCGATGACGTGGAATTCGTGCGAGCCAGTGCCGCCGATCGAGCCCGTGTCGGCCGCCACGGCGCGGAACTTCAGCCCCAGCCGGGTGAAGATGCGCGTGTAGGTGTCGTACATGTTGCGGTATTCGCGCTCGAGGTCGGCGAAATCGGCGTGAAACGAGTAGCCGTCCTTCATGACGAACTCGCGCGCGCGCATCACGCCGAAGCGCGGGCGGATCTCGTCGCGGAACTTGGTCTGGATCTGGTAGAAGTGCCGCGGCAGCTGGCGGTAGCTCTTGACGTCGCGGCGTACGAGCTCGGTGATCACCTCTTCGTGCGTGGGGCCGAGCACGAAGTCGCGCTGGTGCCGGTCCTTGAAGCGCAGTAGCTCCGGGCCGTAGTGTTCCCAGCGCCCGGATTCCTGCCACAGCTCCGCCGGTTGCACTACCGGCAGGAGCACTTCGACCGCTCCGGCGCGGTTCATCTCTTCGCGCACGATGGCTTCGACCTTGCGCAGGCTGCGCAGACCCAGCGGGAGCCAGGCATAGATGCCGGCGGCGATGCGGCGGATCATGCCGGCGCGGATCATGAGTTTCTGGCTGACGATCTCGGCGTCGGCCGGGGCTTCCTTGAGCGTGACGAGGTGGGCGTGGCTGGCTTTCATCGGTTCGCGTTCGCTGGAGGATTGGCGGCGATTGTAGCAGAGCCTTCCCGCCGCAGGACTTCCAGGGTGTAGTACGCGATCATCGCCTCTTCGTTGGTGGGCACCACGGCCAGGGCCACGCGGCTATCGGGCGCGTCGATGCGCCCGGCCGCGCCGGCGGTGCGCTCGTTCGCCTGGGGATCGAGCACGGCGCCGAGCCAGCCGAGCTGTTCGGCCACGCGCGCGCGCACCGGCGCGGCATGCTCGCCGATGCCGGCGGTGAAGACCAGCGCGTCGAGCCCGCCGAGGGCGGCTGCAAGCGAGCCGATTTCGCGCACCAGGCGGTAGCAGAAGAGCTCGACCGCTTCCTTGGCGTGCGGATCGTCGCTTGCGAGCAGCGCGCGCATGTCCTGGCTGATGCCCGACACGCCCAGCAGGCCCGATTCCTTGTAGAGCATGTGATCGACCTGGGCGAGGCTCATGCCGCCGTATTCGATGAGGTGCAGCACCAGCCCCGGGTCGATGCTGCCGCTGCGCGTGCCCATCATCAGCCCGTCGATGGTGGTGAAGCCCATGGTGGTAGCCACGCTCTTGCCTTCACGCAGGGCGCACAGGGAAGCGCCGTTGCCCAGATGCGCGATGATCACTCGCCCCTGGGCTCGTTGGGGGCCGAGCACCTCGGGCAGGCGCCGGCTGACGTAGTCGTAGGAGAGGCCATGGAAGCCATAACGCCGGATGCCTTCGTCGAAAAGCCTGCGCGGCAGGGGGAACATCTGGGCGAACCAGGGTTGGGTAGTGTGAAAGGCCGTGTCGAAGCAGCCCACCTGCGTCCAGCCGGGACGGCGTTCGAGCATGCGCTTGATCGGGCGCAGGTTGTGCGGCTGGTGCAGGGGGGCGAGCGGGACGAGCCGTTCGAGCTCGGCGACCATTTCGGGAGTAAGCCGCACCGGTTCGCGAAAACGTGCCCCGCCGTGGACGATGCGATGCCCCGTGGCGAGGATCTTCACGTCATCGACGTGCGAGCGCAGCCAGTCGACCAGGTGGGTGAAGGCGTCCTGGTGCTGCTGCTCGAGTTCGCCGCTGAGCGTGAGCGCCGCTTCCTCGCGCTGCAGGCCACCCTGCGTGGCAGCACGCCAGCGGGGGCGCTCCGTGCCGATGCCGTCGATCTGTCCCCAGGCGTGCGGCGTCTCGACGATGGAGTCGCCTTCGACGAGGAAGAGGGAGAACTTGACGCTGCTCGAGCCGGCGTTGAGCGTGAGAAGGGCGGGACGTCGCATGAAGCACCTCGTCGTCGATCAGGAGGGAAGGCCAGTGGTGCGCTTGGCGTGGGCGAGCACCTGGGCCACGGCGCAGGAGGCGGCGCGCGTCTCGGGGGTGTCGGCGCGGCTGGTGAGGACGATGGGCACCCGCGCGCCCAACACGATGCCGGCGAGCAGGGCGTTGGCCAGGTATTCGAGCTGCTTGGCCACCATGTTGCCGGCTTCCAGGTCGGGGACGACGAGGATGTCGGCGTTGCCCGCCACCGCCGAGCGGATGCCCTTGATGCGGGCGGCGACCTGCGAGACGGCATTGTCGAAGGCAAGCGGCCCGTCGAGCAAGCCGCCCTTGATCTGCCCCCGGTCGGCCATCTTGCATAGCGCTGCGGCGTCGATCGTCGAGCGGATCTTCGAGGTTACGGTCTCCACCGCCGAGAGGATGGCGACTTTCGGCTCGGCGATACCCAGCGCATGGGAAAGGTCGATGGCGTTTTGTATGATGTCGACTTTTTCTTCCAGCGTGGGCTCGATGTTGACGGCGGCGTCGGTGATCATCAGCGGCCGGGGGTAGGTGGGCACATCGGCGAGGAAGACGTGGCTGATGCGCCGCGCGGTGCGCAGCCCTTTTTCCTTGTCTACGACGGCCGACATGAGCTCGTCGGTGTGCAGCGACCCTTTCATGAGGGCTTCGGCCTTGCCCTCGCGGCACAGCTGCACGGCGACCTCGGCCGAGGCGTGCGAGTGCGGCGTGTCGATGATCTCCAAGCCGGAGAGATCGGCGCCCAGCGCCTGCGCCGCGGCGAGGATCTTCGCCTTGGGGCCGACGAGGATGGGGCGGATGATACCGGCCTGCATCGCCTCGATCGCTCCGCCCAGCGAGGGTTCGTCGCAGGGGTGCGCCACGGCCACGGTGATCGGTTCGAGCCCTTTCACCCGCGCCATGATCTGGCGGTAGCGCAATTCCTTGTCCGTGACCGAAATCTCGGGAAGGTGCAGTTTGGAGCAGCGGACCTTCTCCGCCGGGGCGATGACCTCGGCGGTACCGTCGATCACCTTGAGGCCATCTTGGTTGACCGCCAGGCAGTCGAAGACGACGCGGCGATCTTCCACGTGTTTTTCCTTGACGGTGACGCTGGCGGTGAGGGTATCCCCCACGGCGATGGGGCGGTGGAAACGCAGGTCCTGGCGCACGTAGACCGTGCCGGGGCCGGGGAGCTGGTTGCCGAGCAGGGCCGAGAAGAGCGCTCCGCCCCACATGGAATGGCCGACCACCGTGCGCCCGGGGATTTTTTGGGCGAATTCGGGGTCGAGGTGGGTCGGGTTGACGTCGCCGGAGATGGCAGCGAAGAGCGGGATGTCCTGCGGCTGCAGCGTGCGCGTCAGCTGCGCCGTCTGGCCGATCTGGATTTCGTCGAAGGGGTGGTTCTCGATGTATTCGCTGGCGAGGGTCGTCATGGGCAGGGCTCCGTTTTTTGCTCTGCAGCATTATAGGGGAATGAGCCTGCAGGTTCGTCACGTTCGTCACTTTTGTCACACCCGCCCGCCGCGGGGTCTACGCGATAATTCCCCCTTTCGTTGCGGAAGAACGACGATGGAAGTAGTGATCCTGGCCGCCGGCAAGGGCACGCGCATGCGCTCGCGCCTGCCCAAAGTGCTGCAGCCGCTCGCCGGCCGGCCGCTTCTGGCGCACGTGCTCGACACCGCCCGCGCCCTGAAACCGCGGCGCACGGTGGTGGTGATCGGGCACGAGGCGCAGCAGGTGCGCGCGGCGTTCGCGGCGCAGAGTGATCTGGTGTGGGTGGAACAGCACCCTCAGCTGGGCACGGGGCACGCGCTGCGCACGGCGCTGCCCTCCCTCGGCCTGGAAGACGTGGTGCTGGTGCTCTACGGCGACGTGCCGCTGCTGCGGCCGCAGACGCTCGAGCGCTTGCTGGAAGCAGCCGAAGGGGGCAAGGCGCTGGCGATCCTCACCGCGCGGCTGCCCGATCCCCGCGGCTACGGGCGCATCGTGCGCGACGACTCCGGACGCATCCGGGCCATCGTCGAGGAAAAGGACGCCGAGGCGAACGTGCGCTCGATCGACGAAATCAACACCGGCGTGATGGCGCTGCCCGCTGCCCGCCTTCGCGCCTGGCTCGAGGCGCTCACCAGCGCCAACGCCCAAGGTGAATACTATCTCACCGACGTGGTGGCCGCCGCGGTGCGCGAGGCCGTGCCAGTGGTCGGGGTGGAAGCAGAGGATGCCGCGGAAGTGGCCGGCGTGAACGACAAACTGCAACTGGCCGAGCTCGAGCGTTGCTACCAGCGGCGCGAGGCCGAGCGGCTTCTGCGCGCCGGGGTGACTTTGCTCGATCCGGCGCGGCTCGATGTGCGCGGCACGCTCGAATGCGGCCTGGACGTGACCATCGACGTCGGCTGCGTCTTCTCCGGCCGCGTGGTGCTCGCCGACGGCGTGCGCGTGGGGCCGTACTGCGTGCTCTCCGAGTGCACGGTGCTCGAGGGGGCCGAGATCCGGGCCTTCTCCCATCTCGAAGGCGCCGAGGTCGGTCCGCAAGCGGTGGTCGGCCCCTACGCCCGCCTGCGCCCGGGCACGCGGCTAGCGCAGGGCGTGCACGTGGGCAACTTCGTCGAGGTGAAGAATTCCTCCCTCGGTCCGGAGACGAAGGCGAACCACCTCGCCTATCTGGGGGACGCCGAGATCGGCGCGCGCGTGAACATCGGCGCAGGCACCATTACCTGCAACTACGACGGGGCGAACAAGCACCGCACGGTGATCGAGGATGATGCCTTCATCGGCAGCGACACCCAGCTCGTCGCCCCCGTGCGGGTGGGACGCGGGGCGACGCTCGGCGCGGGCACGACGCTCACGCGCGACGCCCCGCCCGAGGCGCTCACCGTGTCGCGTGCGCCGCAACGTACCATTTCCGGCTGGCAACGGCCGACGAAAAACAAGGAGTAGCGCGATGTGCGGAATCGTCGCGGCCATCGGCCGCGCTTCGGTGGTGGACATCTTGCTCGACGGGCTGGCGCACCTGGAGTATCGGGGCTACGACTCGGCGGGCCTGGCGGTGCTCGACGGCGAGGGCCGGATCGCTCGCGCCCGGGTGCAGGGGCGGGTGGCCCAGCTGCGCCGCCTGGTGGCCGAAGAGGGGCTGGATGGACCGGTGGGCATCGCCCATACGCGCTGGGCCACGCACGGGGCGCCTTCCGAGCGCAACGCGCACCCCCACGTCTCGGGCACGGTGGCGGTGGTGCACAACGGCATCATCGAGAATTTCGCCGCCCTGCGCGCGCGGCTCGAAGCCGAAGGCTACGTCTTCACTTCCGAGACCGACACCGAGGTGATCGCGCACCTGGTGGCGAGCAAGCGCCAGGCCGGAGCGCCGCTCTTTGCCGCCGTGCAGGCGGCGATGCGCGAGCTCGAAGGGGCGTTTGCCATCGCCGTGATCGACGCGGCCGCGCCGGGCGAGGTGGTGGTGGCGCGGCGCGGCTCCCCCCTCGTGCTGGGTCTGGGCGAAGAGGGTTTCTACGCCGCCTCCGACGTCTCGGCCCTGGTGGCGCACACGCGCCGCGTGGTCTATCTGGAAGAGGGCGACTGCGCCCGGCTCACGCTCGAGGGGGTGCAGACCGTCGCCGAATCGGGCGAAGCAGTCGAGCGGCCGGTACGCCTTACCCACGTCACGGCCGACGCGGTGCAGCTCGCGGGATACCGGCACTACATGCAGAAGGAGATCTTCGAGCAGCCCGAAGCGGTGGCCGACACCCTGGAAGCCGTGGCCGGGGGAGCGCGGCTCAGCCCGGCGCTCTTCGGCCCCGAGGCCGAAAAAACGTTTGCCGCCATCGACCGCGTGCTGATCCTCGCCTGCGGCACGAGTTTTCACGCCGGGATGGTGGGGCGCTACTGGCTGGAAGAATATGCGGGCCTACCCACCACGGTGGAGATCGCCAGCGAATACCGCTACCGCGTTTCGGTACCGGATGCGAAGACGCTGGTGGTAGCGATTTCGCAATCCGGCGAGACCGCCGACACGCTCGCCGCCTTGCGCCACGCCCAGGGCCAGGGGATGACGCAGACGCTGGCGATCTGCAACGTTCCCGAATCGGCCATCGTGCGCACGGCAAAGCTCGCCTTTCTCACCCGCGCTGGCCCCGAGATCGGCGTGGCCTCGACCAAAGCCTTCACCACCCAGCTCACGGCGCTCGCCCTCCTTGCGCTCACGCTCGCCAAGCAGCGCGGACGGCTGCCCGAGGCGGTGGAAGCGAACCGGCTCGACGCCCTGCGCCGCCTGCCGGCAGCCCTCGGGCGCGTGCTGCAGCTGGAGCCTCACATCGAGCAATGGGCCCAGCGTTTCGCCGAACGCCAGCACGCGCTCTTTCTCGGCCGCGGCACACACTGGCCCATCGCCCTCGAAGGCGCGCTCAAGCTCAAGGAGATCAGCTACATCCACGCCGAGGGCTATCCGGCTGGCGAGCTCAAGCACGGGCCGCTCGCGCTCGTAGACCGCGAAATGCCCGTGGTGGCGGTGGCTCCGCGCGACGATCTGCTGGAGAAGCTCAAGTCCAACTTGCAGGAAGTGCGCGCCCGCGGCGCCGAGCTCTTCGTCTTCGCCGAAGAGGGCAGCGGCGTGGGTGGCGAGGAGGGCGTGCACGCCATCGTCGTGCCCTCGCACGACGCCATGCTCGCCCCCATCCTCCACGTGGTGCCGCTGCAGCTGCTCGCCTACCACGTGGCGCTCGTCAAGGGAACCGACGTGGACAAACCGCGCAATCTCGCCAAGAGCGTGACGGTGGAGTGAGGGGCGGGCTCACGCCCTGCCGTAGCGCTCCAGCCAATGGGCGTAGGGCGCCGGCAGGACCCAGGACGGCCGCTCCTTGCCCAGCTCCAGCGCCGCCTTGTAGGGCCACCAGTGCGGATTGGCGAGATGGGCGCGGCCGATCATGACGAGATCGAGCCGTTGGCGCGCCACCGCCTCGTTGGCCGTGGCCGGCACGTCGATGCCCCAGGAAGAAGCCACCGGCAGCCCCGTGGCTTCGCGTACTCTCTCCGCGATCGGTACCATGAAGGCCGGCGCCCAGGGAATCTTCGCCGCCGGAGTCGAAAAGCCGATGCTCACGTCGAGCAGATCGAGGCCGAGCTGGCGGAACGCTCGCGCCAGTTCGATGGCCTCGGCGAGCGTCTCTTCGTCGCGGCCGTCGAACTCGATCACGCCGAAGCGCGTCGTGAGCGGCAGCCGCTCGGGCCAGACTTCGCGCACCGCCGCCAGCGTCTCGCGCAGGAAGCGGCCGCGCCGCTCGGCGTCGCCGCCGTAGGCATCGGTGCGCTGGTTGGCATGCACCGAGAAGAAGCTCTGCGCCAGATAGCCGTGGGCGAAGTGCAGTTCCAGCCATTCGAATCCGGCTTCCAACGCACGGCGGGCCGCGGCCACGAAGTCGCGCTGCACCCGGGCGATGTCTTCCCGCGTCATCTCGCGGGGAACGCGCGGCAAGTTGGCGCCGAAGGGAATGGCCGAAGGCGAGATCGGCGTCCAGGCGCGGGGATCGTCCGCCGGCAGATGGTCGTCCCCCTCCCAGGGGCGATTGGCGCTCGCCTTGCGCCCGGCGTGGGCGATCTGGATGCCGGGCACCGCACCGGCTTTCTTGATGCCGCGGGCCACCTGCGCGAGCGCCTCGGCCTGGGCGTCGTTCCACAGCCCCAGGCAATAGGGCGTGATGCGCCCCTCGGGCGAGACGGCCGTCGCCTCGACCACCACCAGGCCGCCCCCGCCCCGGGCGAGGCTCGCGTAATGCACCGTATGCCAATCGTTGGCCACCCCCTCCTCGGCGCGGTACTGACACATCGGCGAGACGGCGATGCGGTTGCGCAGCCGGACTTCCTTGAGCGTGAACGGTGAAAACAGAGCGGACATGGTGAACGCTTCCTCCTGACACAAGGGATGGCAACGGAACCGGACGGGATCAGTGTAGAAGAAGGAAGGAGGGTTGGCAAACGAGGGGGGGATCAGTGGGTCGGGGCGTGGATGATTGCAACGATGCACGATAGCTGTTCGGCCAAGCCGGTGCGGTGCGACCCTGCTCCGTAACGACGCTGACCTGCATGCGCAGGTGCTATGCTTTTTTCAGAGAATTTATTAGACTTATGAAACAAAAATCAGGTTCCGCCTCCCGGGCCTTGCCGGCACGGCTGGCGATGTGGCAACTCCGCCAGGAAAGGAGTAGACATGCAATCCTCGCCTCTCGGACTGGGTGCGAGCGCATCCGTGCGCTCGGTGAGCCCCTCCCTCGATCTTGCCAAGCTCGTGGAACTGCTGTGCACGGTTCTGGATGCAGAAGCAGAAACCGGCACGCCACCTTTTCTCAGCATGCAAGGCCGGAAGCTCTGCATCAATTCCTGCACGGTTTTACACAGACTCGTCACATCAGATGATTTCAAGAGTGCTTTTACGCCCAGCACGCAGGATGGGTTCATCCGAGATATGACCATGCCTGGAAAGGGTATCGTCGCGCGCATCGGAGGACGCCTGCTGCACTCAACGGAGAGCACTACGTCGCGGGCAATCGAGAAGCTGCATTCCCTGGTAGCCGCAAAACTGGATAGCGTCCTGTCGGGCACGGAAATTGGCACGCTTGTCCTGGGAACCACGGAAGAGGGGATTAGGAATTTCGCTCGATCCGTGGCAGAGGACGAACCTCAGCCCCCCTCGTCTGCGTTGATGATTCCCTTGGCCTTTGCCCCGGGAGAGCGTAGCGCGCAGGAGCGAAGCAAAGACATTGGCAGGGTATTGACCGCGATCGAGACGGTCGACGGACGCGATAGCCTGGATCTGATGCTCAAGGGGATCGAGAACAGGCTGCGCAAGGAAGAACGCGATGATGAGGACGTCGAGGACATAATCTCGTGCATCCGCGCTCAACGCCATCGCCCCGGTAGTCTCATCCGCGAGTTCATCGACTTCTTGGAAGATGAGGCCCTTGCCCGCATGCGGCTTCAGGTCACCATGCGCATCATGCAGGCACTGGCAACGCAATCGGCGAGCCCCGGTTTCAAGGAGTACGTGCGCCGCGTCCATGAGTGCTACGTGCTCTTCGCTGGTCCAAAGGGAGCCTCTCTTCCGCTGTCGGCAGAAACGGTCTTCGGCAAGTCCAACAATTCCGATCTGGCAGAGCACTTGCGCACGGCGCTCTTTTATAGCTGCCTTCCTGTGTGGCCGCAGTGGTCGGCCCAACTCTTCGAGGGCAGAACCGAGACGACTCAAGGCTTTGCCACCATGCGCGAGGTGTCATACCGCTTCCGTGTGAACGGCAAAAACCCTGAAACGGGAAAGTCGGCGTTCGATACCCGCATGGAGCGGTTCAGGCAGATGCTGCTTGACGAAGCGGGGCCCAACAGCCAGGTCAGGCGAGACCTCGCGGAACTTCTTTTTCTCCACCTGGTGATTCCCTGTTCGCTGGACGATCCCGGCACGCCGGACGTACTTTCGCAGGCAAAACTCTTTGCCTCAAAGCTAAAGGGCAACCCTTCAGACACGATCCGGAAGGCCCTGGACAGCCTCGCGTCACGCAGCCACGTTGTCGATGCCCTGGCCAAGGAGCTCATCCAGCTGCTGAAGAACCGCTCGAACAAGGTGATTTCCCTGACCAACGCCAGCGTCGACAATTTCCGCATCTTCTTTCACAGGGACATCGTCAACTGGGAGGCCATCGACTCGATTAACGAAGACACCGACTTCCTGGTCAAGTCACAGAAAGGTGATCACTCGATTGAGTGGTTCAGACACCTGATCGTCTCCGAAGATGAGATCGTGCCGGGTAGCCTTTTTTCCTATTCGGTCAAGACCCGGCTTCAGGAACGGAATCTGGCTCCAAGCGGAGACGGAAAGCGTCTGATCATGAAGCATGACCTGTCCTCGCCCTTGCTTGCGGTGCGATTCATCCCTACGAAATGGGAGGATAAGGAGAAGACGATTTCCGTTCCCGATCTTCAGGATCACCGCATCTTCGATGCTCGCGCGGGCGTAGATTTGTATTATAACCTAAAATTGCTTCAGCTGAACAAAGGCGACAAAGGCAATGAAGATGAGCGGAAGACGAAAGAGCAGCTTCGCGCGGCCTCGGTGAGCGCCTTTACGCTGCTTGCGTATGTAACCTTGTACGAAATCCAGCGCCGCGTGCGTGCACAACTTCCTGATGCAGGAATCGCCATGCTGCGGCTCCAGTACAGCGGGCGCCAGTCTGATCGCAAGGCGGATGCCGAGGACGGCAACACTGCCATCTACGCCGCAAGTCATGCGATCGAAAAGGCTTTGGCGCGCGAAGGATTCGTCAAATTGCAGGGCGTCACGACGAGCGAAGCAGACAGCTTCCTGAGATGGAAGAAGAGAGGAGCGCTTCACGCTTTGTTTGGTGGCCAAAAGTTGCTGTTCCCATTTGAAGGCTCCCTGGACAGGGTCGCCCTGATCACCTACGTAACCCGTCCCTGCGATGCTCACCCCGATTACCCCGACGCGGACGGGCACCTCTTTCTGAGCCACACGTATGTTGCCGAGCGTGGCCTGCACGGCGGCACCCTGAAGACCCTTTACATGCGATCGCGTCTGGTAGAGAGCCGCAAAGACTTCAAAAGTCCCCAAATCATCATGGAGGAGATCGCCCGTTTGCACCGTCTCGGGTTCAGGCACGTGATGCTGCTGTCGCATCACTTTGGGAACCGGCATATCGGCCGGGCCGCAGAGCGGCACGCGCCCCACGGCACGTTGCAGTTCCTGGACGAGGCCTTCTCGCGCTTCCCGGATATCTATCTGTATCCCTTGCGTCGTGACGTGTTTCCTGCAATGCGCCTGCGCAAGCGAAGCAGCAAAGAGAGCGGATTCGAGATGGTGCACTTCGAGGGCCACAAGCAAATGTACGAGTCCATAAGAAACGATATACAGCGCAGCGTCACGCCCATCTACACTTTCGCCACGCTGGTGGTGGTGGGCGATGAAAACGAACGGCCGCAGTCCGGGTTCTGCACCTACTTCCTTGACGACGAACAGCGTATCACCGACGTGAAACATGAAACTGTACGCCATAACATCCTGGGCATCAGCAACGAGGCTGCCGAGGTCCGCAAATCGCTCATCAGCGTCTTACGCGCCATCCACTTCATGGAAAGCGAAAAGGCGTTCATCAAGACAAACTCCAGCAAGGAGTCGATGCTCCCCGTCCTCGACCCGTATGGGTGGGTAAACCCCAGCAAGAGAGCGGCCGCCGGAGAAATCGAGATCATGGCTCGCCGTCGCACCGGTTCGGTGTTCCTGTCGCTGCCCGCCGTGCTTGCACATGTCACCAAGGTACTGCACAAGGAGGACGAATGAGTGATTTGCCATTTCATCAGCAGGCGGTTCTGTGGGGACAAGCGTATGAGATCCTGGTAAAGCGCGGGGTTCTTGCCTGCCTCATCGAGCAGAAGCTCGTCACGCGCGATCGCCCTGGGCTGGACCGTTGGCAAACGCTCAAGTTACTGGACGTGTCCCGCGCCCTGACGCAGGAACTCAACATTCTCGACGAGGACGGGCGGGAGACGCTCAAGGCTGCCGTGCGCCACCTGGCACTGACCGCCTATGGGATGGGCTATACGGCCATGCGCGAGTACCTGAAGGCTGTGCGCACGCATTTTGCCAGAAACCCCGATGCCTTGAGGATCAAGGCGCTCTGGTGTCCCCTGGTCCTTCCGGGGGAATCGACGCAGGATGAAGACGCAAAGGCGAGGATTCGCGAGGACTTTCACCGGGAACTGCTCCGGCATCTCTCTTCCGAAAAAAAACGAAAGCATAATTTCCCTGACTTTGCAGACCCTCACTGGTCGCGCAAAGGGCAGCCTGCGAACGCAGATTTTCTGCTGTGGTTCGAAGCGCCCAAAGAGGATTACCTCCTCGTTCAGGAATATTCCTACGATATGCCGGGAAGCATTGGCAATTTCCGTGAGCAGGGTGCGCACCTCGACGAACTGATCAGGCACCGCCGAATCGTTGACTCGCGCGGCGTCTTTGCGCGCGTGGTGGCAGAGGTCAGCGGGGAGAATTTCGAGCTCTCCGAAGATATCGAGCAGTACCTGGGAGCGCTGACCAGCGAAAACAAACCGCTCTACAAGCTGTGCCAGGCGTGCTCATATGCAGAGACCACGGTAGAGCTTCTGCGCTCCTACGGGCTACTCGAGGAGCGTACCTGCCAGGTGCGCGCCCTTGCCATCACGCCCAATGGGCTAGAGAGCCTGAGCGCAACGTTCAAGCCCGAGGGGGCGCCCGATGCGCGGCGCTCGCTGATGGAACAGATGGCCCGTGCGTACCGCGATACGGAAAAGCCAGATGATACAAACCCGCAGGGACTGGATCAGCTCATCGAGCGCGCCTTCAAGGGCATGTTGAACAAGCTGCCCAATGAGTTGCGTGCCGGGATGAAAAACCTTCGCGAGATGCCCCAGCCAGGCAAAAAACACAGCTTCGAGTTCGATGAGCGCGTCGCGAAGTTTTTCAACCCCACCCAGACGTACACCCTGGACGAGGCCATGGCGCTTGTCGACGAGAGCCCCGAGCTGCAGCATTATTTTGGGGGATCTCCCAGGCAGGTCATCGGTGACGTCATGCGGGAGTTCATGGGCGACGAGGGTAAGCTTTCCCTTCGTGACGTTCATGCGGTAAGCATCGTTGCTGGGATGCGCAGAGCAAAACTTGGCAGGCTCAACGTGATCGCGCTCGAAGGAAACCCCGGCATTGGCAAAACGACCGCCGTTCGTTCCTATTTGAGCAAGAAAGAGGACGGGTTTCTTTTCCTCTACTTCAGCCCGCGCGTCGTCATCAACCGCGACGTGACCCAGAGCCTGGCCCGCAAGGACGGCGAGCCGACCGGCATCTTGACGATCACCACCAACGCTGACCTCATTGCGTCGGCCAAGTCTTGGCACGAAAACCGCGTAGAGCAGGGGCTGGATAGGCCGCGTCACATCGAAGGGGCCGTGGTGGCCGATGGAGTACAAAACCTCAAGAAACCCGAGGGCTCCATCCTCATCATCGATCCGGAAGAGGAGCAGGAGATCGACACCAGCCATCCTGCGGCGCGGCAGCGAAAGAAAACGATTTCCGAATATGAGGATCTCGTCAAGGATCAGCCGCTCATCGGCGTGCTCAAAAGTATGGCGGAGGTGTCGAAGGAGATTCTGAAAGAAAACCCCGAGGTCAACCGCCTGGTGCTCACGGCAGCGTTGCAGGGATTTCGTCGGCTCGAACAGGGGAAAACCACGGTCGATAAGCTCTCCTGCCTGTTCGACAACAAAGCCAGCACCATGGCGGGCATTAGAGAACGCAGGGTGTTTGCCAGACGCATGCCCACGATCGTGGTCATGGTCGATGAGCTCGCCGGAGATGGCGCGGGCGCGGGCTTCGTCCATACCATCGCATCGTGGCTTCAGCGTGAGTTCATCGACTGCTTCGAAGATGAGCCCAGTCCCTTTACGGTGCTACTCATCGTCTCGGATGCGTCTCTGGGCAACGAGGTGGTGCTCGATCGCTACCTCAATGCCGGGGATCGCGCCCCGGACAAGGTGCTCGTGTCGAGGTCGGAGGGCCAGAAGCCCTTCAGGCTGGCGGTAACGAAAGTGAAAATTGGCGGTGCCAGGCGCGATACGCTGCACGTCATGACGAATAGTTTTCCGGCAAGCGAACTGCACCTGCACTACCGCGTCGAGATCGAGGCGGTGATCCCGAAGATGAGCACACGGGAACAGCACTATGGGAAACTGCAAAGCCCGCGCGAGGCCATTCGGGAAAAAGCAAAAGAATCGGCCCTTGACAGCGCGCTCCGCTACATTCTCAGGGCGCTCGATGCGGGCGCGCGCCAGGTCATCTACTTTGCCCAGGACAAGATGTTTTTGCGGCTGTTGGGCCAGTTTTTGACGAATCGCGGCAGCAACACGAATTCCGACGATGTCCTGATGCTGGATCAGGATGCGCTCGATCGCCATGGTCTGAACAACGACAGCGTCCAAATCCTGGATTCTTCGGTTCCCGGCTGGCGCCGTCGGCAATTGGTCGACCCCAAGGTGCGTGATGCGGTGAAGGTCTTTCTCATGACTTCATCGGGTGCGCGAGGGGTGTCTTTCCCGCTAACCGACTGGATCATCGCGAACGTGCCCCGGTTCAACATCGAAGCCGCGCTCATGGAAATTGCCCAGCTCATCTACCGGGGCCGCGGTATGTACAGGGACGAGACCGGAGCGCTCGTGTCCGGTGACACGGTGCCGAGGCACCTCGTCATGCTGGTCAATGATTATCTGGTGTGCGACGGGGAAATCGACAAGCGGCAATGGTTGCGCCAGTGCCTCGATTTGATGACGCTACTGGTCATGCTGCGTGCGAGCATCTACACGCGAATCACGGGGGATGCTGGCCTCAGGCAGCGTCTGGCGCTGGTGCCCGTGGGCGGGGTTGGTGACGAAGAATTCATCAGCGTCATGTCGCAGTACGTGGCTGAATTCGTGAGGGAAGCAAGGCTCTTCGTGGCTGCGAAAGCCGGGCAGGGGTCCGGATCGGGATCGGACATCAGGCACCTGCTCAAGGCGACCGCTGCACAGGCAGCAAGCAATGTAGAGAACATGTTCTGCCGCTTACGGCTAAATGCGGTGGCAAGACGTGATGCGGACAAACGCTCGGTGTTCGATGCGTCCTACATGAAACAACTCATCGATATGGTGACCAATCCCATCAGCCCCCTGCTGCCCCTGACCAATGCCTCTGGGGGTACCAGCATTGCCGAGCATATCTATTTTTCTGGGCCGGTCGTGCTGGAATCATGGGAAAACTTCGACAAACAGGAAATCTTCGAATTCGATGGTTATGAAAACGAGATTACGGGCGAAATTCACAAACTCATCGGCCAACTCCGTGAAATCATTGAAGAGGGGCAGTACCCGCGAGCCATGAAGAACGCTGCAAAGGGCTTGCTGGAACTGCTGCAACGCAAGGGGAAGAATGAGGGTAAAGTATTTCTTACGCTCAAGGACCTGAAATCCCCCAATACCTGGATCGCCGTTCCGGCAGAATGCCATTTCTTCATTCATTCTGAATTGCAGGAGAAAGGAAAGCCGTTCTACCTTGAAGATCAGCCTCTTTGGCATGAAGCCTTGGGGCAGACGCTGAACGCGGGCTCAGCGATCATTCCGCCACTGCCTCGATACGAGTCGTTTCCCTGGGTTGCCGTGGTGGGGCAGGTCAGCCCCCTCAGGATGGAGCTCGTGTTTGACGACCGTTACTTCATGGCCTCGAACGAGCTGAACCTGTTGAATACGCTGCTGTTGGCAAAAACGGCAGATACCATGGCAGAGGAATGTATTTAGCTGCCGCCGTCTGATCAGGGAAAAACCAGGGCAAGAGGCCGGCAGAAGCGGCCGCTTCAGCGCCCGAAATCTTCCGGCCCGTGCCGCTCGGGCAGGCGCAGCGCTTCCGGCCCGCGGATGCGGTTGACGCGGCGGCCGCGCTGGACGGCGGGGCGTTCGGCGAGCTCGTTGGCCCAGCGCACCACGTTCTGGTACGTGTGGACCTGCAGGAACTCGGCGGCGTCGTAGAGGTTTTCCAGGATCAGGCCGCCGTACCAGGGCCAGATGGCCATGTCGGCGATGGTGTATTCGTCGCCGATCAGGAAGCGGCGCTCGGCGAGGTTGCGGTCGAGCACGTCGAGCTGGCGCTTGACTTCCATGGCGAAGCGGTCGATGGGGTATTGCAGCTTGACCGGGGCGTAGGCGTAGAAGTGCCCGAAGCCTCCGCCCAGGTAGGGCGCGGAGCCTACTTGCCAGAAGAGCCAGGACAGGCATTCGGCCCGCGGAGCGCCCGAAGAGGGGAGGAATTCACCGAACTTCTCCGCCAGATAGACCAGGATGGCACCCGATTCGAACACGCGCGTCGGGGGATCGGTGCTGCGGTCGAGCAGGGCCGGGATCTTGGAGTTGGGGTTGATGGCCACGAAGCCGGTCGAGAATTGCTTGCCTTTCGTGATGTCGATGGGCCAGGCGTCATATTCGGCGTCGGCGTGGCCGGCTTCGAGCAGTTCTTCGAAGAGGATGGTGACTTTTTGGCCGTTGGGCGTGCCGAGCGAGTAGAGCTGGTGGGGATGCTGGCCCACGGGCAGCTCGGCTTCGTGCGTGGGCCCGGCCACGGGGCGGTTGATGCTGGCAAAGCGTCCGCCGCTGGGTTGTTCCCATTGCCAGACGCGCGGCGGGGTGTAGGCTTGGTCGCTCATGCAGATTTCCCTCCGTCAGTCGGTGAAAATTACCACATGCACCCGTCTCGGTCCATGCGCGCCGAGCTGGATCGTCTGTTCGACGTCGCCCGTGCGCGAGGGGCCGGCGACGAAGTTGAGGGTGCGCGGCAGCCGCTCGCGCCAGTCGCCGCCGGCGGGGGCGAGGTGGTGGCGCAGGCGCTGCCACAGGTCTTCGAAGTGGCGCACGATGGCGGCGGCCTCCAGCAGGATGAAGTGATTGTCGGGCACGAAGAGGTGGGTGACGGGGCTTGCCGGGCCGGAGAGGAAGGCGAGGTTGCCGACTTCGGCGATGCCGGCGAAGGCGAGGCTCACGGCGCTCTGAGTGTCGATGCCGGCGGGGCCGGGGTCGAGGTGCCAGTCGGCGGGCCAGGGGAGTTCGAGCAGGGGCCGGGCGGCGTGGCTGGGGGCGGGGAGGTCGTGCTCGCGGCACCAGGCGACGAGGTGCTCGACCGCGGCTTCTTTCGTGGGGACGAGGGCGCTGGTGCCGCCGCGGGCGTCCCAGCGCTCGCGCCAGCGTTGGACCAGATCTTCGTCGGGCACGGCAAGGCGCGGGTGCGCGGGCGGCAGGGGGGCTTCGGGGGCGGGCGGGGCGGTGTCGCGGCCAAGGTTGCGGCGAATCGCGCCGAGCACGGTGTCGCGGCGCCGGGCGGCGAGGGCGGGGTCGAGGGGGGCGGATGCGCTCATTGGTCGCGGCCTTTGGCGTGCCAGAGTTCGAGGAAGGTGCGCCCGGCGGGGGCGGGGAGGTCGCGCGCGTCCGTCCAGGCGGAGAGCCCTGGCAGGCGGCGGATGCGTCCGTTTTGGCCGAGGGTGGCGAGGAGCCGCACGGCGAGGCGCTCGAGCCCGTGGTACAGGGCGGGGCGTTCGGCGGCGCGCCGCCACAGGGCCTTGGCGCGCTGCTCGGCCGGGGGGTGCAGGCCGTCGCGCTGCTGGGCGTGGCGCACTTCGCGGATGAGATCGGGCAGGGGGATCTTGACCGGGCAGACTTCGCCGCAGCGGCCGTTGAGGGTGCAGGCGTTGGGGAGGTCGTAGGCAGTGTCGAGCCCCACGAAGAGGGGGGTGAGGACCGAGCCCATGGGGCCGGGGTAGACCCAGCCGTAGGCGTGCCCGCCGATGGCGCCATAGACGGGGCAGTGGTTCATACAGGCGCCGCAGCGGATGCAGCGCAGCATTTCGCGCCAGGGGCCGCCGAGCATGCGGCTGCGGCCGTTGTCGACGAGCACGACGTGGTATTCCTGCGGGCCGTCGGGGTCGTCGGCCCGGCGCGGGCCCATGGAGTAGGTGGTGTAGGTTTCGCTGTCCTGGCCGGTGGCGCTGCGCGCGAGCAGCCGCAGGAAGAGGGTGGCGTCTTCGAGCGTGGGGACGACCTTCTCGATGCCGGCGGTGACGATGTGCACGCGGGCGAGCGTCTGGGTGAGATCGCCGTTGCCTTCGTTGGTGACGATGACCGAGGCGCCGGTTTCGGCGATGAGGAAGTTCGCGCCGGTGATGCCGACGTCGGTGCGGAAGAATTGGCACCGCAGCTGCTCGCGCGCTTCGGTGACCAGGCCCGGGACCGTGGGCTCGGGGGTGGTGCCGTGGTGCTCGGCGAAGAGTTCGGCGACCTGTTCCTTGGTCTTGTGCACCGCCGGGGCGATGATGTGCGAGGGGGGTTCCTTGGCCAGCTGCACGATGTATTCACCCAGATCGGTCTCGATCACTTCGAGCCCGTCGGTGGCGAGGGCTTCGTTGAGGCCGATTTCTTCCGAGACCATGGATTTGCCCTTGGCCACGGTCTTGGCGCCGGCGCGGGCGCACAGGGCGCGGATGATGGCGCGGGCTTCTTCGGCGTCGCGCGCCCAGTGGACCTGGCCGCCCACGGCGCGCACCCGCTCTTCGTAGCGTTCGAGCCAGAGGTCGAGCTCGGCGAGGATCTCGTCCTTGCGCACGCGGGCGGCTTCGCGCAGGGCCTCGAACTCGGGCACTTCGGCGACGGCCTTGGCGCGCTTGCCGATGAACCCGCCGGCGGCGTTGGCGAGCGCGCGCTGCAGGTTGGGGTCGTGCAGCGCGAAGGTGGCGCGGGGGACGAACTCACGGGTGCGGATCTGCATGGGGGGCATTCCTCTCAAGCTTGGCCGATGCCGGGGCCGTCGGCCAGGCCGGCGAGCACTTCGACCGTGTGATAGACGCGCACCGGGGCGCAGATGCGGGCAAGCCGCCCGGCGAGGTGCAGCAGGCAGCCGAGGTCGCCCCCGAGCACGACTTCGGCGCGGGTGGCGAGCAGCCGCTGCACCTTGTTCTCGGCAAGGCGCTCGGAGAGGGCGGGGTACTTGACGCTGAACGTGCCGCCGAAGCCGCAGCAGACTTCGCGGTCTTCGGCCTCGATGAGCGTGAGCCCCTCGACGCGGGCCAGGAGCGCGCGCGGCGCTTCGCGGATGCCGAGCTGGCGCAGCCCCGAGCAGCTGTCGTGGTAGACGACGCGATGGGGGAAGCGGCTGCGGATGCGCTCGGCACCGCCCCGTTCATGGAGAAAAGTGAGGAGTTCCCAGGATTTGTCGGCGAGCGCCTGGGCGCGGCCGGCCCAGAGGGGGTCGTCGCGCAGCAGGCGAGGGTAGTCGTGCTTGAGGGTGGCCAGACATGAACCGGAGGGGGCGACGAGAGCGTCGAAGGCTTCGAACTGGGCGATGGTGCGTCGGGCGAGCGCGCGGGCGGCGTCTTCGTCGCCGCCGTTGTAGGCGGGCTGGCCGCAGCAGGTCTGCTCGCGTGGAACTTCGACGCGCCAGCCGGCGTCTTCGAGGAGCTGCGCGGCGGCAAAGCCGATGTTGGGCCGCATCGCGTTCATCAGGCAGGTGGCGAAGAGGCCGACGGTGCCGGCGCGATCGGGGGGCAGGGGCATGGGGGATTCGCTCCAGAAGCGTTCTTTGCGTAGGATAATGAGAATCGAGGAGCCCGGCAAGGCGGGCGAAGGGCGAGGGACGATGCAGCACCTGGAAGGCAGCAAGGGGGACACGATCATCGCGCCGGCGAGCGGCCGGGCGCCGGTGCCGTTCTTTCCCATGACGCGCACGGAGATGGCGCGCCTGGGGTGGGAGGCGTGCGACGTGATCCTGGTGACGGGGGACGCGTACATCGACCATCCGAGTTTCGGCATGGCGCTGCTGGCGCGTTTCCTGGAGGCGCACGGCTACCGCGTGGGCATTCTCAGCCAGCCGGATTGGCACAGCGCCGAGCCGTTCACGGCGCTGGGGCGTCCGCGCCTTTATTTCGGCATCACCGCCGGCAACATGGATTCCATGGTCAACCGCTATACCTCCGAGCGGCGCATCCGTTCGGACGATGCCTATACGCCGGGCGGGGAGGCGGGCAAGCGTCCGGACCGGGCGGTGATCGTCTACGCGCAGCGGGTGCGCGAGGCCTTTCCCGGCGTGCCGGTGGTGCTGGGAGGGATCGAGGCGAGCCTGCGGCGGCTGGCGCATTACGATTACTGGTCGGAGAAGGTGCGCCGCTCGGTGCTGCTCGATGCGAAGGCCGATCTTCTGCTCTACGGCAACGCGGAGCGGGCGCTGCTTGCGCTCACGCGCCGGCTCGCGGCGGGCGAGCCCATCGGTTCGATCCGCGATTTGCGCGGCACGGCGTTCGCGGTGCCGCCGGGCTGGAAACCGCAGGCGGACTGGCGCGAGATCGACGCGAGCGAGATCGAGGCGCCTGGGCGTCCCATGCCGCCGCCCGACCCTTATGCCGTGCGCCCTCTGTCGCCCGTGCCGCGGCCCGCCGAGGGACAGGAACAGGCGGGCGCGAAACGCGACCGCAGCCGCGAGGTGGTGCGTCTGCCTTCGTTCGAGGCGGTGCGCGACGATCCCCTTCATTATGCGCACGCCTCGCGCGTGATGCACCTGGAGTCGAACCCGGGCAACGCCCGCGCCCTGGTGCAGCGCCATGGGGAAGGGCCGGGGGCGCGCGAGGTGTGGGTCAATCCTCCGCCGCTGCCGCTGTCCACCGCCGAGATGGATTTCATCTACGGCTTGCCCTACGCGCGGCGCCCGCATCCGAGCTATGGGCAGGCGCACATTCCGGCCTGGGAGATGATCAAGTTCTCGGTGAGCATCATGCGCGGCTGTTTCGGCGGCTGTACTTTCTGCTCCATCACCGAGCACGAGGGGCGCATCATCCAGAGCCGTTCGGAAGAGTCCATCCTGCGCGAGATCGAGGCGATCCGCGACCGCACGCCGGGCTTTGCCGGACACGTGACCGACCTGGGCGGGCCGACGGCGAACATGTACCGGATGCGCTGCAAGGATCCGGCGATCGAGCGCCATTGCCGGCGCCTGTCTTGCGTCTATCCCGGCATTTGTCCGAATCTGGATACCGACCATGCGCCGCTCATCCGGCTCTATCGCCGCGCGCGGCAGGTGCCGGGGGTGAAGCGCATCACCATCGGTTCGGGCGTGCGCTACGATCTGGCGGTGCGCTCGCCCGAGTACGTGCGCGAGCTCGTCACTCACCACGTGAGCGGGCGGCTGAAGATCGCGCCGGAGCACACCGAGCCGGGGCCGCTCTCCAAGATGATGAAGCCGGGGGTGGAGACTTTCGAGCAGTTCCGCGCCCTCTTCGAGCGCTTCTCGCGCGAGGCGGGCAAGAACCAGCAGCTGATCCCGTACTTCATCGCCGCCCATCCGGGCACCTCCGACGAAGACATGGTGGCGCTGGCGCTGTGGCTGAAGAAGAACGGCTTTCGGCCAGACCAGGTGCAGACCTTTCTGCCCACGCCGATGGCGCTGGCCACGGCGATGTATCACAGCGGGCGCAATCCGCTGCGGCCGCTCGCGCGCGGCGAGACGGTGGAGGTGGTGCGCGAGGGGCGGCGCCGGCGGCTGCACAAGGCGTTGCTGCGCTGGCACGATCCGGCCAACTGGCCGCTCATCCGTGAGGCGCTGCTGAAGATGGGGCGGCGCGATCTCATCGGCAACCGGCCGGATCAGTTGGTGCCGTGGCAGGATACGGGGGGTGCGCGAGCGGCCTCTACCGGGCGGGGCGACGGCCGGGGGCGGCGATGAACCCGGTCGTGCGCGAGGGGATGCGGGAGGGGGTTCGCCGGATCTTCACCGTGTCGCTGGGGCTCATCCCCTGGGCGATCGCCACGGGTCTGGCGATGCGCGCGAGCGGCCTGACGGCGGGGGAGTCTCTGGCGATGAATCTCTTCGTCTATGCGGCGACGGCGCAGTTGGGCACTTTGCCGCTGCTCATGGGTGGGGCGCCACTGTGGCTGATCCTGCTCACCGCGACGGTGCTCAACCTGCGCTTCGTGATCTATAGTGCGGCGGTATCGCCGGCGTTCCACGATCAAGCGTGGGCGAGGCGGGTGGCGGCGAGCTACGGTCTGGTCGATGTGGTCTTCATCGTATTGGGGCCGTCGCTGCTCGAAGAGCGCGACCCGCAGCGGCGCTGGGGGATGTTCGCCGGCGCGGCGCTGTGGTGCTGGGGGTCGTGGCAGGCGGCGACGGCGCTGGGGATCTTCGCCGCGGGGTGGGTGCCGGCGGATTGGTCCTTGGGGTTCATGGGGACGATCGCTTTGTTGGTATTGCTGGTGCCGTTGTGCCGCGACCGGGCGATGCTGGCCACGGCGTTCGCGGCCGGGATCGCGGCGCTCGTGCTGCGGGACCTGCCGCTGCGCACGGGGGTGATCGCCGCGGTGGTCCTGGGTTTGGTGGTGGGGGTGGTGTTCGACCGGATGACGGCCTTGCGCCGGCGGAGAGGGTGATGGAAGGCTTGGGTCTATACGGCGTCTTCGCCGCGATGTTTTTCACCACCTGGCTCACCCGCGGGGCATTTTTGCTCGCCGGCGAGCGGGTGCGCCTGCCAGCGGGTATGCAGCGGTTCCTGCGCTTCGCGCCCGCGGCGGCGCTGGGCGCCTTGATCGCGCCGGAGCTGGTCGGTGGCACGGGGCAGCCGCTGGACTTTTTCTCGCCGCGTCTGGCTGCGGCGGTGGCGGTGACGCTGGTGGTGCTTCGCTGGCGCAATCCGTGGCTGCCTTTCTTCGTGGGGATGGGGGTGTTGCTCGCCCTGCAGCATCTGGAAGGGTGACATGCCTGAACTACCCGAAGTGGAGGCGGTGCGCCGGGGGCTGGACGAGCGGCTGGCGGGGGCGCGGCTGATGGAAGTGCAGGTGCGCGAGCCGCGCTTGCGCCAGCCGGTTCCTTCGCTCGCTCCCTGGGTCGGGCGGCGGCTGCTGCGGGTGGAGCGGCGGGGAAAGTATCTGCTGTGGCGCTTCGACGAGGGGACGTTGCTCGTGCATCTGGGCATGAGCGGACATTTCACGTTCGTGGCGCCGGAGGCGCCGCCGGGGCGGCACGATCACGTGGATTTCCTCTTCGAAGAGCATCTGTTGCGCTATGGCGATGCGCGGCGTTTCGGCCTCATCCTGCCGCTCGAGGCGGACGCCGAGCGGGCGCTGGAGGCGCGCCTGGGGCTGGAGCCGTGGGATGCGCGGCTCACGCCGGAGTTTGCGCGCGAGCGGGTGCAGGGGCGACGGCGGGCGATCAAGGAGGTGCTGCTTTCGGGCGACGTGGTGGCGGGCGCCGGCAACATCTATGCCTGCGAAGCGCTCTTTCGCGCCGGCATTGCTCCAGACCGGCCGGCGGGTACGCTCGACGAGGAGGATTGGGCGCGGTTGCTGGCGGCGCTGCGGGCGGTGTTCGAGGCGGCGATCGCCGCTGGCGGCACGACGTTGCGCGATCACCGCACCGTGGCCGGAAAGGGCGGCGAATACCGCGGCCGGCTTTCGGTGTATGGGCGCGAAGGGGAGCCGTGTCCGCGCTGCGGCGCACCGGTGCGGCGCGTGGTGCAGGGCGGGCGGAGCACCTTCTTTTGCCCGGTTTGCCAACCTCCGGGGCGGACGGCATGGTAAGCTTATGCGATGTTTCCATGCGCGGGGGTTGGCGGTGACTCTCGAACGGTATTTCACGGCTTATGACGAATGGCGTCATGGGGCGCTCGATGCGCTGGAGTCGCTCGCCCGCACGCTGGAATCCCTGGGCGTGGCGAACGAGGCGTTCACGAGCCGGCTCGACGCTGCTCGTGAGCGGCTGCGCGAGGAGTGCCTGCGTCTGGCGTTCGTGGCGGAGTTTTCGCGCGGCAAGTCGGAGCTGATCAACGCGCTCGTCTTTTCCTCGCTCGGCGCACGGGCGCTGCCGTCGCGCAGCGGCCGCACCACCATGTGTCCCACCGAGATCGAGTGGTTCGAGGGGGCGCGCCCGGAGGTGCTGTTGCTGCCGATCGACTCGCGCCGCGAGATCGTTTCCTTGCACGAGGCGCGGCGTCGGCGCGAGTGCTGGAGCGTGCAGTCCTACAATCCGGAGAATCTCGCTTCGGTGCAGCAGGCGCTCGAGCGCGTGGGCGAGACGAGGCGTATTCCCGTCGCCGAGGCCGAGTCTCTGGGCTTTCACATCGACCCGAGCGGGGAAGAGGGGCTGGTGCCGGGTGAAGACGGCAGGGTGGAGGTGCCTGCTTGGCGCCATGCCATCGTGCGCTACCCTCATCCCCTGCTCGCCCGCGGGTTGGTGGTCCTCGACACGCCCGGCCTCAACGCCATCGGGGCCGAGACGGAGCTCACCCTCTCGCTGCTGCCGCAGGCGCACGCCGTGGTCTTCGTGCTGGCCGCCGACACGGGGGTCACCCAGAGCGACATGAAGATCTGGCGCCATTACGTGCTCGAGTCGCGCGTCGATCCCGACGAGGGCTGCCTCGTCGCGCTCAACAAGATCGATTCGCTGTGGGACGGCATCCGCTCCGAGGAAGAGATCGGGCGCGAGATCGCCGCCCAGGTCCAATCCGTGGCGCGCCTGCTGGGCGTGCAACCCAGGCACGTCTTTCCTTTGTCGGCGCAGAAGGCGCTGGCCGCGCGCATCCGTGGGGACGAAGCGCTCTTGCGCCGCAGCCGCATCGAACCGTTCGAGCAGGCCTTGTCGCAGGATCTGCTCGGCAAGCGCCAAGCGCTCACGCGCGAGGCGGTGGCGGCCGCCTTTGGGGAGATCGGCTCGATGGCTGCGGGGATGCTGCGCGAGCGCCTGTCGGCCGTGGCGGCGCAAGAGTCCGAGCTGGCCGCCCTGCGGGGTCAGAACCGTAGCCGCGTGGCTTATCTGCTGCGCAAGGCCCAGGCGGAGAAGGAAGAGTTCGACGCGGCCCTGCGCCGCTATCAAGCCACCCGTGCCGTTTACGCCAAACAGTGCCGGGAGCTGCTCGACGCGGTGGCGGTGTCGCGTTTCCGCTTCGAGCTCTCCGATGTGCGTCATCAGATGGAGATGGCAGCCTTTTCCTCCGATCTGAAAGAGCGCATCGAGCAGTTCTTCGAGCGGGTTTTTTCGCTCATCGATCGGGCGCAGACCAAGGCCAAGGAAATCCACGAAATGCTCACGGCCATGATGCGCCAGCTCGAGGTGGAGCACGGCATCGACTGCCGGCCGCCGGCGCCGCTCGATTTCGCCGCCGCCCGCGCTTCGCTCGAGACGGCGCGAACCCTGGCCCTGCGCCAGCTCGCCAGCTGGGGCACCATGCTCGTGCATACCAAGTCGGCGGTCATCGAGCGTTTCCTTTCCTTGGTCGCCAGCGAAGTCCAGCATCGCTGGGAGGCGATGCACCGCGAGGCCACTGCCTGGGTGCGCCAGGCGCTCTTGCCGCTCGAGGCGGCCTTGAAAGAGAAGAAGACCGAACTCGAGCTGCGCATGAACGGCATCGTGCGGGTGCATCAGGCGGCCGAGTCGCTGGAATCCCAGCTGTCCGAACTGCGCACGGAGCGCGAGCGGCTCGAACAGCAGCTGCAGCAGTTCGAGGCCGTGCTGCAGCAGGGTCTGGAGGCCATCGCCCGTCCCTTGCTCGAGCGTGCCGCTTGATCCTGGTCTGGCTTGCGTGTAAATTCCTCATGAGCCCATTCACGCAGCCAAGGCCATGAACACGCGAAAAAAAACGACGCGGGAATGTGAGCGGGTGGTCCAATCCCTGGTTGCCGCCATTCTGGCCGGCCATCATCCACGCGGCACCCGCCTTCCGTCCGAGCACGCCTTGTGCGCCAAGTTCGGGGTGAGCCGGACGGTGGTGCGCGAGGCCATCGCCCATCTGAAGGCCGAGGGGGTGGTGGCGGCGCGTCAGGGTTCGGGCACCTACGTGATCGACCACCCCGGCCGCAAGGGGTTTCATCTCAAGAACGTCGAGGACGTCGCCGTCCTCCAAGAGCTGCGCCACATCCTGGAATTGCGCAAGGTGTTCGAGACCGGCGTGGCCGAACTGGCGGCGCTGCGCCGCAGCGAGGCCGACCTCCATCATCTCGAAGCGGTGGTGATTGCCATGGACCGCTGGGCCCGTCAGGCGGCGCACACCCCTACCGAGGGGACGACCGGGGCGCAGTGGGACGACGAATTCCACCTGGCGCTCGCCCGCGCCACGCACAACCCCGAGATCGAGCGCTTCCAAGAATACCTGGGCGCCAAGAACGCCGCCGTGCACCGTGTCCTCTGGGGCGAGGCGGGGCAGGTGCGAGATTGGCCGCTTGCAGCCAACGCCGAACACCGCGAGATCCTCGAAGCGGTGCGCGCGGGCGATCCAGCGGCGGCGCGGCGCGCGGCCGAGCGTCACTTGGAAGGAACGGCCGATCGCGTGGCCGAGGTGCTGTGCCCGGCCGAACCGGCGCACGAAATCTCCCCTTTGGAGCCCATCGATGGCTGAGATTGCGTCCGAGCCCACCGTCTCCCGCGCGGAGTTCATCGCCCATGTGCGCCGCCTGCTGCCCGAAGACGCCCTGATCCACGACGAAGCCGAACTGCGCGCCTACGAGTGCGACGGCCTGTCGGCTTTCCGCGAGCTGCCCTGGGCGGTGGCTTTGCCGCGCAGCGAGGAAGAGGTGGTGGCGCTGCTTCAGACCTGCCACCGGCTGAGGGTGCCGGTCGTGCCGCGCGGCGCGGGTACGGGGCTCTCGGGCGGGGCGCTGCCGCACCCGCAGGGGTTGGTGCTGTCGCTCGCGCGCTTGAACCGCATCCTCGCCCTCGATCCGTTTGCGCGCACCGCCACGGTGCAGCCGGGGGTACGCAACCTCGCCATTTCGGAAGCCGCCGCGCCGCACGGGCTCTATTACGCGCCCGATCCGTCTTCGCAGATCGCCTGTACCCTGGGGGGCAACGTGGCCGAGAATTCCGGCGGGGTGCATTGCCTGAAGTACGGCCTCACGGTGCACAACGTGCTGCGCGTGCGCGGCTATACCGCCGCGGGGGAGCCGGTCGTCTTCGGCAGCCTCGCTCCCGATGCGCCGGGCTACGACCTGCTCGCGCTGGCGATCGGCTCGGAGGGGATGCTGGCGGTGGTCACCGAGATCACGGTGAAACTGTTGCCCCGGCCGCAGACGGCGCGCTGCATCCTCGCCGCTTTCGACTCGGTGCGCGCCGCCGGCGAGGCGGTGGCTGCCATCATCGCCGAGGGCATCATCCCGGCGGGGCTGGAGATGATGGATCAGGGGGCGACGATCGCCGCCGAGGACTTCGTCCATGCCGGCTATCCGCTGGAGGCCGCGGCGGTGCTGCTGTGCGAGTCCGACGGCACGCCCGAGGAGGTGGAAGAAGAGATCGCCCGCATGGGGGCGGTGCTCGAGCGCTGCGGGGCGACCGAGTGGCGCGTCTCGCGCGACGAAGAGGAGCGGCTGCGTTTCTGGGCCGGGCGCAAGGCGGCGTTTCCGGCCGCCGGGCGCGTCTCGCCCGACTACTACTGCATGGATGGGACGATTCCGCGCAAGGCGCTGGGCGAGATGCTGGAGGCGATCGCCGAGATGGAGCGTGAATACGGGCTGCGCTGCCTCAACGTCTTTCACGCCGGCGACGGCAATCTGCATCCCCTGATCCTGTTCGATGCCAATCAGCCCGGAGAATGGGAACGGGCCGAGGCGTTCGGCGCCGACATCCTGGAGCTCTCGGTGCGGCTCGGCGGCACGGTCACCGGCGAGCATGGCGTGGGGATGGAGAAAATCAACCAGATGTGCGTGCAGTTTTCCCCCGTGGAGCTCGAAGCCTTCTTCCAGGTGAAGGCGGCTTTCGATCCGGCGGGAATCCTGAATCCGGGCAAGGCGATTCCCACGCTGCACCGCTGCGCCGAATACGGCCGTATGCGTGTGTCGCGCGGTAAGCTGCCTTTTGCCGAATTGCCGCGGTTTTGAACGGCGTGAGCGAGCGGGCCTGGGTGCAGCTGCTGCTGGTCGGCATCCCCGTGCTGGGGCTGATCGGTTCCCTGCTGTGGCTGCGCGACGAGGCGCGGCTTGCCGAGCGGCAACGAAAAAAACGACAGGAGAAGCAATGAACGCAATCGTCGATCGCCTGCGCGAGCAGGTGCTGGCGGCGCGCGGGCGTAGGCGTCTGGAGATCCGCGGCGGGGGGAGCAAATCCTGGTACGGTGCGCCGGATCCGGAGGCCGAGCCGCTGGACGTGGGGATGCTCTACGGCATCATCCGCTATGAGCCTTCGGAATTGGTGCTCACCGCTTACGGCGGCACGCCTCTGGCGGAAGTGGAGGCGCTGCTCGCGCAGCATCGGCAGTGGCTGCCTTTTTCGCCGCCGCATTTCGCCGCTTCGGCCACGATCGGCGGGGCGGTGGCCTCCGGTCTCTCCGGCCCGACGCGCTGGGGGCACGGGGCGCTGCGCGACTACGTTCTCGGAGTGCGGGTGCTCGATGGACAAGGGCGGGTGCTGCGCTTCGGCGGTGAGGTGATGAAGAACGTCGCCGGCTACGACGTCTCGCGGCTCTTCGCCGGTTCGCTCGGCACGCTTGGGGTGATCCTGGAAGTGTCGCTCAAAGTGCTGCCGCTGCCCCCGGCCAGCTGCACGCTGCGCTTTGCCTGCAGCCAGGACGAGGCGATCGAGCGCTTCAACCGCTGGGCGGGGCAGCCGCTGCCGCTGTCGGCGAGCCTGTGGTGGCAGGGGCAAGCGACCCTGCGCCTTGCCGGCGCCCGGGCGGCGGTGGACGCGGCCGCAGCGCGCCTGGGCGGCGAGGCGCTGCCCGAGGAGGCGGCGCAGCGCTTCTGGGAGGACGTGCGCGAGCAGCGGCTGTCCGCCTGGACGTTGCAGGAAGGTGAGGTGCTGTGGCGCCTGGCGCTGCCGCCGACCACGCCGGCCTGGGCCGATGCCGAAGATGCGCTCGTCGAATGGGGGGGTGGCGTGCGCTGGTTGCGCCGGCCGGCGGCCGACGACCGCTGGTTCGAGCGCGCCCGCGCCGTGGGGGGCCATGCCATGCGCTGGCGCGGCGCCCGGGCTGGCGAGCGCGTGTTCGCGCCGCGCGGCGCGGCCGAGCGCGCCATCGAAGCGCGGCTCAAGGCTGCATTCGACCCCGACGGCGTGTTCGCGCGCCGCTTGCCCTTGGAGTGAATGATGCAGACGAATCTGGCCGACTTCATTCGCGACACCCCTGCCGGCCGGGTGGCCGACGCCATCCTGCGCAAGTGCGTGCACTGCGGCTTTTGCACCGCCACCTGCCCCACGTACCAGCTGCTCGGCGACGAACTCGACGGGCCGCGCGGACGCATCTACCAGATCAAGGAGGTGCTCGAGGGCGTACCGCCCACGCGCGCCATCCAGCAGCACCTCGACCGCTGCCTCACCTGCCGCGCCTGCGAGACGACCTGCCCCTCGGGCGTGGAGTACGCCCATCTGCTGGACATCGGCCGGCACGAGGTCGATGCGCGCGTGCCGCGTCCGCTCGCCGAACGGGCCAAGCGCTGGGCGCTGGCGCGCGTGCTGCCCGAACGAAAACGCTTTGCCGCGGCGCTGCGGCTCGCCCGTCTGGGCAAGGGGGTGCTGCCCGAAGCCATGGCCGCGAAGATCCCGGCCCCCCAGGAAGCCGGTCCGCGGCCGGCGGTACGGCACCCGCGCCGCTGGTGGCGGCTGGAAGGCTGCGTTCAACCCGAGCTCAAGCCGGCAATCGACGCGGCGGCCGAGCGCGTGTTCGACCGCCTGGGAATCTCGTTAGAGGCAGCGCCGGGGGCGGGTTGCTGCGGGGCGATCGAATGGCACCTGGACGAACAGGAGCGGGCGCGCGCGCGGGCGCGGCGCAACATCGATGCCTGGTGGCCGGCGATCGCGGCGGGCGAAGTCGAAGGCATCCTCATCACGGCCTCCGGCTGTGCGGCGCAGGTGCGCGACTACGGTTTCTGGCTCGCCGAGGATCCGGCTTATGCCGAGAAGGCGGCGCAGGTGGCGCAGCGGGCGCGCGACGTGAGCGAAGTGCTCGCTGCCGAATCCGCAGCGCTGGAAGCGCTGCTGCCGGTACAACCGACTCCGCGCGGTGCCGTGGCCTTTCACGCGCCCTGTTCGCTGCAGCACGGCCTGAAGGTGCGCGGGGTGGTGGAACGGCTGCTGGCGCGCGCGGGCTACACCCTGGTGCCGGTGCGCGAGGCGCACCTGTGCTGCGGCTCGGCTGGAACCTACTCGCTACTGCAGGCGGAATTGGCCGAGGCGCTCAAGCGCAACAAGCTCGCCGCGCTCACCGAGCACGCCCCGGCCCGGATCGCCTCGGCCAACATCGGCTGCATCACGCATCTGGAGCAGGGCGCGGACGTGCCGGTGCAGCACTGGATCGAACTCCTCGACGAGGCGCTGCAAGAATGAATCCGCTCCATTTCACCAAGATGCACGGTCTGGGCAACGATTTCGTCGTCATCGACGCGATCCGCCAGCGCTTCACCCCCTCGCCGCAGCTGGTGCGCTGGCTCGCCGACCGGCATTTCGGCATCGGCTGCGACCAGCTCCTGCTGGTGGAGCCGCCCACCCGCCCTGACGCCGATTTCCGCTACCGCATCTTCAACGCCGACGGCGGCGAGGTGGCGCAGTGCGGCAACGGCGCGCGCTGCTTCGCCCGCTTCGTGGTGGAGAAAGGGCTCACCGCCAAGCGGCGCCTGCGCGTGGAGACGGCGAGCGGCGTCATCGAACCCGAGCTGCGCGACGAGGGCGAAGTCGCCGTCGACATGGGGGTGCCGCTGCTCGAACCCGCGCGCATCCCCTTCGTGAGCGACACGGACGCGGTGGTGCAAGCGCTCGCAGTCGACGGCGCGCAGGTGGAACTCACGGCGGTCTCCATGGGCAATCCGCACGCGGTGCTGCTGGTGGAAGACGTCGAGCGGGCGCCGGTGGCCGAGCTCGGCGCGAAGCTCGAACGTCATCCGCGGTTTCCCGAGCGCGTCAATGTCGGCTTCATGCAGGTGCTCGCACCCGACGCGATCCGGCTGCGGGTGTTCGAGCGCGGGGCGGGCGAGACGCTCGCCTGCGGCACGGGCGCCTGCGCCGCGGTGGTGGCCGGCACCCTGCGCGGGCTGCTGCGCCCGCCGGTGACGGTGCACACGCGCGGCGGGCGGCTGCGCATCGAGTGGGGCGGGCCGGGGCAGCCCGTGATCATGATCGGTCCGGCGCGTACCGTGTTCGAGGGGGTGATCGACCTCGACCAGCCCTGGGAGCTGCCGCGATGACGCCTTCACATGAGGAAGTCTGCCGTTATCTGCAGGAACATCCGGATTTCTTTCTGCGCGAGCCGGCGCTGGCGGCTTCCCTGGCGCTGCCGTCCGAAGGTCCGGGGGGGACGGTGTCGCTCGCCCAGCATCAGGCGAGCCTGCTGCGTGAACAGCTCCAGGCGCTGGAGGAAAAATTCACCCAGCTCCTGCAGATCGGGCGGCAGAACGACCAGCTCGCCGAGCGGATGCATCGTCTCGCGCTGGCCCTGATGGAGGCGGAGACGCGACCGCAGGTGCGCCACATCCTCACGCGCGCGCTCAGCGAAGACTTCGCCGTGCCGACGGTGCGTCTGGGCTTGCCCGGCTGGCTCGCAGCGGAATTGCCTGAGGCACTCAGGGAATTCGCCCGCACGCTCTCCGAGGTGCACGTGGGCTCTCCGCCGCATCCGGCGCTCGCCGCCTGGCTTGGCGCCGACGTCGCCTCCTGCGCCGTGCTGCCGCTGCCGGTGCCCGATGAGGGCGTGGGGCTTCTCGCGCTCGGCAGCCCCGAGCCGCAGCGCTTCTACCCGGCGATGGGGACGGTCTTTTTGCGACGCATCGGCGAGCTCGCCACGGCTGCGCTCACCCGCTGCCGCGAGCCGGTGTGAGCGTCATGGACGAAGCCAAGCTCCCCGACGTGATCGAGCGCTACCTCGCCGCGCTCGAGGCCGAGCGGCGCAGCGCTGCGGCCACTTTGCGCGCCTACCGGCTGGAGCTCGCCGCCCTGGCCGAGGCCACGGGGGGCGAGCCGCTGCGCGCCGACGCGGCGGCCTTGCGCGCGGCGCTCGCCCGAGCGCACGGGCAGGGTCTGGCGCCGCGCTCGCTCGCGCGCCGCCTGTCGTGCTGGCGCGGGTTCTACCGCTGGGCGCTGCGCCAGGGCCTGGTGGCGGCCAATCCCGCCGAAGGGCTGCGCGCGCCGCGCGCGCCGCGCCTGTTGCCCAAGGCGCTGGGGGTGGACGAGACCCAGCGCGTGCTCGATGCCGCGCCCGAGGCCGGGCTGGAGGTGCGCGACCGCGCCATGGCCGAACTCCTCTACGCCACGGGATTGCGGGTGGCCGAGCTCGTCTCGCTCGACTGCGATCCCGCCTGCCTCGATCTCGACCAGGGCTGGGTGAGCGTGACCGGCAAGCGCGGCAAACGCCGCACCGTGCCGCTGGGGCGCACGGCCATCGCCGCGCTGCGCCAGTGGTTCGCGCTGCGCGCCGAGCTCGCCGCCCCGGGCGAGAAGGCGCTCTTCGTCAGCCGCGAGGGCACGCGCCTCTCGCCGCAGGGGGTGGGGAGCCGCCTGGTGCGCTGGGGGCGCAAGCACGGCGTGGAGGGAACCCTCCATCCGCACCGGCTGCGCCACAGCTTCGCCAGCCACCTGCTGCAATCCTCGGGCGACCTGCGGGCGGTGCAGGAGCTGCTGGGGCACGCCTCCATCGCCAGCACCCAGGTCTATACCCGGCTGGATTTCCAGCACCTGGCGCGCATCTACGACGCGGCCCATCCCCGGGCCAAACGCAAATAGAACGGAATCCCTTCATGGCGACCTTGATCCTCAAACCCGGGCGGGAGCGCTCGCTCATGCGGCGTCATCCCTGGATTTTCGACACCAGCGTCGAGCGCATCGACGGGCCGGTGAAAAACGGCGACACCGTGCTCGTGGCGCGCCACGACGGCACGCCGCTCGCGCGCGCCGGCGTGTCGCTCGCCTCGCGCATCCGCGCCCGGGTGTGGCACTTTGCACCGGATGCGCCCGTCGATCACGCCTTCTTCCGCCGCCGCATCACGCAGGCGATCGCCCGGCGTATGAGCCATCCCCTCTTGCGCGGACAGCAGGGGCTGCGGCTGGTGCACGGCGAGGCCGACGGCCTGCCCGGCGTCATCGTCGATCGCTTCGGCGCGGTGGCGGTGCTGCAGCTCACCTTTGCCGGCGCCGAGCGCTGGCGCGAAGCCATCGCCGATGCCCTCCGGCGCGCCTTGCCGGAGCTGGAGGCGCTCTACGAACGATCGGATTCCGGGGCGCGCCGGCTCGAAGGGCTGGAACCGCGCACGGGGCCCGTTTTCGGAACCTTGCCCGAGACGGTGGTGATCGATGAGTACGGCGTGCGCCTGCTCGTCGACGTGGTGCAGGGGCACAAGACCGGCTTTTATCTCGACCAGCGCGAGAACCGGCGGCTTGCCGGACAGCTCGCCGGCGGGGCGAGGGTGCTCAACGCCTTTTGCTACAGCGGGGGGTTTTCGCTCCACGCGCTCGCGGGCGGCGCGCGCGAGGTCTGCTCGATCGATTCCAGCGGCCCGGCGCTGGAACTCGCCCGGCGCAACCTCGCCCTCGATGCCGAATTGCCGGCGGATCGGGCACGTTGGTTCGAGGCCGACGTCTTCACTCTGCTGCGCGAGTGGGAGCGTGACGGCGAGCGCTTCGACCTCGTCATCCTCGATCCGCCCAAGTTCGCCCCCTCGGCGGCGCACGTGCCGCAGGCGCGGCGGGCGTATCGCGACGTGAACCTGCACGGCATGCGCCTGGTCGCCCCGGGAGGACTCTTGATGACGTTTTCCTGTTCCGGCGGCATCGGCCCGGAGGAATTCCGCGAGATTGTCGCCGAGTGCGCCGCCAAGAACGGGCGCGACGCGCAGGTGCTCGCCCGTCTGCAGGCCGGGCCGGATCATCCCGTGGGGCTGGCGGTGCCCGAGAGCGAATATCTCAAGGGGCTGCTCGTGCGGCTGGAATGAACCCACCCCAGGCGCGGTGGAAGATTTTTTCGCCCGATCAACCCCTTGCATTCGTTTCGTGGTACCATCCCGCGCTCGTTCGGCGACCTCGGCGTCGAGGTCGGGTCCTTTCGTCCATGGAGGGTTCGATCATGTCGGAGATGGGTTCTGGGGTCCGTCTGCAGCCGGCGGCGTTGCAATTTCCGGTGCAATGGTATTTCGACGAGGCGCTCTTTCGCCGCGAGATGGAGGTCTTCTTCCGCCAGGGGCCGGGTTATGTCGGGCACGAGGCCATGGTGCCCGAGCCCGGTTCCTACCGCTCGCTCGAGTGGCTGGATCACGCCAAGGCGCTGGTGCGCGATGCCCAGGGGCCGGCGCTGCTGTCCAACGTCTGCCGCCATCGGCAGGCCATCATGCTGCAGGGGGAGGGGAAGACCGAGCACGTCGTCTGCCCCTTGCACCGCTGGACTTACGATCTGACGGGCAGGCTCGTGGGTGCGCCGCATTTCTCCGCGACGCCCTGCCTGAACCTGCAGCGCGAGGCGCTCGAGTCGTGGAATGGCTTACTCTTTCGCGGGCCGCGCTCGGCGGCGGCCGATCTCGCTGGTATGGAGCTCGCCCGCTGGTTCGACTTCTCCGGCTACAAGCTCGATCGGGTCGTGCGCCACGACTGCCACTACAACTGGAAGACCTTCATCGAGGTGTATCTGGAAGATTACCACGTCGTGCCTTTCCATCCGGGCCTGGGCAATTTCGTCGATTGCAGCGCGCTCGAATGGCAATTCGGGACGTGGTACTCGGTGCAGCGCGTGGGCATCACGGCGCTCGACAAGCCGGGCACGCCGGTCTATGCGCGCTGGCACCAGGCGGTGCTCGACCATCATCAGGGGAAACTGCCCGAGCACGGCGCGATCTGGATGCTGTACTACCCCAACGTGATGGTGGAGTGGTATCCCAACACCCTGGTGGTGAGCACGCTGTGGCCGGTGTCGGTGAACGAGACGATCAACGTGGTGGAATTCTATTATCCCGAGGAGATCGTCGAGTTCGAGCGCGACTACGTCGAGGCGCAGCAGGCGGCCTACATGGAGACGGCGATCGAGGATGATGAAATTGCCGAGCGCATGGACCGCGGCCGCCGGGCGCTGCTGGCCGAAGGGCGCGACGAGGTCGGGCCCTATCAGGAGCCGTTCGAAGTGGGGATGCCGCATTTCCATGCTTTCTACCGCCGGCTGATGGGGCTGGAGGGCGGCGGCTGAAGCGCCGCTTCCCTAGGCACCGCGAAAAACCGTCGCAAGCGGCTGCAGGACGAGGCGCCTACGGGCGCCTCGTTCATCGGTTGACTGCAGGTGGGTCGGCCTCGGCTGGCCACAGCAGCCACAGGGCGACTTCGTCGCGCCGCCGTCCGGCGCGCTCACCCGCTTCCTTGCCGCTGCCTTCATAGACGTCGACGCGCAGCGGCCCCTGGATGGCCGCGCCCGTGTCCTGCGCCAGCATCAGCCGGGCGAAAGGCTGGGTGCCCGAGACCACGGCGTAGAGCGGCGCGCCCAGCGGCAGATGGGCCGGATCGATCGCGAGGCTGCGCTGCGGCGTAAGCGGCAGGCCCAGAGTGCCGATGGGCCCGGGGCCGTCGGCGGGCAATTCACGGAAGAAGACATAGGCGGGGTTGGCCTCGAGCAGCTGCTGGCGCCGTTCGGGGTGGCGTTCGAGCCAGCGTCGGATGCCCTGCGCCGAGGCTTGCGGCAGGGTGAGCTCGCCGGAGTCGATGAGCAGGCGCCCGATGGAGCGGTAGGGGTGGCCGTTGTGATCGGCGTAGCCGATGCGCACGGTCGAGCCATCGGGCAGGCGCAGCAGGCCGGAACCCTGGATCTGCAGGAAGAAGAAATCGAGCTCGTCGGCCGCCCAGAAGAGCACCGGGGCCGGCAGCCGCTCGCCCAAGGCGCGGATCTCGGCGCGGCTGTAATAGGGCACGAGCCGATTGCCCTCCAGCCGGCCCTTGAGGCGCAAGCCCTTGGTTTGCGGTGCGACTTCGCCCAAGTCTACGGTGATGAGATCGGCTGGCGGCCCGAGGATGGGGGTGCGGTGACGGGCATCCGGCGTGCGGCTCGCGGCGATCAGCGGCTCGTAATAACCGGTGGCAAGCCCGGTGTCGCGGGTGCTGCCGTCGGGTAGCACCGCCACGAGCCGCCAGGGGCGCAGGCGCTGTTCGAGGAAGCGGCGCAGGGGCGCGTCGTCGCGCGGCTGCTCGCGCGCCTCGCGGCACAGCGTTTGCCACGCCGGTTCGAGCGCCTCCAGCCGCGGGCAACCGGCGAGGAAAGCATCCCACGCCAGCGAAGGGCGATCGGCGCGCCATCCGGGAAGCGCTTCCCAAGAGACGGGTTCGGCGCGCACAGCGGGCGCGGGAGTGGCTTGGGGCGCGGGCGGAGGTTCGCAAGGCGGGCAGACGCCGGGGGGCGTCGGCGGCGCCTCGCTGCGGCAGGCGGCCAGTGCAAGGAGGAAAGCGGCGAGCAGCGCGCGGCGCGGCGAACTGAAACGGCTCATGGGCGGTCGCAGGCGATGGAATCCGGCCCCAAGTATATCCGCCAAGGGCATAATGGCACGGCACGGGGGACGAGGGCGCAGGGAGGGGGCGATGCGGCAGGGGCGGAAATGGGCAGGGCTGGTGCCGACCCTCGTCCTGCCGTCGGGAAGGCGCATTCCTGGGCTGATCCGCGCGCCCGATCTCATGGATTTCTTGTCCCGGGAACGGTGAGGGCGTCGCGAACAGCCGGCTGCACGGCCGGGGGGTGGCGCCGTGCCCGCATGCTCGCCGAGTGGGCATCCTTTTTCGCGCGCGGGTATACTCCCCTTCTTCATGGGCGAGGGGTGTGATGCCCGCTTTGAGTGGAGAGACGATGGACGCGAAGGACGTGCAGGGGTTGGTCGCGGCGCTCGAACGCGTGGCCGCGGCGCTGGAGGCGCTGGGTGCGAACCAGGGGACGGCGGGGGTGCGCTGGCCGGACGAGGAAGGGTCGGCTTATTGGTACCGGCGCAAGGGCGGGCGCGGCGTGTTGCAGCCGGTGCGGCGGCCGCATCGGCTGCGGCTTGCCGATCTCCAGGACATCGAGCCGCAGAAGGCGCGCGTGGTGCGCAATACCGAGCAGTTCCTCGCCGGCCGTCCGGCGAACAACGTGCTGCTCACGGGGGCGCGCGGCACGGGGAAGTCTTCTCTGGTGAAGGCGCTGCTCACCGAGTACGCCGATCGGGGGCTGCGGCTGGTGGAGATGGAGAAGACCGATCTGGTCGATCTGCCCGATGTGCTCGCCTGCCTCGAGACGCGGCCCGAGCGCTTCATCGTCTTCGTCGACGACCTCTCGTTCGAGGAAGGCGAGCCGGCCTACAAGATGCTCAAGAGCGTGCTCGACGGCTCGGTGTGGGCCCAACCGGACAACGTGCTGCTCTACGCGACCTCCAACCGGCGCCATCTCATGCCGGAGTTCTTTCACGAGAACGAGCGCACGCGCCACGTGGGCGAAGAAGTGCATCCGGCCGAGGCGGTGGAGGAGAAAGTCTCGCTCTCCGAGCGTTTCGGCCTGTGGGTGTCGTTCTATCCCTTTTCGCAGGAGGAATACCTCACCATCGTCGCGCACTGGTTGCGTTCGTTCGGCGTCTCCGAGGCCGAGATCGAGGCGGCGCGTCCCGAGGCGCTGCAGTGGGCGATCGAGCGCGGCTCGCGTTCCGGCCGGGTGGCCTGGCAGTTCGCGCGCGACTGGGCGGGACGGCACGGCCTGCCGCAGCAGGGAGCATGAGCATGAAGCGCGTGGACGTGGCCGCAGCGGTGCTGCGCCGCGGCGACGGTGCCGTCCTGCTGGGGCAGAGGGCCGAGGGGACGTTCTATCCCGGGTACTGGGAATTTCCCGGCGGCAAGGTGGAGCCGGGCGAGACACCGGCGCAGGCGCTGCTGCGGGAGCTCGCTGAAGAGCTGGAGATCGCCGTGGCGCCCGAAGACCTGCTGCCGTGGGTGGTGCGCGAGCACGCCTATCCCCACGCGCAGGTGCGTCTGCACTTCTTTCGCGTCCCGCGCTGGGCGGGGGAGCCTCGGGCGCGGGTGCATGCGGCGCTCGCTTGGGTGAAGCCGCCGCAGCAGACGGTGGCGCCGATGTTGCCCGCCAACGGCCCAGTGTGGAAGTTCCTCGCCCTGCCGCAGCAGATGCTGGTGAGCGGCGTGGCGGTTCTGCTCGAAGCAGGAGAGCCGCTCGCAGCGGCGTTCGAACGGCAGGAAGAGGCGCTCGCGCGCGCTCGTGCCCAGGGTCCGGTGCTCGTGCAGGTGCGCGAGCCGGCGGCGCTCGCCGAGGCGCTGGTGCGGCGGCTGCGTCCCCAGCTGGGGGCGGAGGATCTCTTGGTGGTCAATGGCGAGGTCGATGCTGCCCAGACGCTGGGCACGGGGCTACATCTGCCACAGCGGCGGCTGGAAGCGCTTTCCGGGCGGCCTGAGCTACCCTGGGTGGGCGCCTCGGTGCACGGGGCGGCCGCCTTGCGCCGGGCCGAAGCGCTGGGGCTCGATTACGCCGTGCTGGGGCCGGTGCGGCCGACGCGCTCGCATCCGGGGGCGGCGGCGCTCGGCTGGCCGGGATTCGAGGCAATCGCCCGGGCAGCGGCGATCCCCGTCTACGCCATCGGCGGGCTGGGCCCAGAGGACCTGGAAGCGGCGTGCCGCGCCGGGGCGCACGGGGTGGCGGCGATCCGCGCTTGGTTCCCGGTCGCACCGGGGTGTGGCTGAGCGCAACAGGAGGGCCAAGCGTGCTGAAGCTCGAACAGATCCAGAAGAACGCAGCCATCTCGGGCTTGGAGCCCGGGCAGGTGGTGCGCATCGTCACGACCGAACCGGTCGGTGACAACGCCCTCACCGTCTACTACAAGACCGCCGACGGCAAGCTGCTGGAGCGGATGCTGTTCCGCACCGACGAGGCCAATCTATCGTTGGCCGAAGCCGGCCGCCCCTGGGCCTTCGACGCCCCCGGCGAGGACTTCAAGCTTGCCGCCGAGGCCTACCGGATCAACCTGGCGCACCTGTTCGATCCGATGATGGCGGTGCACACCTCGAACGTGGAACCGCTGCCGCACCAGATCACGGCGGTCTACGAGGCTATGCTGCCGCGCCAGCCGCTGCGCTACGTGCTGGCCGACGACCCCGGCGCCGGCAAGACGATCATGGCGGGCCTTCTCATCCGCGAGCTGTTGATGCGCGCCGATGCCAAGCGCGTGCTGATCGTCGCCCCCGGCAGCCTGGTCGAGCAGTGGCAGGACGAAATGTTCGAGAAGTTCGGCCTGTCGTTCACCCTGTTCTCGCGCGAGCAGGTCGAACAGTCGCGCAGCGGCAACCCCTTCGACGACCACGACTTGCTGGTCGCCCGCCTCGATCAACTGGCCCGCGCGGACGACCTGCAGGAGAAGTTGCGGCGGTCGCGCTGGGACCTGGTGGTGGTCGATGAAGCCCACAAGCTCTCGGCCAGCTACTTCGGCAACACGGTCAACAAGACCAAGCGCTTTCAGCTCGGTGAGCTGCTCGGCTCGATCACGCGGCACTTCCTGCTGATGACGGCGACGCCGCACAACGGCAAGGAAGAAGACTTCCAGCTCTTCATGTCGCTGCTGGACGCCGACCGCTTCTACGGCAAGTTCCGCGACGGCGCGCACAAAGTGGACGTGTCCGACCTCATGCGCCGCATGGTCAAGGAAGACCTGCTCAAGTTCGACGGCACCCCGCTGTTCCCCGAACGGCGCGCCTACACCGTCAACTACAAGCTGTCCGACCGCGAAGCCGCGCTCTACGCCGCCGTCACCGAGTACGTGAAGACCGAGTTCGCCAAAGCCGACCAGTTGGCCGACGGTGGCCGCAAGGGCACGGTAGGCTTCGCCCTGACCGCGCTGCAGCGCCGGCTTGCCTCCAGCCCCGAGGCCATCTACCAGTCGCTCAAGCGCCGGCGCAACAAGCTCAAGCGCCGGGTCGAAGAAGAAAAACTCCGCCAGCGCGGCCAGTTACTGGCCGAGACGATTGGCGACGAAGACGGCCTGCCCGACGACGTGTGGGAAGCCGCCGACGCCCTGTCGCCCGAAGAATATGAGAACTTCGAAGAGAAGGTGGTCGACCAGGCCACGGCGGCCCAGACCATCCAGGAACTCGAGGATGAAATCATCATTCTCGAAGGCCTGGAGGAGCAGGCCCGCCAGTTGGTGCATTCCGGTCAGGATCGCAAGTGGGATGAGCTCTCCCGCCTGCTGCAAGACACGCCGGAGATGCGCGACGCCGAGGGGCGGCAGCGCAAACTCATCATCTTCACCGAGCATCGAGATACCCTGAACTACCTGGCGGTGAAGATCCGCGGCCTCATCGGCAACGAAGAAGCCGTGGTCGTGATTCACGGCGGGGTCAAGCGCGAAGAGCGCCGCAAGGTGCAGGAGCTGTTCCGTAACGACCCCGCGGTGCGCATTCTGCTGGCCACGGACGCGGCGGGCGAAGGCGTCAACCTGCAGAACGCCAACCTGATGGTCAATTACGACCTGCCGTGGAACCCCAACCGGCTGGAGCAGCGCTTCGGCCGCATCCACCGTATCGGCCAGACCGAGGTCTGCCACCTGTGGAACATGGTAGCCGCCGAAACCCGCGAGGGCGACGTCTTCCAGCGCTTGTTCGAGAAGCTGGAGGTGGTGCGCCAGGCCCTCGGCGGCCGCGTGTTCGACATCCTGGGCGAGGTCTTCGAGGACAAGCCCCTCAAGGACCTGCTGATCGAGGCCATCCGCTACGGCTCGGATCCCGAAGTCCGTGCCCGCCTGCTCAAGAAGGTGGAAGGCGCGCTGGACACCCGCCACCTCGAAGACATCATCAAGCGCAATGCATTGTGCGAAGAGGTCATGGACGAGAAGCGCCTCTTCGCCGTCAAGGAGGAAATGGAGAAGGCCGAGGCGCGCAAGCTGCAGCCCTTCTTCATCCGCTCGTTCTTCACCCAGGCCTTCCAGCAGCTGGGAGGCGAGCTGCGCCCGCGAGAACCGGGACGCTACGAGATCACCAACGTCCCGGCCATCATCCGCGAGCGTGACCGCCAGATCACCGGCCGCGACCGCCGCAACCCCGACCCCGTACTGCGCCGCTACGAGCGCGTCTGCTTCGAGAAGCAGTACGTGCGGCTGACCGACCGTGTTGGCGCCCCGATGGCCAGCCTCATCCATCCCAGCCACCCCTTGATGCAGGCGGTCACCGACCTGGTGCTCGAAGCCCACCGCAACAAGCTCAAACAAGGCGCCGTGCTGGTGGACCCCGCCGACATGGGTCTGACGCCGAAGGTCATGTTCCTCATCGACCACACGGTGAAGGAAGGCGCTGATCCGGTGCACGTGGTGTCGCGCCGCATGCAGTTCGTCGAGATCGACGCATCAGGCAAGGCCATCAACGCAGGCTGGGCGCCGCACCTGGACCTGGAGCCGCTCGCTCCGGCCGACAGGGCGCTGATCGAGGACGTGCTCGCCGCCCCCTGGATCGCCAAGGATCTGGAGCAGGTGGCGCTGGCCCACGCATCCACACACCTGGTGCCCGAGCACTTCGACGAGGTGCGAGCCCGCCGCGAGAAGACTGTGGACAAGACGCTGGCCGCCGTGCACGAGCGCCTGGTCAAGGAAATCAACTTCTGGTCCGACCGCTACATCAAGCTGCAGGACGACATCGCGGCCGGCAAGGACGTGCGCCTGACGCTGGAGAACGTGCGCCGCACCATCGACGAGTTGACCGCCCGCCTCCAGTCGCGCGAGAAGGAACTGCTCGCCATGCGACACATCGTCTCGGCCACGCCGGTCGTGCTGGGTGGTGCCCTCGTGATCCCTGCGGGTCTGCTACTGCAACGCAAGGGCCAGCTGGGCTGGACGGCGGATGCCGATGCGCGCGATCGCATCGAGCGCATCGCCATGCAAGCGGTGATGGACGCCGAGCAAGCGCTGGGACATCGGGTCATCGATGTCTCGGCACAAAAGTGCGGCTGGGACATCACCAGCCTGCCGCCCGAGCGGGACGGGAAAATTCCCGCGTCGCGTCACATCGAAGTCAAGGGCCGCGCCAAGGGGCAGACCACGATCACCGTCACCCGCAACGAGATCCTCTACGGCCTGAACCAGGCGGACAAGTTCATCCTGGCAATCGTGCTGGTGGACGGCGAGCGCTTCGATGGACCGTACTACGTCCGCAGGCCCTTCACCAGCGAGCCCGACTGGGCGGTGACCAGCATCAACCTGGACCTGGAGGCGCTGCTGGCGCGCGCCACGAACGCGGAGGGTTCGCTGTGAGCTGGGGCTGCCCTCAAAAACGGAGACGCCCTCACGAGGAGAGTGTCGGGCCAAGGTGGATCACGTTGACCGGGCATAAAGAGAAACGCCCTCACGAGGAGGGCGTCGGGCCGGAGATGCTATCTCCGGCGGGGTTTATAGTATGAATTGTGGGGGCGATCGGCCCAGCCGTCAAGCCCCGCACGAGACCGGGATGCTGCCCGTGCATCGCGTGATGGCCTATGTGGACGGTTTTAATCTCTACGTCGGGCTGAAGGACTCCAAGAATGGCCTCTATCAAAACCCCCAAAAAACTCATCGAAGTGGCCCTGCCGCTGGACGCCATCAACGCCGCCGCCGCGCGCGAAAAATCGATCCGCCATGGCCACCCGAGCACGCTGCACCTGTGGTGGGCGCGCCGTCCCTTGGCCGCGGCCCGCGCGGTGATCTTTGCACAGATGGTCAATGACCCCGGCTACGAGCGCCACTTGGGACGCGGGGTAAACAAGGAAAAGGCGCAGGCCGAGCGCGAGCGCCTGTTCAAGATCATCGAAGACCTCGTGCAGTGGGAAAACACCAACAACGAAGAGGTGCTCGCCCGCGCGCGCGAGGAGATTTGGAAAAGCTGGCGCGAGACCTGCGCGCTCAACAAACACCACCCGCAAGCGGCCGAGCTGTTCAACCCGGAGAAACTGCCCGCCTTCCATGACCCCTTCGCCGGCGGCGGCTCGATTCCGCTGGAGGCGCAGCGCCTGGGGTTGGAAGCCTACGCCAGCGACCTCAACCCGGTGGCGGTGACCATCAACAAGGCGATGATCGAAATTCCGCCGCGCTTTGCTGGGCGCAAGCCGGTCGGCCCGGTTCCGCCAGGTGAGAAACAGGCAAAGCTGCACGAAGACTGGTCTGGCGCGCGTGGCCTGGCCGAAGACGTGCGCCGCTACGGCGCCTGGATGCGGGCCGAGGCCGAAAAGCGCATCGGCCACCTCTACCCCAAAGTCACCATCACCCCGGCGATGGCGGACGAGCGGCCCGATCTGGCCCCCTTGGTGGGTCAGGAGCTCACCGTGATCGCCTGGCTGTGGGCGCGCACGGTCAAAAGCCCCAACCCCGCCTTCAGCCATGTGGAGGTACCGCTCGCCTCCACCTTCGTGCTCTCCAGCAAGGCGGGCAAGGAGGCGTATGTGGAGCCGGTGATCGAAGGCGACAAGTATTTCTTCACGGTGAAAGTGGGTAAGACTCCAGAGGAAGCGAAGGAAGGCACTAAAGCTGCCGGTCGTGGCGCGAACTTCCGGTGCGTGCTCTCGGACACGCCCATCAGCGGCGACTACATAAAGGCCGAGGGGCGGGCAGGGCGAATTGGCGCAAGGCTGATGGCCATCGCCGCCGAAGGCGCGCGGGGCCGCGTCTATCTTCCACCGACTCAAGAACATGAAAATGCCGCCCGACAGGCGCAGCCCACTTGGAAGCCCTCCGGCAATGTGCCAGCCCGCCTCACGGGCGGCACATGCGTTCCCTATGGTCTGACCGAATGGGGCGACCTCTTCACCCCGCGCCAACTGGTGGCGCTCACCACCTTTTCCGATCTGGTGCCGGAAGCCATCGAAAAATGTCGGCAGGACGCGCTGGCGGCGGGCATGACCGATGACGGCATCGGGCTGGATGCCGGCGGTAACGGAGCGCTCGCCTATGCGCAGGCGGTGGGGGTGTATTTGGCACTAGCGCTAAGTAGGCTAACTGATATCTGCAATGCACTCTGCCGTTGGGAGGTCACGAAGACGCAGGTTCGTAACCTCTTTGGCCGGCAAGCGATTCCCATGATGTGGGACTTCGCAGAAAACAATGTCTTTGGAGAAGCTGCTGGTGACTACATTGTCAGTCTGGGGAATATGGTTAAAGCGCTTCTGGAACTACCGGCCTGCAACGGTGGGTATGCGACTCATTCGGATGCCCAAAACCAAAACATAAGTCGTAATAAAGTCGTCTCTACTGACCCCCCTTACTACGACAACATCGGCTATGCTGACTTATCCGACTTTTTCTACGTCTGGCTACGCAAGAGCCTGAAGCCGATCTTCCCCGGTCTTTACGCCACGCTCGCCGTACCCAAGGCCGAGGAACTGGTTGCCACCCCCTACCGCCACGGGAGCAAAGAGCTCGCCGAGCGCTTCTTTCTGGACGGCATGACCCGGGCGCTGGAGAACCTCGCGCGACAGGCGCATCCGGCCTTTCCGGTTACCATCTACTACGCCTTCAAGCAGAGCGAAACCGAGCACGACGGCACCACCAGCACCGGCTGGGAAACCTTTCTCGAAGCGGTGCTGCGCGCTGGGTTTGCGCTGACTGGCACCTGGCCGATGCGCACGGAACTTGGCAACCGCATGATCGGCTCAGGCACCAACGCGCTCGCCTCCAGTATCGTCCTCGTCTGCCGCAAGCGCGCTGCCGATGCGCCTACCGCCTCGCGCCGAGAGTTTCTGCGCGAGCTGAACGCTGTGCTGCCCGAGGCGCTGATGGACATGACCCGGGGCGGCGTCAACAGCCCGGTGGCGCCGGTGGACCTGTCGCAGGCCATCATCGGCCCTGGCATGGCCATCTTCAGCCAGTACGCTGCCGTGCTGGAAGCGGACGGCAAGCCCATGAGCGTGCGCACGGCGCTCCAGCTCATCAACCGCTTTCTCGCCGAAGACGACTTCGATCACGATACGCAGTTTTGCCTACACTGGTTCGAGCAGCAGGGTTGGGGTACTGGCAAGTACGGCGACGCCGATGTGCTGGCCCGCGCCAAGGGCACCAGCGTCGGTGGTCTGCAGGAATCGGGTGTCGTCGAAAGTGGTTCTGGCAAATTACGCCTGCTGCGCTGGGCGGAACTGCCCAAGGATTGGTCGCCTGAGAGCGACGCGCGCACGCCGGTGTGGGAAGCATTGCATCACCTGATCCGCGCCCTCAATCAGGACGGGGAGTCGGCTGCCGGCGCGCTGCTCGCCCGCATGCCCGACCGCGCCGAACCCATACGCGCCTTGGCCTACCGCCTCTACACCCTCTGCGAACGCAAGGGATGGGCCGAGGAAGCCCGAGCCTACAACGAGCTCGTCAACGCCTGGAGCAGCATCGAACAAGCCGCCAGCGACGCTGGGGTGGCCGGCTCGCAGACGCATCTGGATATTTGAGGGAGCTTGGAATGATCAAAACACTGGATGTCCAGAACTTCACCGTGCTGCCGAATGCCACCTGGTCGTTCGCACCTGGCCTGAACGTGGTCGTCGGCGAGAACGGGCTCGGCAAGACTCATGTGCTGAAACTCATGTACGCCTTGCTGAAGGTGCTGGCGGATGCCAAGGATCTGAACAAGGGCGTGCTGGAGCGGGCCTATGCTGATAAGCTGATCGCTGTCTTCCGTCCGGAAAGCCTGGGGCGGCTCGTCAAGCGTCGTCAGGGACGGGGGCGCTGCGAGTTCCGGCTGAACATGAACAACGAAGGCATGAGCATGGCCGGCGCCTTTGCATCGAACGCAAAATCGCAGATCGAGATTCTCAAGGCGCCCACGGAAGGCTTGGCGCGATCACCGGCCTACCTGCCGACCCGGGAACTGGTGACCCTGTGCCCGTGGTTCGTACCGCTGTACGAGAACTATCACTTGGAGTTCGAGGAGACCTGGCGAGACACCGTGTCCTTGCTCGGCAATCCGTCGCTGAAAGGTCCTCGGGAAAAGCGCGCCGCAGAGTTGTTGCGGCCGTTGGAGACGGCCATGGGCGGCAAGGTGCAGGTGGACGCGGCGAGTGGGCGCTTTTACTTGCAATTGCCCGGTGAAGGCCGGATGGAGATGCCGCTCGTTGCCGAGGGGCTGCGCAAGATCGCGATGCTGGCGCGCCTGATCAGTACGGGAACGCTGCTGGAGCAGGGTTATCTGTTCTGGGATGAGCCGGAAACCAACCTCAACCCGAAGCTCGTCAAGGTCGTGGCGGCCAGCATCGTCGCCGTCGCCGCCAGAGAGGTGCAGGTCTTCGTCGCCAGCCATTCGCTGTTCCTGCTGCGGGAGCTGGAGATGCTGCTGGGCGACAAGCGTTACCAGAATCTGCCCAGACGATGGTTCGCACTGGCCGCGAAGGACGGTGAGGTCGCGCTGGAGCAGAGCGATCAGGTTCAGGACATCCAAACCCTGGTGATGCTCGACGAGGAGCTTGCCCAGGCGGATCGCTTCATGAGCTGGGAGGGCGCATGACCATCTTGATTACGGAAGGCGCGCTGACGTTTACTTTCAAGACCGGCGCGCAAGCCAGCAAGTACGACGACTGGTCGTTCTATCGCAAACAGTTTCAGCAGGGGTGCTTCACGGACAACAAAGCGGTCGATCTGCTGTGCGAGTGGGATCGCGGCGCCTGGCTGATCGAGGTGAAGGATTACCGCGCGCATGCACGTACCAAGGTGCTGGATCTGGCCGATGAAGTCGCGATCAAGGTGCGTGACACCTTGGCGGGCCTGGTTGCCGCGAGTGTCGGCGCAAACGACGCGGCTGAACGCGCCTTCGCTGGCCGAATGGTGAGAGCGCGGCGGATGCGGGTGGTCTGTCACATCGAGCAGCCGGCCAAAGGGAGTCGACTGCGCCCACGCGTGATCGAGCTGGACAAGCTCAAGCAGAAGCTGCGCACCCTGCTCAAGGCCGTCGATGCGCATCCCATCGTGATGGACCGAAGCAGCACGGCCAACGCTTTGCCGTGGACGGTGACCTGAGTCTGTGAGATGCCCCATACATGCAGTATGCTTGGGATCGAGCGTTCCGAGTGTGGCGAACCGATGATGTCGACGCGGATGGCGCGAGCCTGATGGAGCTAGACTCTAGTATTGCAAATAGTGCGCAATAGTGGATTATTAAAGGGTACGAATAGCCATGCACCTAACCCACAAGATCGCCCTCTGCCCCACGCCCGAGCAAGCCGACTATTTCAAGCGCGCTTGCGGCACGGCCCGCCGGGTCTGGAACTGGGCCTTGGGCGAGTGGACCAAGCAGTACGAGGCTGGGCAAAAGCCCAACGCGATGGCGCTCAAGAAGCAGTTCAACGCCCTCAAGTACAGCGATCCGCAGTGGCTCGACGAGAACGGGCACCCGTGGTTGCGGGAGATACACCGGGACGCCCACGCGCAACCCTTTGCCCATCTTGCCAAGGCATGGTCCAAGTTCTTCGCCGACCTCGAGGCCGGCAAGCCCGCGCATGCGCCGCAATTCAAGAAGAAGGGCCGCTGCCGCGACAGCTTCTACGTCGCCAACGACAAGCTCACGGTCGCAGACAAGGCGATTCGACTTCCCAAGATCGGTTGGGTGCGGATGCGCGAAGCCTTGCGCTTCGAAGGCAAGAT
>JACRJA010000061.1 GCA_016235745.1 Rhodocyclales bacterium | reverse complement strand
TTTCCGTCGACGACGAGCAGCGGACGCACCTCCTCGAGATACTTTCCGAGCCAGGCGATCGCGCGCTCGCCGATCGGCACGACGCGGTCTTTCTTGCCCTTGCCCTGCCGGATGGTGACGGTGCCGCGCTCGCAGTCGAGGTCGACGAGCTGTAGGTTGACGAGTTCCATCCGGCGCATGCCGGTCGAGTAGAAGGTCTCGAGGATGGCGCGGTCGCGGATGCCCATGGGTTCCCGGATATCGGCCTGGGCGAGCACAATCTCGGCCTCCGAGATCGTGAGCACGGCCTTGGGAAGGCGCTTCTCCGCAAGCGGCATGTCGAGGTCGGCGGCCGGGTTGTAGAGGATGCGGTTTTGCCGCGTGAGCCAGGAGAAGAAGCTCTTCAAGGGGCCCAAGCGGCTGACCTGGCCTCGCCAGGTGAGCGGCTTGCCGTTTGGGCGGCGGAAGTAGAAGAGGTAGCGCTGGTAGCGCTCGAGGATGGGGCGCGTGATCTCGCCGGGCCGGCAGAGGCCGCGCTCCAGCGCCCAGATGATGAAGAGGTCGAAGACGCGGCGGCGCACGGCGATGGTGGCGGAGCTGAAGTTACGGACGGCCATGTGCTCGCAATACTCGGCCGTGAGCTGGGCGAAGCCCTCCGGATCGCGGGCATCGCCGAGAGGACGGCGGGGGAAGCGGCTCTTCTTGGTGAGCACCATCGTTCAGCCCACCTTTTGCCGGGAAGCGCCCCCGTTGACGGGGGCCGTGTGCGCGCGGGCGGTGGCCATCGCCTCACGGCTACGGGAACGTGCCTTCGGGTAGGGTACGATCTTGGCCTCCCGGGGCTGGCTTGCGTTTTCGGCCTCTTCGAGAGGAGCGGGGCCAGATGCCTTTTCGGAATGCGGACTTTCGAGGTTCGCGACGGGCCGCGAAGGGGGCGTTTTGGGCCCGTTTTGGCCCCGCCAACGACCCGCCAACCTGGACTTTTGCCCCGCCAGGTAGCCATTTCCCCCCGCCAGGTTTTCGATCGTAGTCGAGGGGCGAGCGAGGGCGTCGGGGTCGAGGAGGCCCGGGAGAAACGGGGTGCCCGTCTCGCCCGTGCCGTCGTAGAGGAGCTCGTAAACGAACGAGAGGCCGCGTGCGCCGCGGTGAATGGCCAGGTACTCGAGCTCTTCGAGGCGAGCCAGATGAAGGCGCAGCTGCGTGTGACTGGAGCCCGTGAACTCGCGCACTTGCTTGCGAGTGAAGCGGTAGTCGCGCCGCTCGCAGGCCAGGCGCTCGCACTCCTGGGTCACCATCCGGTTGAGGTGTGAAAGGAGCGCTCGGGTCTGAGGGGGCAGCTCGTCGAGCGAGCGACCGAGCACCTCGCGCGCGATCTTGTTGGCCAGGCGGATGTCGTCTGCGGTGATCTCGATGTACTCGAGGGTGCGGCCGTTCTCCGTGTAGGTGGAAAGCGGGCGCTGGTACTGGTGGAGAAGCGCGATCGTCTCGATGAGCGTCAGGTACTTGTCGTGGTCGCGCCGCGTGCGGGTCTTGTCGTCGGGGAAGGTGAGCTGCATGGCCGCCGGGTAGGCGACAGCAAGAGGCCGGATGAGGCGCTGGGCATTCTGGTGGCGGGACAAGATGTCGATTTTCTTCGTCTTTTGAAGCAGTCCCGCCGGCGTGCGCGCGAAGCGCTGCGCTTGCTGGATGGCGCGGGTCTGCTCGCGCGACTCGTTGGCGGTGAGGATGATCGCGCGGTTCTGGAGCTCCTCTTCCACATCCGGCGAGGTGGTCGTCAGGAAGATCATCACGGGGCCCTCGACCTTGTAGTCGTGGGTGACGTGCTTGCCTGAGCCCGGATCCTTCCCGGTGGAGGCGATGGTGAGTTCGCCGTCTGACTGCAGGATCTTCAGAGCGTAGCTGGCGCGCTCGGCGCCCTCCTCCTCGACGACGGCGAGCACCTTGTGGGCGAGGTTGGTCTCGCCCATGTAGAAGAGCGCCTGGCCGGTCATGGCCGAGTAGCGGACGCGGTCTTCGGGTGGGACGAAGTTGAGGATGCCGTCCATGACGGTCGACTTTCCGGCCGACGAGGTGGACTGGAAGATGACGGCGAGCGGGTGCTCGAGCTTGCGGGAGAGCGAGGCGAGAAGGCCGGTCAGCGTGTTCAATGCCTCGCCGATGATGCCGTAGACCGCAAAGTCGGCGACGATGCGCTCGACCAGGCGCGGGTCGTGGAGCAGCTCCATGGCATCGGCTCGAGCTTCAGCGGTCATCTCAGGCGTCGTGGGCGCGGGGGCGAGCGCGCGCTTGATGGCGTCGTCCTGCAAGTCCTGAAGGGCCATGAGGAGCGCGCCCAGGTCGTCGTGGACGACGGCCTCGCCGCAGGCGAGCTCGCTTGCGGCGGCCTTCTCGAAGCAGACCCGCTGGCGGGCGGAGAGCATGTCGAGGGTATCGACGTGGAGGCCGCAGCTTGCGCGCACGGTGACGTTGACGCGGAGGAGGTCGAAGCTCATGTTCTTCTCGAGGCCGCGCACCGTGTAGGTGCGTCCGCCGCGCGCGAGCGTGACCTGGCCGTTCGTCACCCGGCAAGCCAGGGCGGGCTTGGGCGCCGGAGGAACGGGCGAGGCGGTCACCGCCGCCACGCTTCTGGGTTCTGGCGTCGGAAGAGCCGATGGACTTATGGGCTCCGTTGGAGCCGAAGTGTCCGGCAAGGGAATCGCGGGCACCAGGCCTGGTGTGCCAGATTCCGCCGCGTCGTTCGAGGGGCTTTCCAGGTTGCTTGCCGCCGGCGCTCGAGCGGCTAAGGAAGAGGGTTCGGCTCTCTCATTGCCATCCGTGGCCGCAAGCGTTGCGGCCGCTTCGTTCTTGAACGCGGCAACCGGGAGGCCCGGGACGGGTGCGCCCACGGCCCCGGGCCCGCGCTGGGGAGCCGAGCCGCCTCCCAGCCATTCGGCCTTGCGGATGGCGAGCCCCAGGCTCTTGGCCGCGGGAGTGACCTTGCGGGCATAGTCGTTGGCATCCATGCCCTTCGGGAAGAGAATCCTGTAGCACTCGATGCCCCGCGCGAGGAGCTCGGCGGCCAGGGCGGCGGCGGCCGGTTCGCCGGCCTCGTCGCGGTCGTAGGCGATGAGGACGCGGCGGATGCGGTGGTGGCTGAAAGCCTCGCGGTGGGCGTCGGTGAAGCCGTTGGTGCCGAAGGAGCAGGTCACGTTCCTGTAGCCGGCGACCCAGAAGGTGAGGGCATCGAGAGGCGCCTCGCAGAGGATGATCTCGTCGGTGGAGGCGAAAGCAGCGCGGTTGATGAGGCCGAGCAAGTGGCCGGGCAGGTTCAGGTGTTTGAGCTCGCCCTTGGCCAGGGCGTCCGTGACGCGGCGGCCGTAGAGGCCGACGATCTTGCCGTCTTCGTCGAAGGTGGGGATCGTGAGCATGCCGCGGTAGCACTCATGTCCGGTCTTCTTGCGCAGGATGCCGAGCT
>JACRJA010000006.1 GCA_016235745.1 Rhodocyclales bacterium | reverse complement strand
TCTGGAGCCCTTGGGTCTTGAGGGTCACGATCATCATCCTCCGATGATGCCCAACCCCGGCCCCTTCAGGCTCACCTCACGTTGGAATCACGCGCCTCCTTCAGGCTCATGTGTCATTGGACAAGGCTGGGCGTTCGCGAAGCGGCCGGGATCGGCTATCATTCGCTTTTCCAGCCAATCCGCGTTCCCATGACCAAGTACGTGTTCGTGACCGGCGGCGTGGTCTCCTCGCTCGGCAAGGGGATCGCCGCTGCCTCGCTCGGGGCCATTCTCGAGTCGCGCGGCATCCGCATCACCCATCTCAAGCTCGACCCCTACATCAACGTCGATCCGGGCACCATGAGCCCGTTCCAGCACGGCGAAGTCTTCGTTACCGAAGACGGCGCCGAGACCGACCTCGACCTCGGCCACTACGAGCGCTTCACCCGTGCCAAGATGAGCCGGCGCAACAACTTCACCACCGGCCAGATCTACGAATCCGTCATCCGCAAGGAGCGCCGCGGCGAATACCTCGGCAAGACGGTGCAGGTGATTCCGCACATCACCGACGAGATCAAGCGCTTCATCGAACGCGGCGCCGAAGGGGCGGACGTAGCCATCGTCGAAGTGGGCGGCACGGTGGGCGACATCGAGTCGCTGCCCTTCCTCGAAGCCATCCGCCAGATGGGCATCGAGCTAGGCCCGCAGGGCGTGTGTTACATCCACCTCACGCTCTTGCCCTACATCGCCGCGGCGGGCGAACTCAAGACCAAGCCCACGCAGCACTCGGTGAAAGAACTGCGCGAGATCGGCATCCAGCCCGACATCCTGCTGTGCCGCGCCGACCGGGCCATTCCGGAAGAAGAGCGGCGCAAGATCGCCCTCTTCTGCAACGTGCGCCCGCAGGCGGTGATCGAGTCGCGCGACGCCGACACCATCTACCGCATCCCGCTGCTGCTGCACGAGCAGATGCTCGACGAGATCGTCTGCCACAAGCTCGACCTCCTCGCCCGTCCGGCCGATCTCTCCGTGTGGCGGCGCATCGTCGACGCCTGGGAGCACCCGCGCGCCGAAGTCGACATCGCCTTCGTCGGCAAGTACGTCGATCTCACCGAATCGTACAAGTCGCTGGTCGAAGCGCTCACCCACGCCGGGCTGCACACCCGCTGCCGGGTGAACATCCACTACATCGATTCCGAAACCCTGGAAGACGAAGGCTGCGCCGCGCTCGCCGGCATGGACGCCATTCTCGTGCCCGGCGGGTTCGGGCGGCGCGGCACCGAAGGCAAGATCCTCGCCATCCAGCACGCGCGCGAACACCGGATCCCCTTCCTCGGCATCTGCCTCGGCATGCAGCTCGCGGTGGTCGAATTCGCCCGCCACGTCGCCGGCCTCGAAGGGGCGCACTCCACCGAGTTCGACCCCGACACGCCGTACCCCGTGGTCGGCCTCATCACCGAATGGCAGGACCGCAGCGGCAAGATCGAGCGGCGCAGCGAAGAATCCGACCTGGGCGGCACCATGCGCCTGGGCGGTCAGGTGTGCCTGCTCGCCGAAGGTACGCTCGCGCGGCAGATCTATGGCGCGCCGCAGGTGCTCGAGCGCCACCGCCACCGCTACGAGGTGAACAACCGCCTGCTGCCGCTGCTGCAAGAAAAGGGGCTCGTGGTCTCGGGTCGCGCCCCCGGCACCGATCTGTGCGAGATGATCGAACTGCCGCAGGACGTGCACCCCTGGTTCGTCGGCTGCCAGTTCCACCCCGAATTCACGTCCAACCCGCGCGAAGGCCATCCGCTCTTCATCGCCTACGTGCAGGCGGCGCTGGAAGCGCGCCGGCGCGCCGGGCGTCCCACGGCGATCGCGTCGGCCAAGGAGACGGCATGAAACTGTGCGGGTTCGAAGTCGGGCTCGACCGACCTTTCTTCCTCATCGCCGGCCCCTGCGTGATCGAATCGCGCCAGATGGCGCTCGAATCGGCGCAGGCGCTCAAAGAGATCACCGCCGCGCTCGGCGTGCCCTTCATCTACAAGTCGAGCTACGACAAGGCCAACCGCACTTCCAGCAAGTCTTTTCGCGGCTTGGGCATGGCCAAGGGGCTGGAGATCCTTGCCGAAGTGCGCGAGCGCGTGGGTGTGCCGGTACTCACCGACGTGCACACCGAAGCCGAAGTGGCGCCGGTGGCCGAAGTGGTCGACGTGCTGCAAACGCCCGCCTTCCTCTGCCGCCAGACCGACTTCATCCAGGCCGTGGCCGCGAGCGGCAAGCCGGTCAACATCAAGAAAGGGCAATTCCTCGCCCCCGAAGACATGGTCAATGTCGTGGCCAAGGCCAAGGAAGCCAACGGCGGAGCCGACACCATTCTCGTGTGCGAGCGCGGCGTGAGCTTCGGCTACCACAACCTCGTGGTCGACATGCGGGGGCTCGCCATCATGCGCGCCACCGGCTGCCCGGTGGTGTTCGATGCCACCCATTCGGTGCAACTGCCTGGAGGGCAGGGGCAGGCCTCGGGTGGGCAGCGCGAATTCGTGCCCGTGCTCGCCCGCGCGGCGGTGGCCGCTGGTATCGCCGGGCTTTTCATGGAATCGCACCCCGATCCCGATCAGGCCCTCTCCGACGGCCCAAACGCCTGGCCCATTCCGCGCATGGCCGAGCTCCTCGAGACCCTCGTCGCGCTCGATCGAGTGGTAAAGCACAGAGGGTTCATTGAACAGGAGATGATGCAATGAATGCGAAAGCCTATGTGATCGTCGTCGCCCGTCGTGCCGACCATGATGCACTGGCACGCTATCGGGAACTCTCTGCCCCGGCGGTGGCCGAGCACGGCGGACGTTATTTGGCGCGCGGCGGGCGGTTCACCGTGCTCGAGGGACAGTGGCAGCCGCAGCGCGTGGTCATCGTCGAGTTCCCGTCGTTCGCGGCGGCGCAGGCATTTTATGATTCGGAATCCTACCGCGCGGCCCGGGCGGCGCGCGAAGGATTGGCTGAGTTCGACATGTTGGTGGTCGAAGGACTGCCGTCAGCGTGAACGATTTTCCCTTTCGTTTTTGGAGCATGAAATGAGTGCGATCGTCGATATCGTCGCGCGGGAGATCCTCGATTCCCGCGGCAACCCCACCGTGGAAGCGGACGTGCTGCTCGAATCCGGCGTGATGGGGCGTGCTGCCGTCCCTTCCGGCGCTTCCACCGGCTCGCGCGAGGCCATCGAACTGCGCGACGGCGACTCCGCCCGCTACCTCGGTAAGGGCGTGCTGCGCGCCGTGGAGAACGTCAACACCGAGATCTGCGAAGCGCTCCTGGGGCTCGATGCCGAAGAGCAAACCTTCATCGACCAAACCCTCATCGAGCTCGACGGTACCGAGAACAAATCCCGCCTCGGGGCGAACGCGATGCTCGCCGTGTCGATGGCGGTGGCCAAGGCCGCGGCCGAAGAAGCGGGGCTGCCGCTCTACCGCTACTTCGGCGGCTCCGGGCCCAAGCAGATGCCGGTGCCGATGATGAACGTCATCAACGGCGGCGCGCACGCCAACAACAGCCTCGACATCCAAGAGTGCATGATCATGCCGGTGGGCATGGAGACTTTCCGCGAGGCGCTTCGCTGCGGCGCCGAAGTCTTCCATCACCTGAAGAAACTCGTCGATCGCAAGGGGCATCCCACCACCGTGGGCGACGAAGGCGGCTTCGCTCCCAACGTGAAGAACACCGAAGAGGCGCTCTCCCTCATTCTGGAGGCCGTCTCCGCCGCCGGCTACGAGCCGGGGCGCGACGTGCTGCTCGCGCTCGACTGCGCCAGTTCCGAATTCTACAAAAACGGCGAATACGTGCTCGCCGGCGAGGGGCTGAAACTCTCCGCGGAGGGCTTTACCGACTACCTCGCCGCGCTGGTCGACAAATTCCCCATCGTCTCGATCGAAGACGGCATGGCCGAAGGCGACTGGACGGGGTGGAAGATCCTCACCGAGCGCCTGGGCAAGAAAGTGCAGCTCGTGGGCGACGACCTCTTCGTCACCAACACGCAGCTTCTCGAGCGCGGCATCCGCGAAGGGGTGGCCAACTCCATCCTCATCAAGATCAACCAGATCGGCACGCTCACCGAAACCTTCGCCGCCGTGGAACTCGCCAAGCGCGCGGGCTACACCGCCGTGATCTCGCACCGCTCGGGCGAGACGGAAGATTCGACCATCGCCGACATTGCCGTGGGCCTGTCCACCGGCCAGATCAAGACCGGGTCGCTATCGCGCTCCGATCGCCTGGCGAAGTACAACCAGCTGCTGCGCATCGAGGAAGACCTGGGCGATACCGCCCGCTATCCGGGTCGGACGGCGTTCTACAACCTGCGCACCTTGTAAGAGGGGAGGGGCGTGAGCCTGTGGGTGCGGCTGATCCTCGTCGTGCTGCTCGCGCTCGTGCAGTATCAGCTATGGCTCGGCCGCGACGGTCTGCTGCACCGCCAGCGGCTCGACGCCCGCCTCAACGAGATCGTCCAGCGCAACGAGGCGCTTGCGGCGCGCAACGCCGCCGCCGCGGCCGAAATCGAAGAGCTGAAGAACGGGGGCGAAGCGCTCGAAGCGGTGGCGCGCGGCTCGCTCAACTACCTGCGCCCGGACGAAGTGCTCCTCACCCTGCCGCCCAAGGCGGCGAATCCCTGAATGCTCAGCCGATGCGCGTAAGTGCCGTGCGGTAGCGCTGCGCCGCCTCGCGGTAGTGCGCCGCGTTGGCGTGCAGCCGCGCCACCTCTTCGTCGGTCAGGGTGCGGATCACCCGGCCCGGCGAGCCGACCACCAGGCTGCGCTCCGGAATCACCTTGCCTTCGGGAATGAGCGCGTTCGCGCCGATGATGCAGTGCGCGCCGATCACCGCGCGGTTGAGGATCACCGCGTTGATGCCGATGAGGCAGCCGTCCCCCACCGTGCAGCCGTGCAGCATGGCCATGTGGCCGATGCTCACGCCCGCGCCGATGGTGAGCGGGATTCCTTCATCGTCGTGCAGGATCACGCCGTCTTGCACGTTGGTGCCCGCACCGATCGTGATCGGCTCGTTGTCGCCGCGCAGCACGGCATTGAACCAGATCGAGACTTCGCGCCCCAGCCGCACGTCGCCGATCACTTCGGCGCTATCGGCCACCCAGCAATCCGCTTCCAGTCGTGGGCGTTTGTCGCCCAGAGCGTAGAGCGCCATCGTCTTCCTTCCTTCGTTGTTCATCAACGCTTCGGCGGCAAGCATAACACGTCGATTTCCGCGATGCAGCAAAAACAGGGAGCGAAAGCGGCGCGTCCGGCTTGCGTTTTCTGCGGAATCGGCTACAATAGCGAACTCGTCGGGGCGTAGCGCAGCCTGGTAGCGCACTTGCATGGGGTGCAAGGGGTCGCGAGTTCAAATCCCGCCGCCCCGACCAATCACACCAAAAGCTTACGCGATCGCTCGCGTAGGCTTTTTTCATTTCTCCCGCATTGCCTTCCCATCCAACCCAAGCTAAACTGAATCCCGTTGGCTTGGGAGGCTCTTTTCATGGTCGGCAATTTCGTCGAACGGCGCCGCGAGCGGCGCATTCCTCTGCCCGGCGGCGTTCCTGCCCGCCTGCTTTCGCCGCGCGGCGAAGTGCATGAGGCCGTCTGCTTCGATCTCTCGGCGGGCGGCATGGCGCTGCGTACCAACTATGTCCCTGCCGCGTCCGAGCTCCTCGCCGTCCAGGTCGAACAGCCCGGCGGGGTGCGCGGCATGCCGGCGCGCCCCTTGCGCGTGCGCCTGGAAGTGCGCCGCTGTCTCGGGCTCGAAGGCGGCCTCTGGCGCTGCGAGGTGGGCGGGCGAATCGTGGAAGTCTTGTCTTGATTCAGCCGCGACGCAGGGTGAGCCAGGCTGCGAGCCCTGCGAAGAGCGCGAACCACAGCGCCGACCAGTTGGCGATGGTGAGTCCCAGGAAGGTCCAGTCGATGGCCGTGCATTGCCCCTCGCCGGCGAACACCTTGGGCAGCCACTGCGCGAGCGGCAGCGTCTCCATCAGGTAATCCAGCCCGGGACCGCAGGCGAACGGGTCGCTGGGCGGGTGCCGCTGCAGCCAGCTCTGCCACAATGCCGTCCCCAGTCCGCCCAGCGCGCACAGCAGCATCCCTGCTGCACAGCCGCGCCCTGCCCACGGCCAGCGCGCGAGCATCACGCCCAGAAGCGCGAAGAGCCCAACGCCGAAGAAGGCGATGCGCTGCACGATGCATAGCGGGCAGGGCTTGAGGCCGAGGCCATGTTGCAGGTAGAGGCCGAAGGCGAGCAGCGCCGCCACGGTGAGGGTGGCGGCGAGGAAGATTCGTTGTATGCAGCGTTTCATGAGTTCGTCCGAGACAATCAACTCGGGAGATTGTACCGGGTAGAGTGGTCTTCCCAAAATCGGATTCGCCACTTGCATTTGGTGGCCGCTGCGCTATGATGCAACCTAGCGACATTGATGCAGAAAAGATAACCATTCTCATCGTTGTAGAGTGAGTTTGTGGGCTTGCTTCGTTAATAATAAATAAATATTTATCTATTTTTTATTTTTAGTCATCGCCATCATGGGTGAGTTCGTGATGTGGACGAAAAATTTTGAACGATCCAAGTCTTCAGGTTTTTCTTTGCTGGAAGTGCTGATAGCAGTGCTCGTGTTGGCTGTTGGGCTGTTGGGAGTGGCTGCGTTACAACTCAACGGGCTGAAAAACAACCAGAGCGCCCTGCAGCGCAGTTTGGCAACGGCCCTTGCCTATAGCATGATGGATTCGATGAGGGCGAACCGCACGAGCGCCTTGGCCGGAGCTTACAACATGAGCAAGACCTGTACGCCGCCCAGTGGCGGAACTCTGGTGCAGAACGACAAGAGGGTCTGGATCGAGACACTTCGGTTCAATTTGGGTGACGTCGATAGCACGTGTGGTGAAGTGTCCTGTGCGGGGAGTGTGTGTGCCGTTAAGGTGTACTGGGATGATAGCCGTGGATCAGCGGGGAATGCTGCGCAAGTCATCGAAGTGAAGAGTCGGCTATGAATTTTTTTATGATGAAACATCGCCAGTGCGGATTGAGCCTCATCGAACTGATGATCGCGATGGTTCTCGGTCTGCTTGTCACGCTGGGTGTGGTCAATCTATTCCTGACGACGCGGACGGTATACCGTCAAAACGAGAATCTGGCTCGCATCCAGGAGAACGCCCGTTTCGCTTTCGAATTTCTGGGCAGGGAGATTCGTGAGGCTGGCGGAATTTCCTGCGGCAGCAATTTGCCGACGGCCAACGTCTTGAATAATCCTGAAACGAATTGGTGGTCCAACTGGGGGGATGGTATCCATGGCTACGACGATACGCAAGATACGTTTCCTCCAAAGAGATTTGGGTCCAATTCGCTAGATCGTGTCGCGGGAACCGATGCATTCGTAGTGATGACAAGCACGCAAAGTGATCTTATCATCATTACTGATCATAACCCAAATTCAGCGCAATTCAAAGTAAATGCCACGGCGCACGGTTTGGCTGATGGTGACATTGTAATGGTATGTGATTATCGCCAGGCAGCGATTTTCCAGATAACGAACGCCAATAGTAGTAACGTAACGATCGTCCACAATACAGGTGGATCGGTTAGTCCGGGCAATTGCAGTAAAGGCTTGGGAGTCCCTACTGTTTGCACGACGAATGGAACGCCGTATACCTTTGAAAAAGGTGGCTTTCTTGGGAGATTGTCGGCATCCGCATGGTATGTTGGCCATAACGATCGTGGAGGTACGTCACTCTATCGAGTACGGATGCGCAATAACGGCGGAAGCGCCGACACTATAACCGAGGAGATCGTTGAAGGGGTCACAAACATGCAGGTTACTTACCTCGTTCGTGCAAGCGATGGGACCTTGGCTAACGATTACGTCGGTGCAGCAGCTTTGACTCCTGCCGATTGGCCAAATGTTGTGGCAGCACGGGTGGCGCTGACGTTCTCTTCCCTGGAGAACGTGGGAACGGAGCAGCAAAGTCTCGTAAGGTCTTTAGCCAGTGTCTACACATTGAGGAACCGGGTGCCATGAAACGAGGACACGGCTTTACTCCGGCGAACGAGGGATTCGCGTTGATCATCGCGCTCATTATGTTGCTCATCCTGACCATCTTGGGCGTAGTTGCCGTAAGAGTCGTGGCTCTCGAAGAGAAGATGGCGGGGGAAGTCTATGACCGAAACCTTGCGCTGCAAGCAGCAGAGGCGGCGTTGCGGGTCGGCGAGGCCGCCGCAGAGAACCAATCGAAGTTGAGTCCGCCGAACAGCGGTTTTCCTTCTTATACGGATGCTGACGGTACTTGCCCTTCGACCGCCCTCAACAATTGTAGCGGTGGGCTTTGTTCAATTCCCGACAAAGACTGTCTAGAGCGTTGGCAGAATTCGAGCTTCACACAGTGGGTTAGCGCTACGACGGTCGATTTAGGCGATTTGTCCGGAAATACTCCTCAATACTATGTCGAGCATCTGGGGGGTAATTTCCCTTGCACCGATGGTGGAGCAACGGACCCAAAGAATTGTAATCGTTATCGCATTACCGCGCGCAGTAATCCTGGTACTGGTCGGGCGACGGTGATGCTCCAATCGGTTTATGCGACGGATTGAGGAGGGGGCTGTTATGTACCGCATGGCAAGAAAATTTTTATTGTTCGGAATGTTGCAGTGCATTTTATTTTTTGGGTGGGAAACTGGCCGTGCATTGGCGCAATCTCTACCTCCCGTCCCTTTGGGAGTAACGACCGCGGCGAAACCCATGACACTCATCGTCATGGAAAAGGATCACAAGCTTTTTTACGAGGCATACAACGATGCCAGTGATCTCGATGGTGATGGGGTTTTAGATATCCATTTCAAGCCAAACATAACCTACTATGGTTTGTTTGATCCAAATTTATGTTATTCATATAAAAATGAATTGTTTCAGCCGAAATCGGTGGCCAATAATGGGAAATGCGGAGGAAATTGGTCTGGCAATTGGCTTAACTATGTAACGACTAGCCGAATTGATGCGATTCGCAAGGTTCTTTATGGGGGGTATCGGGAGGTCGATAGTGAAACGCAAACCATTCTGCGCCGGGCGTATATCCCACAAGATGCCCATTCCTGGGCAAAGGAATATACAGGTCCTGATGTCGATGGTTATAACATTTCTGATTATACTCCACTTAGTAAGCCATCTCAAGGGAAACGCCATTTCTTCGCCAATCTTACGCAAACCAACGGTATAAATTGTAGTAACCTTGATACATGCAGTAATCTTCCGCCAAAGCTCTGGGTGGTGACCAATTCATCCGTGCGGGTCTGGGATTGGGCATCGAATGAATCGCCTGTGTTGGATGATGACCCAAATATTTACGGGGGAACTTCTTACGGTAAGTATACGGTTCGAGTCGAGGTATGTACTCAAAACTTTCACGATGGCTGTAAGGCCTATCCGAATCATACATATAAGCCTGTGGGTCTTCTGCACGAGTATGGCGAAGACGGGTCGATGCTCTTCGGGCTCTTGACTGGAAGTTATAATAAAAATATGTCTGGTGGCGTGTTGCGCAAGGTCGTCTCTTCGTTTTCGGAAGAAGTGGATGAGAATACCGGTGTTTTTACAAAGAATAATATAATTGTAAGAAATATGAATAATCTGCGTATCCGAGATTACAACAACGGTACGACAGGTAATGCGTACCGCGGAGGTTGGGTAACCACGCGGCCGATGAACGAAGGTGAGTTCGTCGACTGGGGCAATCCAATCGGCGAGATGATGTATGAAGGTCTGCGCTATTTTGCCGGAAAAAAATCCGCCACGACGGCTTTTGCGACCAGCGGAAGTTATGATGCAGATGTCGGGCTGACGGTTGCAACCTGGGATGATCCCTATGATGCCGGGAGTGCCGCCAAAGCGCCTTGGTGCGCCAAACCCAGCATGATCGTGGTGAGTGATATCAACCCTTCATTCGATTCCGATCAGCTGCCGGGTTCTTCCTTTGGAAGTTTCAGCGGTGATTTGACCGGCCTCGACGTAACGGCACTTGCAGGGACGATCACTGCTGCTGAGCCGGATGTAACAGGCTTGCACTTCATTGGACAATCTGGGACCATTTATGACAATGCACCAACGGCGAAAAACGTGGCTTCTCTGGGCACCATTCGTGGGTTGGCGCCAGAAGAGCCGACGAAGCAGGGGAGCTATTACAGCGCTGCAGTGGCCTATTATGGAAAAACCCACGATCTCAATGATAATGCCATAAATTCTCAAACTCTAGATTCTTTCTTCGTTGCGCTTTCCTCTCCTTTGCCAAAAATTGAAATTAGGGCGGGTTTAGGTTATTTGGTTACCTTAGTGCCTTTTGCAAAATCAGTTGGTGGTTCTAGCATTGATAATAAAAAAGGCTCTTTCCAACCAACTGACCAAATCGTCGATTTTTATGTTGATACGATCGCAAACTCAGATCCTTCGGGATCGGACAGGGATGAAAAAATCAATGGCGGGCGATATTATGCCAAATTTCGGATCAATTACGAAGACGTCGAGCAGGGGGCGGACCATGATATGGACGCTGTTGTCGAATATGAAATATCGTTGCAGCCAGATAATACTGTCAAAGTGAAGGTATCTCCAATTTATCAATGCGGTGGTATTAAGCAAAATATGGGTTATGTCATTTCTGGTACGACAAAAGATGGAGTTTATCTCGTCGTGCAAGATGAGGATGTGGAAATTTCTTATTATCTTAATACGCCCCCCAATATGGACCCAGGAGAATGCGATGTAGAAAATCCGCCGTCGGCTTGTAAGAAATTACCTCATATTGTTGCCGATCCCAAAAACGCGTGTAAAACGCAAAGCTATCAGTCAAGTGAAAGAATTTTTACTCCTGGAGGGTCGGCTGCGACCTTGTTGAAAAATCCTCTATGGTATGCGGCCAAATGGGGTGGCTTCATCGATAGCAACGGGGACAAAGAACCTGATATTGCCAAGGAATGGGATAGTGACGGCGATGGGGTTCCCGATACTTATTTTCCGGTGCAAAACCCACTGAAATTGAAGGAGGCACTAAAACGTGCCTTGGATAATATCGTCGAGAGAAGTGCAAGCGCAAGCAACGTCTCAGCCAACAGCACCTCAGTGACTACCGATAGTATGGTGTATCAGGCCATCTTCAACACGGCGAATTGGTCTGGTGATTTATTGGCCTATCCTGTTACGAGTTCGGGGGTCACGGCTTTTCCGGTTTGGCGGGCCTCTGATCATATTCCTTCCCCAGAAAAACGGAATATATTTACTCGTTCTGACGGAGGAGGAAAAGAATTTCAATGGACGAAGCTGTCTCATGACGATCAATTGGCAATAGGATCGCAGGATGTGCTGAATTTTCTTCGGGGGGATCGGAGCAAGGAGGGAGGCACGTTCCGTACCCGTGGTTCCAGCGTGCTCGGGGACATCGTCCATTCTTCCCCTCTGTATGTAAAGGACAGCAACACCGTTTATGTTGGAGCCAATGATGGCATGTTGCATGCTTTCGACGCATCCACGGGGACTGAACTGTTTGCTTATGTGCCGAGCCAATCAATACCCAAGGTGAAGAATTTGTCCGACGTGCGTTATGGCACTGCTGCGTTGCCCCATGCGTATTTTGTCGACGGTGAGATCGCCGTGTCGGCTCGATCACAGACCCAGGGACGCAACTACTTGGCTGCGACGTTGGGTTATGGTGGCAAAGGGTTGTTCGGGCTCGATGTGACGAATCCCTCCAGTTTTGGTATTTCGAATGTGCTATGGGAGTACTCTGACGCGACAGACCTTGACTTGGGCTATATGATTGGTCGTCCAATAATCGCGAAAATGAACGATGGATCTTCTGCAGTGATCGTTGGAAACGGTTATGGCAGTACGAATGGCAGAGCCGTTCTTTATATTTTCGATTTGACGACTGGGTCGTTGCTTAAAAAGATCGATACAGGGGCTGCAGGGAGCAATATGCTTTCTTCACCTGGTGTTTTCGATAGTGATGGTAATGGAACCATCGATTACATCTATGCGGGAGATTTGAAGGGGAATGTGTGGAAGTTCGATGTGAGTGGAACAGATCGCTCGAGTTGGGGAGTCGCGCTATCCGGTGATCCTTTGTTTACTGCAGTGGATCCGGGCAACGTCCCTCAGCCGATTACGGCACCCGTCACCATTGTGGTCGATGACGTGGCAGGTGACCTCAATTACGGCAAGCGCTTCATCTTCTTTGGTACGGGAAGTTATTTCCGCTCGGGTGATCCATCGGACATGCAGATCCAGAGTTGGTACGGTTTGATTGATGACAATGCCAGGATCAGCGGGCGTTCTGCGCTCAAAGAGCGTACTGTCCAAATGGAAGGGAGAGTGAACGGCTATCCTGTGAGGACATTTTCGGAGGCAGTCGCCGGCGATATGGCGGGCAAGAAGGGTTGGTATATCGACCTCAAAACGGCAGGTGGTGTGGCGCAGGGCGAGCGGATTGTCACGGAGTCAAAGTACTATAAATTGGCGGAACCGACTTTGATCGCGAGTTCGATCATTCCTGTCGTCGATCCGTGTGTGCCTGGAGGGACGGGATATGTGAACACAATCAACCCCTTTACGGGGGGCAGCCTTAAACTGCCATTCTTCGATTTGAATCGGAACGCCGATTATTCTGATGACATGTTGAACAACAAAGTGATTGGCTCGGTAGATGTCGGCGTAGGGATGCCCGGTGCCCCAGTGGTGGTCGGAGATGAGTTGGTGGTGGGCGGCTCTTCAGGGGAAACTAAGTCACTGAAGATCAACCCGGGGTCACCTCCTCAGAGGGGCCGTATTTCTTGGAGAGAAATCATTCTGAATTGAAATTCAGCGGCGCCAGCACGTGGCGGGAGAACGGGTACCGGCTTGATCGATGCTCAGAGTGGTGCATCCCGTATCGCGTGTCTGGCTGCCTTGGGCCGTGGCTTGGATGGTGTAGGTGCTTGCAGCCGGAGTGCCGCTAAAAGCGAAAGTATAAAAACCGGTGAGATCACTACGGCAGCTCAGAGGGGGTAGGGTCGCGTTGGCGTAGCTCATGTGCGTCGTGTAGTAGCGTTCCATCCATTGGGCTAATTCCATCAAACAACTCTGCGCCGCAGTGCGTCGTGATTGGAGGACGTAGCGTTGATAGCTCGGATAGGCGATCGAAGCGAGGATGCCGATGATGGCAACGACGATCATGAGTTCGATGAGCGTGAATCCCTTTGCTTTGCGAGCGTTCAGTCGGTTCGTCATAGTGATTGATGTCCTGTCGTATGAGCGATTGGCGCTCAAATCATGGTGCTGGGCAATTGGAGGGGACACCGGTCGGGGTGGTGAGGATGATGCGTCCCGTTGCTGAAATGACGAGATCGCGCGCTCGGCGGTCATTGGCCAATGCGGCGGAGGTGGAACAGACACGCACAGTTCCCGCTTGGAATGCTCCACTCAACAGTTTGCTGGCGCCATCGGCAGTGAAGGAGATATAGGACGAGACGTTGGTATTGCCAATGATGGTAATACTTTGAGGGGAAGGCCCGCCGCGAAAGAGGATGTCGGCGGCGCTCTCGGGGGCGGGCGCATTTCCGGGCGTTTGGTCGAGGAAGACCATCCAGCCGTCTCGCCAGTTGCCGGAGCACGCGGTGGCGGTGGGGGCGGCGGGGCAGACGGTGATGCGGGCGTTGCGGCGGATGGCTTCGGTGCGCGCCGTTTGCAGGGAGGCGACGAGTTCGTTGGTGGCGGAGGTGAGGCGGTTGGCGGCGATGAGGGAGGCGAACGCCGGGATGCCGATCGCCAAAAGGATTGCGAGCACGGCGATCGTGACCATCAGTTCGACGAGGGTGAAGCCCGCGCCGCGGCGGGATGGGTGGCGCATTCCCTGCTCCTTGCCGATTTGGCGCTCAATTATGACGCTGTCGGAGAGAGAATGCAAGGCGTTGGTGCGTTGGACCTTATAGGGATGCCGTAGCGCTACAACACCTCCGCCGCATAATCGGCGAGCCGGGAGCGTTCGCCGCGCGACAGCAGCACGTGGCCGCCGTGGGGCCAGCCTTTCATGCGCTCCACCACGTAGGTGAGCCCGGAGCTGCCTTCGGTGAGGTAGGGGGTGTCGATCTGGGCGAGGTTGCCCATGCATACCACCTTGCTGCCAGGGCCGGCGCGGGTGATGAGCGTGCGCATCTGCTTGGGCGTGAGGTTTTGCGCTTCGTCGAGCACGAGGAACTTGCGCACGAAGGTGCGTCCGCGCATGAAGTTGAGGCTCTTCACCTTGACCTTGCTGCGCACCAGGTCCCCGGTGGTGGCGCGGCCCCAGTCGCCGCCTTCGTGGGCGCCGCCCAGGAGCACTTCGAGGTTGTCTTCGAGGGCGCCCATCCAGGGGGTCATCTTTTCTTCTTCGCTGCCGGGAAGAAAGCCGATGTCTTCGCCAATCGGTACGGTGGTGCGGGTGAAGATGACTTCGGTGTAGCGTTTCTGCTCGAAGGTTTGCGCGAGCGCGGCGGCGAGCGTGAGGAGCGTCTTGCCGGTGCCGGCCTGCCCGAGCAGGGTGACGAAGTCGATTTCGGGGTCGAGCAGCAGGTCGAGGGCGAAGTTCTGCTCGCGGTTGCGCGCGGTGATGCCCCAGACGGCGTTTTTCTCGTGGCGGCGGTCGGTGAGGGTGCGCAGCACGGCGCGCTTGCCCTCCAGGGCGACGACGCGCGCTTCCAGCGGCTGCGGCCCTTCGAGATAGACGAATTCGTTGAGGAGGAGCTCGGGCACGATCGGTCCCTGGATGCGGTACCAGTCGTGGCCGGCGTCGCGCCAGGATTCCAGCCCTTTGGCGTGGGTCTCCCAGAAGTCGGGCGGCAGCGCCCGCACGCCGGGATAGACGAGGTCGGTGTCTTCGAGGATTTTGTCGTTGCGGTAATCTTGCGCGGCAAGCCCCAGCGCGCGGGCCTTGATGCGCAGGTTGATGTCCTTGGAGACGAGAATCACCGGGCGTGGGGCGAGGCGCTGCGCCATGGCCTTGACCACGGCGAGGATCTGGTTGTCGGCGCGCGACAGCGGCAGGCTCGTGGGGAGTTCCGCTTCCAGCGCTTCGGTCTGCAGGTAGAGCCGGCCCGTGGCCTGGCCGCCGGAGGGGCCGGCAAGCTCGAATCCTTCGGTGAGCGCGGCTTCGTGCCCGCTGACGATGGCTTCGAGCTCGCGGCTTGCCTGGCGGGCGTTGCGCGCCACCTCCGAGAGCCCTTTCTTGTGCGTGTCGAGCTCTTCGAGCGCCACCATGGGCAGGAAGAGGTCGTGTTCCTCGAAACGAAAGAGCGCCGTGGGGTCGTGCATGAGCACGTTGGTGTCGATGACGTAGAGCTTGCGTTCGGCGGCGTTCGGGCGGCGGCGGGGCATCGACGGTCCTTTGGCGGATGTTCAGGCGAGGGCTTTTTGCAGGGCGGCGAGCACTTCCTGGGCGTGGCCGTCGACCTTGACGCCGCGCCACAGGTGCAGGATGCGCCCATCGGGGCCGATGAGGAAGGTGGAGCGCTCGATGCCGCGCACGGGCTTGCCGTACATCGTCTTGTCCTTGATCACGCCGTAGGCGGAGCAGGCGATCTCGTCGGGATCGGAGACGAGCTCGAAGGGGAGCTGGTACTTGGCCTTGAAGTTCTCGTGGGATTTGACGCTGTCGCGCGACACGCCCAGGATCACGGCGCCGAGGGCGGAGAATTCGGGGGTGAGGTCGCGAAAGGCGATGGCTTCGTTGGTGCAGCCGGGGGTGTTGTCCTTGGGGTAGAAGTAGAGGACGACGGGGCGGCCGCGCAGGGCCGAGAGGGTGATTTCCTGGCCGCCGGTGGCGGGCAAGGTGAAATCGGGGGCAAGGGTGCCGGGTTCGAGCATGATCGTCTCCTGCCGTATCAGGTGAGGATGAGGCCAGCGACGACGCGGCGGCCTTCGCTGGCGGTGACATTATAGGTGCGGCAGGCGGCCGCGAGTGTCATGAATTCGAAACCTTGGCCGGCGGCGGCGAGCCGGCGCAGCAGCGGCACGGGGGGGCGGCGCAGGGTGGCGCCGGTGGCGATCAGCACGAGCTCGGGGCGCAGGGCGAGGAGGGGTTCGAGCGCCGGTTCGTCGAGCGCATCGAACCCGCCCTCGAACCAGGGGGCGACGGTTTCGGGGGTGAGGATGAGGTTGGTTTCGTGGCGTTGGCGGTCGATCTCGACCCAGCCGGGGCCGTGGGCGGTGACGAGGCGGATGTCGCGGGGCTGCTCGAGGCGAAATTCCATGATCTTCTTCCCGGGGAAATTGCCGCAAGGCGGTAATTTTTGGCTAAGATTACCGTTTCGCGCCCGGCCGGGCAAGGCGGGCGCTTTCGTGCGAGGACGCAAACATGGGAATGCGCAGCGGAAACGTGGTGCCGGTACGGCAGGGGCAGACGGAGAAAGAAGCGCCGGAGGCGGTGGTCGAGGCCGCGCCGCCGTCTTTGCGCCGTATCCTGAAATCGTCCAAGCTCGACGACGTCTGCTATGACATCCGCGGGCCGGTGCTGGCGCGCGCCAAGCAGATGGAGGAAGACGGCCACAAGATCATCAAGCTCAACATCGGCAACCTCGCGCCCTTCGGTTTCGAGCCGCCCGAGGAGATCGTGGTCGACGTGATCCGCAACCTGCGCGAGGCAGGGGGCTATTCCGATTCCAAGGGGCTCTTCTCGGCGCGCAAGGCGGTGGTGCACTACACGCAGCAGAAGGGGATCGCCGGGGTGGACGTGGAGGACGTGATCCTGGGCAACGGCGTCTCCGAGCTCATCGTGATGAGCCTGCAGGCGCTGCTCGAGCACGGCGACGAGGTGCTGGTGCCCTCGCCCGATTATCCGCTGTGGACGGCGGCGGTGAGCCTGGCGGGCGGCAAGCCGCGGCATTACCTGTGCGACGAGGCATCCGACTGGCTGCCGGATCTGGCCGACATCCGCAAGAAGGTCTCGCCGCATACCAAGGCGATCGTGGTCATCAATCCAAACAACCCCACCGGCGCGCTCTACCCGCGCGAGATCCTGGAGGGGATCGTGCAGATCGCGCGCGAGCATCAGCTGATCGTGTTCGCCGACGAGATCTACGACAAGATGCTCTACGACGGCAACACGCACATTTCGATCGCCTCGCTCGCCGACGACGTGCTCTTCATCACGATGAACGGCCTTTCGAAGAACTACCGCGCCTGCGGCTATCGCGCCGGCTGGATGGTGATTTCGGGCGAGAAGCGGCACGCGGCCGATTACATCGAGGGGCTCAACATGCTCGCCTCGATGCGTCTGTGCTCCAACGTGCCGGGGCAGATGGCGATCCAGACCGCCTTGGGCGGGTATCAGAGCATCCAGGATCTGGTGGCGCCGCAGGGGCGGCTCACGCGCCAGCGCGACACGGCGCATGCGCTCTTGAGCCGGATTCCCGGCGTGTCGGTGGTCAAGGCCAAGGCGACGCTCTATATGTTCCCGCGGCTGGATCCGAAGGTGTATCCGATCGCCGACGATCAGGAGTTCATCCTCCAGTTGCTGGAGGAGGAAAAGGTGCTGCTGGTGCAGGGCACGGGGTTCAACTGGCCGCAACCGGATCATTTCCGCATGGTGTTTCTGCCGCACGTCGACGATCTGCACGAGTCGATCGGGCGCATCGAGCGCTTTCTGGAGCGCTACCGGCGACGGCATCAGGTGGTGATGGGTTCAGCGAAAAAGGATAAATGACAAATGACGATGAAGGCGATGCAGGTGGGGCTGTTGGGGATCGGGACCGTCGGTGGCGGGACGTGGCGCGTGCTGCAGCGCAACGCCGAGGAGATCACGCGCCGTGCCGGGCGGCCGATCCGCATCACGCGGGTGGCCGACCGCGACGTGGAGCGCGCCCGGGCGCTCACCGCCGGGGCGGCGGAGGTGACGGACGATGCCTTCGCCGTGGTGCGCGCGCCGGACATCGACATCGTGGTCGAACTCATCGGCGGCTACACCCTCGCCAGGGAGCTCGTGCTCGCGGCGATCGAGGCGGGCAAGCACGTGGTCACCGCCAACAAGGCGCTCCTTGCCGTGCACGGCAACGAGATCTTCGCCCGGGCCCAGGAGAGGGGCGTGATGGTGGCGTTCGAGGCGGCGGTGGCCGGCGGCATCCCCATCATCAAGGCGCTGCGCGAGGGCCTCACCGCCAACCGCATCGAGTGGGTGGCCGGTATCATCAACGGCACCACCAATTACATCCTCACGCAGATGCGCGAGCGCGGCGTGACCTTTGCCCAGGCGCTCACCGAGGCGCAGCAGCTCGGCTACGCCGAGGCCGATCCGACCTTCGACGTGGAAGGAATCGACGCGGCGCACAAGGCCACGCTCATGGCCTCGATCGCCTTCGGCGTGCCGATCCAGTTCGAGCGCGCCTACGTGGAGGGGATCACCCGGATCGAGCCGCGCGACGTGGCCTATGCCGAGGAGCTCGGCTATCGTCTGAAACTGCTGGGGATCGCCAAGCGCCGCGAAGGCGGATTCGAGCTGAGGGTGCATCCCACCCTGGTGCCGGCCGATCACCTTCTCGCCAACGTCAACGGCGCCATGAACGCGGTCCTGGTCAAGGGCGACGCGGTGGGGCAGACGATGTTCTACGGCAAAGGGGCAGGGGCGGAGCCCACCGCGAGTGCGGTGATCGCCGATCTGGTCGACGTCACGCGGCTGCACACGGCCGATCCCGAACACCGGGTGCCGCACCTCGCCTTCCAGCCCGATCAGGTGCGCGAAGTGGCGGCGCTGCCCATCGAGGAGTGCCGTACCGCTTCCTATCTGCGGCTCGCGGTGGCCGACCGGCCCGGGGTGCTCGCGGAGATCACCCGCGTGCTCGCTGCCGAGGAGATCTCCATCGCGGCCATGATCCAGAAGGCGCCGGCCTGCGGCCGGGCGGAGATCGTGATGACCACGCACGAGGCGTGCGAGGCAGCGATGAACCGGGCGATCGCGGCGATCGAAACGCTGCCGGCGGTGCAGGGGGCCGTCACGCGGCTGCGCATCGAACCGCTGGCGGACTGACGGCGCGCGATGGACGAATTCGACGGGGAAATGCCGCGGGCGCGCCATCGCCTGCCGGCCGAGTCTTTGCGCCGGGTCACGGATCCGGCCGCGATCGCGGCGGTGCTGGCCGAGCCGGGCGAGACGGTGCCCGTGGGGCTGGGGCAAGAGCGGGCCGAGGAAGCGCTGCGCTTCGCTCTGGCGATGAATCACGTGGGTGGCTATCACGTGTTCCTCTTCGGTCTGCCGGGCACGGGGCGACACGCGATCGCGCTGCATCACATCGGGGAGACGGCCCGCCGCCTACCGGCGCCGGAAGACCTCGCCTACCGCTATGATTTCTCCGACCCGCAGCGCCCGCGCCTGCTCAAGTTGCCCGCGGGCACGGCGCGCGTGCTCTCCGACGACTTGCAGAATTTCACGCGCCAGCTCGAACCGGCGGTGAACGCGGCCTTCGAGGCGAAAGCCCATCAGGAACGGATCGAGGCGCTGGAGTCGGCGCACAAGGAGCGCGAGAGCCGGGCGATCGAGGCGATCGTGCAGGCGTGCGCCGAGGATCGGCTCAAGTTGCTGCAGACCGGCGATGGTTGGGCCTTCGTCCCCGTGGACGAGGCGGGCGAGCCGCTCGAACCGGAGCGCTACGAAGCCCTGCCGGCCAAGGAGAAGGCGCGCATCGAACAGGCAGTGGAGCGCTGGCGCCAGCGCCTCGTGGAAGTGCTCGACGAATTCCCCGCCTGGCGCGAAGCGCTCTATGCCGCGATCCGGCGCGCCGAGCGCGAGGCGCTCGAACCGGTGGTGCGGCACCTGCTCACCCCTTTGCGGGAGAAATACGCCGGTTTGTCCGCGGTGATCGGCCTGCTCGACGAGATCGAGCAGGACATCCTCGACGGTGAGCGCGAGTGGCTGGAGGACGAGGAAGAGGGCGGACGCAATCCGGCGTTTTCTCCGCTCATCCGCTACCAGATCCACGTGCTGGTGGCGCACGAGGCCGGTGAGGGTGCGCCGGTGGTGTTCGAAGACAACCCGAGCTATGCCAACCTCGTGGGCTGGGTCGAGACGCTGCAGCAGCTCGGCGAGCGCATCACGCATTTCCAGCTGATCCGCGCCGGGGCGCTCGCGCGGGCGCGCGGCGGGTTCCTCCTGCTCGATGCCGAGCGTCTGCTCGCCCAGCCGGCGGCCTGGGACGCCTTGAAGCGCGCTCTGCAGCGGCGCGAGGTGCGCATCGAACCGCCTCCGGAGGCGGCCGGTTGGGGCAGCGTCCGTATGCTGGAGCCCGAGCCGATCGACTGCCCGCTCAAGGTGATACTCATCGGTTCGGCCGATACCTTCCATACCTTGTTCGATCTGGACGACGACTTCCAGGATCTCTTCAAGATCCCGGCCGAGGCGGCCGACGACGTGCCGCGCACGCCCGAGGCCGAGGCGGGACTGGCGCGCTTGCTGCTGCATCTGGCGCGGGAGAACGCCTTGCGGCCGCCCTCGGCCGCGGCGCTCGCGGCCGTGCTCGATCAGGCCGCCCGCGAGGCCGAACACGCCCATCGGCTGACCTTGCGTACCCGAACCCTGGTGGATCTGCTGCGGGAGGCGGACGCCTTGGCGCACGCCGAGGGGGCGCACGAGATTGGAGCGGCGCACGTATGCGCGGCGGTCCGCGCGCGCGAGCGGCGCCTTGCGCGCCACGCCGAGGAGACGATCGAGGCGATGCTCGAGGGGGAGCTGCTCATCACCACCGAGGGCGCGCGTGCCGGGCAGATCAATGGCCTGGTGGTGGTCGACGTCGCGCATCAGAGCTACGGCTATCCGGTGCGCATCACCGCCACGGTGCGCCTGGGCGGCGAGGGCGAGGTCGTCGACATCGAACGCGAGACCGAGCTCGGCGGGGCCATCCACTCCAAGGGGGTGATGATCCTCGCGTCTTTCCTTGCCGGGCGCTTCGGCCGCCATCAGCCGCTGTCGCTGTCGGCGAGCCTGGTGATGGAGCAATCCTACGCCTTCGTCGAGGGCGATTCGGCTTCGCTCGCGGAGCTGTGCGCCCTGCTGTCGGCCATCTCCGGCCTGCCGCTCGCCCAGGGAATCGCGGTGACCGGCTCGGTCAATCAGTTTGGCGAGGTGCAGGTGATCGGCGGCGTGAACGAGAAGATCGAAGGGTTCTTCGCCCTGTGCGCCCGCCGCGGTCTCACCGGCGAGCAGGGGGTGATCATCCCCCGGGGCAACGTGCGCCATCTGATGCTGCGCGAGGAAGTGGTCGAGGCCGTCCGGGCGGGCCGTTTCTCGATCTGGACGGTGGAGACGGTGGACGAGGCGATGGCCCTGCTCACCGGCCTCCCCGCCGGTGCACCCGACGGGCGCATTCCCACCGGGCGAGCACGCACGGTGAACGAGGCAGTCGCGGCGCAGCTGCGCCGCATGGCCGAGATCCATGCCGCCGCCGGCGAGGGAACGCCGCTGCGCAGGCGTTGGCGCCGGCAGGGGAAAGAGGAAAGAGATTAGGATGCGGCCGAGCGCAGGCGTTCGACGACGGCGGCGAGCTCGGCCACGAAGGCGTGGGCGGCTTGCAGCGCCGAGGCGAGCACTGCCGGATCCTCGACGTATTCGCGAATCATGAGATTGCGCAATTTGCGCATGTCCATCCACTGTTGGGCATCGCGGATCAACCCGAGTCGTTCGGCGCGGTCGAGGTTGTCGATGAAGGTGGCGATGCGCTCTCCGTGCGCGACGAGATAAGTGGGCAGAGCTTTGTCGCCCAGCGTATCTTGTAGGCGCCCGAATCGGGCGACGAATGCATCGACGCGTTCGGCGAGGTCCGGATCCCTTTCGAGTTCCACTGCTCGGACAGGGGTAAAAGGTTCGGAAAAGAGACGCCGGTCGGTGAGGAGGAGATGGGCGAGCTCGCGTTCGGCCAGTTGCAGCAACTGCTGCAGACGCTCGGCGGCGCGATGATCGGCGATCACAGAACGATTCCTGCGCGGCGGGCGACGTGATGGATCGGGAGCTCTTTCAGGTTCGGTGCAGCGAGCACGACGTCCACCTTGCGGCCATCGAGCAGGCGGCTTACCCGGCCCGCGATGCGGGCGGCGAGTAGGGCCGGTTCGGCGACCGGCTCTACGACTTCGACGAGCAGATCGACATCGCCGCCGTGCGCCGAGTCGTCCAGCCGGGAGCCGAAGAGCCGCACGGTGGCCTGCGCTCCAGCCAGATCGGCGACGACGGAACGGATACGCTCGATTTGGGCGGGAGTGAGTCGCATGTCACGAATGATAGCAGCGGAATCCGCTGAACGACAACCGACGGCGAGGAGCGGGCGATGAGCGGCGGTGGGGTCGTGACGCAGGCCGTGGCGATTGCCCTGGGGGCGGCGCTGGGGGCTTTGCTGCGCTGGCAGCTGGGCGTGCGGCTCAATGCCTGGTTTCCCGAACTGCCACCGGGCACGCTCGCGGCGAACCTCATCGGCGGATTCGTGATCGGCGCGGCGATCGCGGCGTTTTCGGCCTGTCCGGGGATCCCGGCGGGGTGGCGCCTCTTCCTCACCACGGGGTTTTGCGGCGGCCTGACCACGTTCTCTACCTTCAGCGCCGAAGTCTTCGCCTTGCTGCAGCACGGGCGCCTCGCGCTCGCGCTCGTCGCGCTGGCGCTGCACGTGGGCGGATCGCTCCTGGCGACGGCAGGCGGTTTCGCCATCGTGAGGATGCTGCGGGCGCTGGCGTAAAAAAAATCTGCACGCAGGGAAAAATGTATTGACGCCGGCGTAAAAGGCGCGTATCGTAGCGACAGTGTTCGAAGCGCGCATCGTCTTCACCGCTTGCGGAGATTCGCGATTCCTGCTCGGCACACCGTGGGTCGAATGGCCCGTTTCAATAAAGTAGTAACGAAGGAAGCTTCATCATGGCAACTGGTACTGTCAAGTGGTTCAACGATTCCAAAGGGTTCGGCTTCATCACCCCCGATGACGGCGGTGAGGATCTGTTCGCGCATTTCTCCGCGATCAACATGCCGGGCTTCAAAACCCTGAAGGAAGGCGAGAAAGTCAGCTTCGAAGTCACGCAAGGGCCGAAAGGCAAGCAAGCGTCGAACATTCAGAAGGCCTGACGTCTGCCCCGCCGCGGCGGGACGTTGGACCGCCTGGCAGCAGAGAAGCCACCCGATTGGGTGGCTTCTTTTTTTATGCGTGCGCCCGGCACGGGCGCACTCTTAGAGGTGAAAACACTTCCATGAGTTGATCACGGCGAACGAAGCGAAGCGCAATGGGCCTGCTTTGGTTTCAGTGCGTTTTGTTGCAGCCGCCTTCGAAGCGCCGCAGCTGCTCCAGCGCCTTCGTGCCGGGCCAGCCATCGGCTTCGAGTGCCTGGCCGCCGCATTCCTGCTGGAAACGGCTCAGTGCCTCCCGCGTCTGGGCGCCGGCCACGCCGTCGATGGTGCCCGGATCGTAGCCCAGGGTGGAGAGACGTTCTTGCAACTCCAGCGTTTCCGAACGGGTGAGCGGCGGGTCGTCGGTGGGCCAGGCTTGCACGAAAGGCTGCTTGGGATCGAAGCGGGCGGCTTTCAGGGGATCTTTCAGCGCATCGTAGAGGAGCCCGATCGCCAGGGCATAGGATTCGGCCGCGTTGTAGCGAAAGATCGCGTCGTAGTTGGGAAAGGCCAGAAGCGCCGGGCCTTGGCGGCCGGCCGGCAAGAGCAGGGCGGCTTTTTCCGGTAGGGTGCGCGGCCAGGGTTTGCCGTCGGCGCGGGGAAGACCCATGGCGAGCCATTCGTTCGTCGGGCGTTTTTTCGTGCGCCCTGCGAGCTGGACATCGAACGAGGGCGGCAGTACGACTTCGATCGCCCAGGGTTCGCCGCGCCGCCAGCCGGCTTGCTTCAGGAAGTTGGCGGTGGAAGCGAAAACGTCGGGCAGGGAATGATAGAGGTCGCGCTTGCCGTCGCCGTCGAAGTCGACGGCGTAGCGCGCGAAGGTGCTGGGCATGAACTGGGTCTGTCCGAAGGCGCCGGCCCAGGAACCCCGCAGGCGCTCGGCGCCGGTTTCTCCACGTTCGAGGATGTCGACCGCCGTGAGGAATTCGGGGCGGAAATAGCTCTGCCGCCGGCCGAAGCACGACAGGGTGGCGAGCGATTGCAGCAGGTCGTCGCGCCCGAGATTCTGTCCGAAATTGCTCTCCACCGCCCAGAAGGCGACGACGAGCTCGGCGTCGACGTCGTAGGTGGCCTCGACGTAGCGCAGCAAGCCTTCATTCTCGTGCAGCTTCTCCTGCGCCGTCTGGATGCGGCGCGTATCGACGAGGTTGGCGAGATACTGCCAGATGGGGATGACGAATTCGGGCTGACGATCCAGCCGGGCGATCACGCTCGGGTCGGGGCTGAGGCTGGCCGTGAGGGCGGAAAAGCGCTCGGCCGGGATGCCGCGCCGCTCGGCTTCGGGGGCGAGGCGCTCGAGGCAGGCGCGGAATTCCTCCGCGGAAAGCGAAGGATAGGATTGCCCGTTGGCCCCGGCCACCGGCAGCGCCAGAAGCAAGGGGACGAGCCAGCGTGGAAAGCGCCGTGGCGCGAAAAAGGGCGGGCGGTTCATGATTCGGATCCGAAGAATCGATGCAGGATTTCGTCGGCGAGCGCGATGCCGGTGCGCCGCGCCTGCTGCAGCACGGCCCAATAATAGCGGTAGGAAGCGCGGTCGTGAAGGTGGCCCGCATCGCGGATCGGACCCCAGGCGGCGTCTTGGGCTGCGGTGAGGATGCGCACCGCGTCTTCGATCTCTGCCGCGCTGGGTTGCATCGCTTCGAGGATGGGGCGGATCTGGTTGGGATGGATGCTCCACATGCGCAGGAAGGCGAACTCGGTGCGGGCGCGATGTGCGTCGGCATAGACGAGGGAGGCATCCTCTAGCTCGGTGCAGACGTTGTGCGCCGGCACGATGGTCGCGGCGTGCGCGGCGGCGGCGATCTCGGCCTTCGCGCGGCGGATCAGGGGGTGTTCGAACTGCAAGGGCGAGCGCATCGCCTCTGCCCCGATCGCGCCGCGGTGCGAAGAGACGAAATCCATCAGACCGAAATCGAGGCATTCCACGCCCGGTTCATGGGCGATGCGCGCGACTTCGGCGAGCGCCTCCGGCGTTTCGATGAGCACGTGCAGCGGCGGGGGCCGAGTGCCGGGCGGCAACAGCGGGCGCATCGCTTCGCGCACGGTGCGCACGTCGCGCGCCGAGCGCACCTTGGGCACGGTGAGGTAGGCAAGGCGGCCTGCGGCGATCGGCAGGATGGTTTCCAGATCGCGCAGCCAGTGCGGGTGCGTGAGATCGTGGATGCGCACGCCGACGCGGCCGTGGCGGTTTTCGCTCGAGACGGCGAGCTCGGCGCACATCTTTGCGTGTGCCTTTTCATTGCCGGCCGGTGCGCCGTCTTCGCAATCGAGCGTGACGTCGAACACGGGCCCCATCTCGGCCTGCAAGGCCAGCGCCCGGCGCATGAACTTCTCGCTGCCGGCGTAGTGGTCGACGGCGGGGATGTCGGGCAGCTGGCGTTCGCGTTCGAAGAGGACTTGGGCCGGGCGCAGCAACTTGGATTCGGTCATGGCGGCATCGAGACTGCGAAGGACGAGAAAAAGGCACGCGGCCGCAATGCGCGGCGACGTGCCTTCATGATACACGCTTTGTTCGGGGTTTGCCTCAGCCGAGGAGATCCTTGACCCCTTCGCGCTCTTCCATGAGTTCGTTGAGCGTGGCGAGGATGCGCTCGCGGGAGAAGTTGTCGATGGGCAGCCCCTGGACGATGCGGTATTCGCCGTTCTCGCACACACAGGGGAAGCCGAAGACGATCCCTTCGGGGATGCCGTAGGAACCGTCGGAAGGCACACCCATGGTCACCCAGCGGCCGTTCGTGCCCAGCCACCAGTCGCGGATGTGGTCGATGGCGGCGTTGGCAGCGGAGGCGGCCGAAGAGAGGCCGCGCGCCTCGATGATGGCCGCGCCGCGTTTGCCCACGGTGGGAATGAAGACTTCGCGGTACCAGGTTTCGTCGTTGATGAGATCTTTGACCGACTCGCCGTTGGAGGTGCAGAAGCGATAGTCGGGGTACATGGTGGGGGAGTGGTTGCCCCAGACGACGATGTGCTCGAAGCTCGACACCGGCCGGCCGGTCTTGATCGCCAGCTGGGCGAGTGCCCGGTTGTGATCGAGCCGCAGCATGGCGGTGAAGTTCTTGGAGGGGACGCGGCCGACTTTTTCGGCGGTTTTCATCGCGATGTAGGCGTTGGTGTTGCAGGGGTTGCCCACCACCAGCACCTTGCAGTCGGGGTTGGCGTGTTCGGCGATCGCCTTGCCCTGCACGGTGAAGATCTTGGCATTTTCCGAGAGCAGGTCCTTGCGCTCCATGCCGGGGCCGCGCGGGCGCGCGCCCACCAGCAGGGCGATCTGCGCATCCTTGAAGGCGACGTTGGGGTCGTCGGTGGCGATCATGCCGGCGAGCAGCGGGAAGGCGCAGTCTTCGAGTTCCATCATCACGCCCTTGACGGCTTTCTGGGCCTGGGGCAGGTCGAGCAGCTGCAGAATGACGGGTTGATCTTTACCCAGCATTTCTCCGCTGGCGATGCGGAACAGCAGGCTGTAGCCGATCTGACCGGCGGCGCCGGTGACGGCGACGCGAACGGGGGCTTTGCTCATCGGTGCTCTCCGTGGTGGACGATAATCTTGGAATCCTAGTCCGGCGGCTGGGGCTTGTCAATCCATGTCTTATATCTTATATAAGACGGTGGACATGGTAGACGTCCTATCCTTTTTGTGCTGAAATAACGAACATGGCCTCGAATGCACCCACCTTCAGTCCGTTGTATCGGCAGATCAAATCGTTGATCGTCCAGGCGCTGGAATCCGGCGAATGGCGACCGGGCGAGGCCATTCCCAGCGAGCAGGAGCTGGCGGCCCGTTTCGGCGTTTCGCAAGGCACCGTGCGCAAGGCCGTCGATGAGCTGGCCGCCGAGAACGTGCTCGTGCGCAAGCAGGGCAAAGGCACTTTTGTGGTCTCGCACCACGATCCGCGCCAGTTCTTCCGTTTTCTGCGGCTCGTGCCCGACGACGGCAGCCTGACCCAGCCGCAGAGCGTGCCGCTCGACTGCTGGCGCGCCAAGGCGGGGCAGGAGGCGGCGCGTGTGCTGCAAATTCCCGTGGGCGATCCTATCATCATCCTGCGGCGCGTGCTCAAGTTTTCTGGCAAGCCCGTGGTGCTCGACGAGATCTACCTTCCCGGGGAGGTGTTCGAGGGGCTCACGCTCGACACGCTCAAGGAGTGGAAAGGCTCGCTCTACAGTTTCTTCGAGACGCGCTTCGGGGTGCGCATGCTGCGGGCCGAGGAGCACATCCGCGCCGTGGCCGCCGACCGCATGGCGGCCGAGACGCTGGGCGTGAAGGAGGGAACGCCGCTTCTGTCGGTGGAGCGCGTGACGTATACTTACAACGATCGGCCGGTGGAATGGCGCCGCTGGCGCTATCTCACCACGCAATACCACTACCACAACGAGCTGACCTGAGCACCGGGTCGGCGAGCGCCGTTTTTTCGAGGGTGCGTCCGCGACGGCGGACGCGTGTGTCTGACCAAGGGAGCAAGCGCGATGAGCGAAGCAAGCGTGGCACGAAAGGCGCGGCCCAAGTTTCTCGACCTACGGGAAATTCGGCTGCCGTTGCCGGGGATCGTCTCGATCCTGCATCGGATCAGCGGGGCCGGATTGTTCCTGCTGTTGCCGTTCCTGTTGTATCTGTTCGACCTGAGCGTGTCTTCACCCGAGACCTTTGCCACCTATAAGGCGATCGTCGGCCATCCGCTGGTGAAGCTGATCCTCTTCGGCCTGCTGTGGGCCTACCTGCACCACTTCTGCGCCGGCATCCGCTTCCTGCTGCTCGATCTGCACAAGGGCATCGAGCTCGAACCCGCGCGCCAGAGTGCGCGGCTGGTGCTGATCGTCAGCCTCACGCTCACCGTGATCCTGGGAGTCTGGCTATGGTGAAACGTCTCGTCGTCGGCGCCCACTACGGTCTGCGCGACTGGCTCGCCCAGCGTGCCACCGCCACGTACATGGCGCTCTATACCATCGTGTTCGCCTTCGCGGCGCTCACGCTGCCCAAGATGGATTACGAGCATTGGTCGGCGCTCTTCTCGGGCGGGCTGATGCGCTTCCTCACCTTCCTCTTCTTCATGTCGCTTGCCTATCATGCCTGGGTCGGCGTGCGCGACATCTGGATGGACTACGTCAAGCCGCTGGGGCTGCGCCTGGCGCTGCACCTCATCACGCTCTTTCTGCTCGTCGGCTACGCCGGCTGGGCGGCCAAAATCCTGTGGAGACTCTGACCGTGAAAGTCGCGAAGCATACGTTCGATGCCGTGATCGTCGGTGCCGGCGGCGCCGGCCTGCGCGCGGCGCTGCAACTGGCCGAAGCGGGGCTGCGCACGGCGGTACTCACCAAGGTCTTCCCCACGCGCTCGCACACCGTGGCGGCGCAGGGCGGGGTGGCTGCCTCGCTGGGCAACTCCACGCCGGATCACTGGCACTGGCACATGTACGATACCGTCAAGGGTTCCGACTGGCTGGGTGACCAGGATGCGATCGAATTCATGTGCCGCAAGGCCAACGAGGTGGTCATCGAGCTCGAGCACTTCGGCATGCCGTTCGACCGCACCGACGAAGGCAAGATCTATCAGCGTCCCTTCGGCGGGCATTCGATGAACTACGGCGAGGCGCCGGTGATGCGCTCCTGCGCCGCGGCCGACCGCACCGGGCACGCGATGCTGCACGCGCTCTACCAGCGCAACGTGCGTGCGCGCACGCACTTCTTCGTCGAATGGATGGCGCTCGATCTCATCCGCGACAGCCAAGGGCACGTGCTCGGCGTCACGGCGCTCGAGCTCGAGACGGGCGAAGTGGCGATCTTCCACGCCAAGGCCACCATCTTCGCCACCGGCGGGGCGGGGCGCATCTACCACTCTTCGACCAACGCCTTCATCAATACCGGTGATGGCCTGGGAATGGCCGCGCGCGCAGGCATCCCGCTCGAGGACATGGAGTTCTGGCAGTTCCACCCCACGGGTGTTGCCGGCGCCGGCGTGCTCATCACCGAGGGCGTGCGCGGCGAAGGCGGCATCCTGCGCAACTGCAACGGCGAGCGCTTCATGGAGCGCTACGCGCCCAACCTCAAGGATCTCGCGTCGCGCGACGTCGTCGCCCGCGCCATGGTCACCGAGATCAACGAAGGGCGCGGCTGCGGGCCGAACAAGGACTACGTGCTGCTCGACATCACGCACCTCTCGCCCGAGATCATCATGAAGCGGCTGCCGGGCATCCGCGAGATCTCCATCCAGTTCGCCGGGGTCGACCCGATCAAGGAGCCGATTCCGGTCGTGCCCACCTGCCACTACATGATGGGTGGCATTCCGACCAACTACAAGGGCCAGGTGGTGATGCCCCAGGATGGCGACCCGAACGCGCCGGTCCCCGGCTTCTATGCCGCCGGCGAGTGCGCCTGTGCGTCGGTGCATGGCGCCAACCGTCTGGGGACCAACTCCCTGCTCGACCTGCTCGTCTTCGGCAAGGCTTCGGCCGAGACTGCCGTGGCCGACATCAAGAGCGGCAACCTCACGCTGCGTGAGCTGCCCAAGGACGCGGCCGAGCCGAGCCTCGCGCGCCTCGCGCGTCTCGAGAACCAGAAAGAAGGCGAGCCGGTGGCCGACGTGCTGCTCGAGCTGCAGCGCACGATGCAGAAACACGCCGGCGTCTTTCGCTTCAAGGACATGCTCGAGGAAGGCGTGCAGAAGATCCTCGAGGTCGAGGAACGCGTACGTCGTACGGCCATCCGCGACCATTCCAAAGTGTGGAATACGGCGCGCATGGAGGCGCTCGAGCTCGAAAATCTCATCGAGGTGGCCAAGGCGACGATGATCTCGGCTGCGGCGCGCAAGGAATCCCGCGGGGCGCACGTGCGCGACGATTGTCCCGACACCCCCGAATTCCCCAACGGGCGCAACGACAAGGAGTGGCTCAAACACACCCTGTGGTTCCGTGACGGCAACCGGCTCGTGTACAAGCCGGTGAATCTCAAGCCGCTCAACCCCGACACCCAACCCATCGCGCTTGCCAAGCGCACGTACTGACCGGCGGGAGAACCGACCATGACCCGAGTGGTGCAGTTCCGCATCTATCGCTACGATCCCGACAAGGATCAGAAACCCTACATGCAAGACATTTCGGTCGAGCTCGAGCCGACCGACAAAAAGCTGCTGCAGGCGCTGGTGCGCCTCAAGGCCAAGGATGATTCGCTGTCGTTCCGCCGCTCCTGTCGCGAAGGGGTGTGCGGGTCGGATGCGATGAACATCAACGGCAAGAACGGTCTGGCCTGCCTCACCGACATCGACAGCCTGACACAGCCCATCGTGCTGCGGCCGCTGCCGGGTCTGCCGGTGATCCGCGACCTCATCGTCGACATGACGCAGTTCTTCAAGCAGTACCATTCGATCACGCCGTATCTCATCAACGACGATCCTCCACCCGAGCGCGAGCGCCTGCAGACGCCCGAGGAGCGCGAGGAGCTGAACGGCGTCTATGAGTGCATCCTGTGCGCGTGCTGCTCGACTTCCTGTCCGTCCTTCTGGTGGAATCCGGACAAGTTCGTCGGCCCGGCCGGGTTGTTGAACGCCTACCGTTTCATCGCCGATACGCGCGACACGGCCACCAGCCAGCGGCTCGACGATCTCAACGATCCGTATCGGCTCTTCCGCTGCCATACGATCATGAACTGCGTCGACGTCTGTCCCAAGCATCTCAACCCCACCAAGGCCATCGGCAAGATCAAGGAGCTGATGGTCTCGCGTGCGGTATGACGAGCCCCAAGGGACGGATCCGCTGGCACTGCCGGCGGGCCCTGCTCGAACTCGACCTGATCTTCCAGGATTTCCTGGCGGTCGAGTTCGAGCGGCTCGACGACGAGGAACTCGCAATTCTGGAAGAGCTGCTGGCACTGGAAGACCATGAACTCTGGGCCCTCGTCAACGGTACCCGACCCATTCCGTCGCCACGCTGGGTCGGGATGGTCGAGAAACTGCGCGGCGTGAGAAGGCATCGACGCACGCGCCTGATGGGTGAAGAGGGACGGGGATCCCTCGAAAATCAAGGAGAAAACGCATGAGCACGGAACGCAAGGCGACGCTCGTCATCGACGGCAAGGAATATCACTATCCCATCCTCTCGGGCACGCTCGGCAACGACGTGATCGACATCCGCAAGCTCGGGGCCGAGACGGGGCATTTCACCTACGACCCGGGTTTTCTCTCCACCGCGAGCTGCCGCTCTTCCATCACCTACATCGACGGAGACAAAGGGGAGCTCCTCTACCGCGGCTATCCCATCGAGCAGCTGGCCGAGCAGTGCTCCTTCATCGAGGTGGCCTATCTGCTGCGCAACGGCGAGCTTCCCTCCAAGGCCGAACTGGAAGACTTCGATGGTCGCGTGCGGCGTCACAACATGCTGCACGACCAGATGAACCGTTTCTTCACCGGCTTTCGCCGCGATGCGCATCCCATGGCGGTGATGGTCGGGGTGGTCGGTGCCCTCTCGGCTTTTTACCACGACGTGCTCGACTTCAGCGACGCCGACCATCGCACCGTCTCCTTCATCCGTCTGGTGGCCAAGATGCCCACCATCGTGGCCATGGCTTACAAGTACAACGTGGGCCAGCCCTTCATGTATCCGCGCAACGACCTCTCGTACGCCGCGAACTTCCTGCACATGATGTTTGGCACGCCCTGCGAGAAGTACGAGCCCAACCCGGTGCTGGTGCGCGCCATGGACGTGATCTTCACGCTGCACGCCGATCACGAGCAGAACGCTTCCACTTCCACCGTGCGCCTGGCCGGTTCCTCCGGCGCGAACCCCTTCGCCTGTATTTCCGCCGGCATCGCCTGCCTGTGGGGGCCGGCGCACGGCGGCGCCAACGAGGCCTGTCTGCGCATGCTCGAGGAGATCGGCGACGTCTCGCGAGTGGGCGAGTACATCAAGCGGGCCAAGGACAAGAACGATCCCTTCAAGCTCATGGGCTTCGGCCATCGCGTCTACAAGAACTACGATCCGCGCGCCAAGCTCATGCGCAAGATCTGCTACGAGGTGCTGCAGGAGCTGGGGCTGGAAAACGACCGCCTCTTCAAGCTGGCCATGGCGCTGGAGAAGATCGCGCTGGAAGACGAATACTTCGTCGAGAAGAAGCTCTACCCCAACGTGGACTTCTACTCCGGCATCGTGCAGCGTGCCATCGGTATCCCGACCTCGATGTTCACCTGCATCTTCGCGCTCGCGCGCACGGTGGGCTGGTTCTCGCAGTGGGAAGAAATGATCACCGATCCAGAATACAAGATCGGCCGTCCGCGTCAGCTCTATGTCGGTTCGCCGCGCCGCGACGTCGTGCCGCTGGAAGCTCGGGGCTGAAGCGCCGTATGATCGGAATCCAGGCTCAAGCCTGAAAGAGAGATCCCCATGTACAAGGAATTCCAGGACACGACCGTCCTCTTCGGGGCCAACGCCCCGTTCGTCGAAGAGCTCTACGAGCACTATCTCGTCGATCCGGATTCGGTCCCCGAAGAGTGGCGGCGCTATTTCGACGCTCTGCGCCAGGGGCCAGGGCCAGAGCAGGAGGTGCCGCACGCCCCGATCCGCGCTGCGTTCGAGCAGATGGCCAAGATGGGGCCGGTGCGTTTCGTCAAGGCCGGTACCGACGATGGCCAGCGCCAGGTGGGCGTGCTGCAGCTCATCAACGCGCACCGCTTCCTCGGGCACCGTGTGGCCGACATCGATCCCCTGAAGATGCACGAGAAACCGCGCCTCGAGGAGCTCGAACCGGCCACTTACGGGCTTACGGAAGCCGACCTCAACCGCGAGTTCAACGTCGGCTCCTTCCGCGGGCTGGAGAAGCAGACGGCCACGCTGCGCGAGATCCTCGAAGCGCTGCGCCAGACCTATTGCCGCAGCGTCGGCGTCGAATACATGTACCTCACCGACACGGCGCAGAAACGCTGGCTGCAGGCACGCTTCGAGCCGGTGCATGGCAAGGCGAAGCTCACGGTCGAGCAGCAAAAGCGCATCCTCGAGCGGCTCACCGCCGCCGAGACGCTGGAGCGCTACCTGCACACGCGCTACGTCGGCCAGAAACGCTTCTCGCTCGAAGGGGGCGAGTCGGCCATCGTGGCGCTCGACGAGGCGATCCGCGTGGCCGGACGGTACGGGGCGCAGGAAGTCGTCATCGGCATGGCGCACCGCGGGCGCCTCAACGTGCTGGTCAATGTCCTGGGCAAGCCGCCGGCCATGCTCTTTGCCGAATTCGAGGGCAAGAAGGCCGAGGAGCTCACCGCCGGCGACGTGAAGTATCACATGGGGTTTTCGAGCGACGTGCTCACCCCGGGCGGACCGGTGCACCTCTCGCTCATGTTCAACCCCTCGCACCTGGAGATCGTCAATCCGGTGGTGCTCGGTTCGAGCTACGCGCGCCAGCAGCGCCGCGATCCGGCCGAGGCCAAGGACCAGGTCGTGCCGATCATCATCCACGGCGACGCGGCGGTGGCCGGGCAAGGGGTGAACCAGGAGGTGCTCAACTTCGCCCAGACGCGCGGCTACGGCGTGGGCGGGGCGGTGCACCTCGTCATCAACAACCAGATCGGCTTCACGACTTCTGATCCGCGCGATCTGCGCTCCTCGACCTACTGCACCGACATCTTCAAGATGGCGGAGGCGCCCATCTTCCACGTCAATGGCGACGACCCCGAGGCGGTGGCCTTCGTGATGCAGCTGGCCATGGAATTCCGCAAGGAGTTCAAGAAAGACGTGGTGGTGGACATCGTGTGCTTCCGCAAGCTCGGGCACAACGAGCAGGACGAACCGGCGGTGACCCAGCCGCTGATGTATCGCCGCATCCGCCAGCATCCGGGCACGCGCAAGCTCTACGCCGACCACCTCGTGCAAAGCGGCGTGATCGCCGCGGACGAGCCCGAACGCTACATCCAGGAATACCGCGAACACCTCGACCGCGGCGAACTTCTCTACAACCCGGTGGTGGCCAACGTCGTGCGCAAGCACGCGATCGACTGGACCCCGTTCATCGGGCAGGAATACACCGACGAGTGTGACAGCTCCATTCCCGCGGCCGAATTCCGCCGCCTGGCCGAGCGGCTCACCACCATCCCCGAAGGCTTCGAGCTGCACCCGCGGGTGCAGAAGATCATCGAGGACCGGCGGGCGATGGGCCGCGGCGAGCTTCCGGCCGACTGGGGCTTCGGCGAGAACCTCGCCTACGCTTCGCTGGTGGCTCAGGGTTTCGGCGTGCGGCTCTCGGGCGAGGACGTGGGCCGCGGCACCTTCTTCCACCGCCACGCGGTGCTGCACGACCAGAAGCGCGAGCGGCGTGACGAAGGCATCTACATCCCGCTGCAGAACATCCAGGAGGGGCAGGCGCCGTTCTACGTCTACGACTCCACCCTCTCGGAAGAGGGGACGCTGGGTTTCGACTACGGCTATGCCATCACCGAGCCGAACCAGCTCACGGTCTGGGAGGCGCAGTTCGGCGACTTCGCCAACGGGGCGCAAGTGGTGATCGATCAGTTCATCGCTTCGGGCGAAGCCAAGTGGGGGCGCTTGTGCGGGCTCACCTTGCTGCTGCCGCACGGCTACGAAGGGCAAGGGCCGGAGCATTCTTCGGCGCGCATCGAGCGCTATCTGCAGCTGTCGGCCGAGCGCAACTGGCAGGTGTGCGTGCCCAGCACCGCGGCGCAGATCTTCCATCTGCTGCGCCGCCAGATGTTGCGGCGCGTGCGCAAGCCCTTGGTGGTGTTCACGCCCAAGTCGCTGTTGCGGCTGAAGGAGGCCGGCTCGCCCATGGAAGACTTCCTGCGCGGCGGCTATCGCACGGTGATCGGCGAAGTCGAGGAGCTGGCGCCGAAGAAGGTTAAGCGCGTGCTGCTGTGCCAGGGCAAGATCTACTATGAGTTGCTCGCCTACCGGCGCGAGAAGGGGATCGACGATACGGCCATCATCCGGCTGGAGCAGCTCTATCCCTTCCCGGCCGAGGCGCTCAACGCCGCGCTCAAACCCTTCGCCCAGGCCAAGGAGCTCGTCTGGGTGCAGGAAGAGCCGCGCAACCAGGGCGTGTGGTACTGGCTGCTGTCGCGTCAGCATCTGAAGAACGAGCTCGGGCGCGGCCGGCGCTTGCTGCTCGTCGCCCGCCCGGCCAGTTCTTCGCCCGCCGTGGGGTATCTCGCCAAGCACGTGGTCCAACAAAAGGCTGTGATCGAAGGAGCTTTCGGCCCGATCGAGGCCGATTGACTCGTTAGGAGAAGAAAATGCTGATCGAAGTGAAAGTGCCGCAGCTGTCCGAATCGGTGGCCGAAGCCTCGCTGGTGGCCTGGCACAAGAAGGAGGGGGAATTCGTCAAACGCGATGAGAACCTCGTCGATATCGAGACCGACAAGGTGGTGCTGGAGACGCCGGCTCCGGTCGATGGGGTGCTGGTGAAGATCCTCAAGGAGGATGGGGCTTCCGTCACCTCGGGCGAGGTGATCGCCCAGATCGATACCGAGGCCAAACCGGCTGCCGGGGAAGCGGCGGCGGCTGCAGCGTCGACGGCTCAGGCCGCGACTCAAGCCGCCCCAGCGGCTGCGGTGGCCAGCCCTGCCGCGCGCAAGATCCTGGAAGAGAAGCAGGTCGCGCCCGAGAGCGTCACCGGCACCGGCCGCGGCGGGCGCATCACCAAGGAAGACGCACTCGCCGCGCAACCGGCCGCCAAGCCGACGGCGGCGAGCGCTGCGGCTGCGGGGGGAGCGCCGGTCGCCGCCGTGAGCGGGGATCGCCCCGAGCAGCGCGTGCCCATGACCAAGCTGCGCAAGCGCATCGCCGAGCGTCTGCTGCAGTCGAAGAACGAAAACGCCATGCTGACCACCTTCAACGAGGTCAACATGGCCGCGATCATCGAGCTGCGCAAGAAGTACGGCGAGAAGTTCGAGAAGGAACACGGCGTGCGCCTGGGCTTCATGAGCTTCTTCGTCAAGGCCGCCTGCGCTGCGCTGAAGAAGTTTCCCATCCTCAACGCTTCGGTCGATGGCGATGACATCATCTACCACGGCTACATCGACATCGGCATCGCCGTCGGTTCGCCGCGTGGTCTGGTGGTGCCCATCCTGCGCGATGCCGACCAGCTCTCCATGGCCGAGATCGAGAAGAAAATCGCCGAGTTCGGCGCCAAGGCCAAGGATGGACGGCTGTCGCTCGAGGAGCTGACCGGCGGCACCTTCTCCATCTCCAACGGCGGGGTGTTTGGCTCGATGCTGTCCACGCCGATCATCAACCCGCCGCAGTCGGCCATCCTCGGCATCCATGCCACCAAAGACCGCCCGGTGGTCGAGAACGGCCAGATCGTGATCCGCCCGATCAACTACCTGGCGCTCTCGTATGACCACCGCATCATCGACGGGCGCGAGGCGGTGCTCGGGCTCGTGACGATCAAAGAGGCCCTGGAAGATCCGGCGCGCCTGCTCTTTGGCGTGTGAGTGCCGCAGGGGCGGTGCAGACCGCCCCTTTTTCGTCACGAGGAGGAAGCGATGCAAAGTTTCGACGTACTGGTGATCGGCGGCGGGCCTGGCGGCTACGTCGCGGCCATCCGCGCCGCGCAGCTCGGCTTCAAAACCGCCTGCTGCGAATCCAACCCCTACGCCGACCCCAAGGGCGAACCGCGCCTGGGCGGCACCTGCCTCAACGTGGGCTGCATTCCCTCGAAGGCCCTGCTGCACTCGTCGCACCTCTATGAAGAGGCGGCGCACGCCTTTGCCGAACAGGGTATCCGCGTGCAGGGGTTGGCGATCGACGTGCCGGCGATGATGGCGCGCAAGACCAAGATCGTCGCCCAGCTCACGCAGGGCATCAAGGGGCTCTTTCGCAAGAACAAGGTGACGCTGCTGCCCGGCCACGGGCAGTTTCTCGGCCGCGAAGGGGAGCGCTGGCAGATTCGCGTGGGCGAGGAGACGGTGCTCGCCCAGCACGTGATCGTGGCCACCGGCTCCAAGGCGCGCCATCTGCCGAACCTGCCGGTGGACAACCGCATCGTGTGCGACAACGTGGGCGCGCTCGAGCTGCAGGCCGTGCCCAAGCGGCTTGCCATCATCGGCGCGGGCGTGATCGGCCTGGAGATGGGCTCGGTGTGGCGCCGCCTGGGGTCGGAAGTGACCATCCTCGAGGCGCTGCCGGACTTCCTTGCCGCGGCGGATGCGGACGTGGCCAAGGAGGCGTTGTCGCTCTTCACCAAGCAGGGGCTGAAATTCCAGTTCGGCGTCACCCTCGAGGGAGCCGAGGTGAAAGAGGACGGGGCGATTCTGCGCTACCGCGACAAGGAGGGCAAGGAGCAGACCCTGGAAGCCGACCGGGTGATCGTCTCGGTGGGGCGCGTGCCCAATACCGAGGGGCTCGGGGCCGAGGCGGTGGGGTTGGAAGTCAACGAACGCGGCCAGGTCGCGGTCGACGAGCACTGCCGCACGAACCTGCCCAACGTCTGGGCCGTGGGCGACGTGGTGCGCGGTCCCATGCTGGCGCACAAGGCGATGGAAGAAGGGGTGATGGTGGCCGAGCGCATCGCCGGGCAGGCGGGGCACGTGAATTACGACGCCATCCCCTGGGTGATCTACACCGCACCCGAGATCGCCTGGGTGGGCAAGACCGAGGCCCAGCTCAAGGCCGAGGGCGTGGAGTACCGCGTGGGCAAGGTGCCTTTCCTTGCCAACGGCCGGGCGCTGGGCATGGGCGCGCCGCAAGGCTTCGTCAAGATGATCGCCTGCGCCAAGACTGACCGCATCCTGGGCGTGCACGTCATCGGCGCGAACGCCTCCGAGCTCATCGCCGAGGCGGTGGTGGCGCTGGAGTTCGGTGCCGCAGCCGAGGATCTGGCGCGCATCTGCCATGCCCACCCGACGCTGTCCGAGGTGATGCACGAAGCGGCGCTGGCGGTCGATCGTCGGGCGCTGCATTTCTGATGGCCGAGCAGGTCGCGGCCGCGGCGGGCGCCATCGTCGCGGCCTATGAGGCGGCGCTCGCCGAGCGGGGTTATCGTTCCGACCCGGCGCAGCGCCGTGCCGTCGAGCGCTTGCAGCAGCTGTGCGACGAACTGTGCCGCGGCGCGGCAGGGGCGCGGTCGCGTAGCGAAGGGCCGTCGCGCTCGCCTTTGGGCTTCCTGCGCCGGGTCTTCGCCGCCAAGGAGACGGCGCCGTCCGAACCGGCGGTGCGCAGCGTCTACCTCTGGGGCGGGGTGGGGCGCGGCAAGAGCTTCGTGATGGACGTGTTCTTTGCCGCCTGTCCCTTCCCCGCCAAGCGCCGGGTGCATTTCCATGCCTTCATGCAGCGCGTGCATGAAGACCTGCGGCGGCACCGCGAAGTGCCCGATCCGCTGGCCAAGGTGGCCGAGGACATCGCCTCCACGGTGCGGCTGCTGTGTTTCGACGAATTCCACGTCTCGGACATCGCCGATGCCATGATTTTGGGGCGGCTGCTGGAAGCGCTGCTCGCGCGCGGCGTGGCTTTCGTGCTCACCTCGAACTATCCCCCGCACGGGCTCTACCCCAACGGGCTCATGCGGGTGAATTTTCTGCCCACCATCGCCCTCATCGAACGGACCTTCGACGTGTTGGAGGTCGATTCCGGCACCGATTACCGCCTGCGCACCCTGGAGAACGTCGAACTCTACCTCGTGCCGCCTTCGCCGGAGAACGAGGCGAAGCTGCGAGAGGACTTCCGGCGCCTCACCGGCCATGAGCCGGTGCCTGGCTCGCTCGAGCTCTTCGAGCGCGAGATTCCCTATCTCGGCCGGCACCAGGACGTGGTCTGGTTCACCTTCGCGGCGCTGTGCGACGGGCCGCGCTCGCAGAACGACTATCTCGAAATCGCACGCGAACACGACACGGTGCTCCTGAGCGGCATCCCGCGGATGGGGCCGGCGCAGGCCTCGCAGGCGCGGCGCTTCACCTGGCTCATCGACGTGCTCTACGATCATCGGGTGAAACTGATCGTCACCGCCGAGGCCGAACCGCAGGAGCTCTATCGCGAGGGCTTGAACGCGCATGAATTCGCCCGTACCGCGAGCCGCTTGATCGAGATGCGCACGCGCGACTATCTCGCCGAAGCGCACCGGCCCGACTGACGGCAGCGGCAATGGACGGCAAGACGCTCGAGGCGCGCATCGAAGAGGAACTCGGCCCGGGCGGACGGCTCGCGGCGGCGATTCCCGGTTTCGTCCATCGGCCGCAGCAGCGCGAGATGGCGCTCGCGGTGGCCCGCGCCATCGAGGAGAAGGCGGTGCTGCTGGCCGAAGCCGGCACCGGTACCGGCAAGACCTTCGCCTATCTGCTGCCGGCCTTGCTCTGCGGGCGCAAGGTGATCGTCTCTACCGGCACCAAGACCTTGCAGGATCAGCTCTTTCACCGCGACTTGCCGCGCCTGAAAGAGGCGTTGAAGATCCCAGTGCGCACGGCGCTTCTCAAGGGGCGGCAGAACTACGTTTGCCACTACCACCTCGAACGCAACCTGGCGCATGGGCGCTTCACCACCGCCGAGGATGCGGCGCTCTTGCGGCTCATCGCGCGTTTCGCCCAGTACTCGGCGTCCGGCGACAAGGCGGAATGCCCCGAGGTGCCCGAAGATGCCTTCGTCTGGGCCTTCGCCACTTCCTCGCGCGACAACTGCCTGGGCCAGGATTGCCCTCACTGGCAAGAGTGCTTCCTCATGAAGGCGCGGCGCGCGGCGCAGGAGGCCGAGTGCGTGGTGGTGAACCACCACCTCTTTTTCTCCGATCTGGTGTTGCGCGACGAGGGGGTGAGCGGCCTCTTGCCAGATGCTGATCTGGTGGTATTCGACGAGGCGCATCAGCTGCCCGAGCTCGCGGCGGTTTTCTTCGGCGAGAGCCTGGCCTCGAGCCAGTGCTTCGAGCTCGTGCGCGATGCGCGGGTGGAGGCGCTGGTGGCAGCGCCGGATTTTCGCCCCTTGCGCGAGGCGATCGATGCCTTCGACAAGGCGGTGAAGGATCTGCGGCTGAGCCTGCCGGCCGAGACGCTGCGCTGGCCACGGCAGCAGGCTGTGACGCAGGCCGCCGGGTTCGCATCGGTCTTGCAGACGTTGACGGCGAGCGCGGCGGCCTTGCGCGAGGCGCTGACCAGCCAGCAGGAACGCAGCGAGAACCTGCCGCGGCTCGCCGCTCGGGCCGAGGCGTTGGAGCGCCTGCTCGCGCAGTGGGGCGAGGAAGAGGAGCGCTTCGTGCCTTGGGTGGAGGCGGTCGGCACGCGCTTTAGCTTGCACCGCACGCCGATCGAGGCCGGGCCGGCTTTTTCCCGGCTCCTTGCCGGCGGGGAGCGGGCCTGGGTGATGACTTCGGCCACGCTCGCGGTCGCCGGTTCGTTCGCGCATTTTCGCCGCGACCTGGGCTTGATCGGCGAAGAACTGCCGGTGCGGGAGGGCATCTGGGCGAGCCCGTTCGACTACCGCCGCCAGGCATTGCTCCTGGTGCCTCAAGGGATGCCGGAGCCGGGTTCGCCGCAGCATTTGCCGGCGGTGGAGGACGTGGCCGAGCGCCTGATCCGCGCCGCCGAAGGGCGGGCGTTCGTGCTGTGTACCTCGCTCAAGGCCATGCAGCGCCTGGGCGAGGGCCTGCGGGCGCGCCTGGGGGCGGAGTACACGGTGCTGGTGCAGGGCGAAGGATCGCGCCATGCCCTGCTCGAGCGCTTTCGCACCACGCCGCGGGCCGTGCTCGTGGGCAGCCAGAGTTTCTGGGAAGGGGTGGACGTCGCCGGCGAGGCGCTCTCGCTGGTGATCATCGACAAGCTGCCGTTTGCCCCGCCGGACGACCCGGTGCTCGCCGCGCGCATGGCCCGGCTCGAAGCGCAGGGTGAATCTCCGTTTGCCCTGCTGCAGCTGCCGCGCGCCACCATCCAGCTCAAGCAGGGGGCTGGGCGGCTCATCCGCAGCGAGCGCGACCGCGGCGTGCTGTGTATCTGCGATCCGCGCATGGCCACCCGCGGTTACGGTAAGATTCTGTGGTCCAGCCTGCCGCCCATGGCGCGGCTGCGCGAGGTGGCGAGGGCAGAGTCCTTCCTGGCGGCGCTTGTCCGCGAGGCCGGCGGTGAATCCTCTGTGCCTGCGGAACCGGCGGGAGGCGAGACGCAATGAATCCCCAAGAGAGGTGAAGGAAATGGCGCAAAGCCTGATGTCGTTCGAAGAGGGCTTGTCCCGCTTGCTCGCGGCCGCGGAGCCGGTGCTTGAAGAAGAACTGATCGAGACGCTGGAGGCGGAGCGGCGCGTCCTGTCCGAGACCCTCTACTCGCCGATCGCCTTGCCCCGCCAGGACACGGCGGCGATGGACGGCTACGCCGTGCGCTGCGCCGACGTCCGCGACCTTGGCGTGCGTCTTCCGGTGCGCCAGCGGATTGCGGCCGGCTCGGTCGGCGTGCCGCTCGAGCCGGGTAGCGCCGCACGCATTTTTACCGGGGCGCCGCTCCCCGAGGGAGCCGATGCGGTCGTGATGCAAGAGCGGGTCGAGGCGGAAGGGGAGTACGCCGTCTTCCAGCACGTTCCGCAGCCGTGGGAATCGGTACGGCGGGCAGGCAGTGAAATCGCCCTGGGAAGCGAGATCCTGACGGCGGGCACCCGCCTGAGTCCTCAGGCGCTGGCCCTTGCGGCAGCCGTGGGGTATGCCACCCTGCCGGTGCGCCGCCGCGTGCGGGTCGCCCTCTTTTCGACCGGCGACGAGCTGGTGATGCCGGGCAAGCCGCTCGGTCCGGGCCAGATCTACAATTCGAATCGCTACCTGCTGCGTGCCTTGCTCAAGGAACTCGGCTGCTTGGTCGAGGACCACGGCGTGGTGCCGGACCGTTTCGACGAAACCCGGGCGGCGCTGCGCCGGGCGGCCGATGGAGCGGACGTCGTGTTGACGAGCGGCGGCGTCTCGGTTGGGGAAGAAGATCACGTCGTGGCCGCCGTGCGCCAGGAGGGGCGGCTGGATCTGTGGAAGCTGGCGATCAAGCCGGGCAAGCCGCTCGCCTACGGGCGCCTGGGGGCGGCGCACTTCTTGGGGCTGCCGGGAAATCCGGTCTCCGCTTTTGTCACGTTCGTCCTCTTCGTCCGCCCGTTCCTGTTGCGCCTGCAGGGGGTGCGGGAGGTCGTGGATCCGCCCCAGTGGGTGGAGGCGGGCTTTACCCGTCTGAAGCCTGATCCCCGGCGGGAATTCCTGCGGGCACGGCTCGACGCCCGGGGCCGAGTGCTGCTCCATCCCGATCAGGGATCGGCGATGCTCGCCTCCCTCGTCTGGGCCGACGGCCTGGTCGAGGTGCCGCCGCTCACCCCGATCCGCGAAGGGGACCTGGTCCGCTACCGTCCTTTTGCGCGCTTGCTGGGATGAACGTTCAGACCAAGGAGGTGAACCCATGGCGGTGAAAGTGCTCTATTTCGCGGCGCTGCGCGATGCTTTGCCGCTCGCCGCAGAAGAGGTGGCTTTGCCGGCAGGCGTCGAGACGGTGGCGGCGCTGCGCGCCTGGCTCGGCAGCCGGGGGGAGGAGTGGGCGCCGCTTGCGACATGGAAGACGCTGCGCTGCGCCCGTAACCAGGCGCTCTGTTCCTGGGACGAGCCGGTGCATGACGGCGACGAGGTGGCGTTTTTCCCGCCGGTCACGGGAGGGTGAGACGATGTGGATCGTTCGGGTTCAGGGCGAGGAGTTCGACGTCGGCGCCGAGGATGAGCGGCTGAAGCGGGCTTCGCCCGAGGTGGGCGCCGTGGTGAGCTTCGTGGGCACCGTGCGCGGCGGGGAAGTGCAGGCGATGACGCTGGAGCATTATCCTGGCATGACCGAGAAGTCGCTCGTCGCCCTGGTCGAGGAGGCGCGCCGCCGTTGGTCCTTGGTTGCGGCGACGGTGATCCATCGCGTGGGGCGCTTGATGCCGGGCGAGCGTATCGTGTTCGTGGGCGTGGCGAGCCGCCACCGCGCAGAGGCGTTCGCGGCGTGCGAGTTTCTGATCGATCGCCTCAAGACCGGAGCGCCGTTCTGGAAGAAGGAAGAGACGAACGGGGCGACCCGTTGGGTCGAGGCGAGGGAAGGGGACGAAGAACGGGCCCGGCGCTGGTGAGGAGCGTCAGGCCCGTCTGCAGAGGGATGATTACTTCTTGGCGCCTGGTTGTTGCTGAGCGCCAGAGATCATGCTCTGCCAGGCTTCGGTGGTCATCTTCGACATTTGCTCGAGCACGGCGCGCGATTGGTCGATTGCGCTCTGCACGGCTTTCATCGGATCTTCACCGCCCATTTTCGGCAGGTTGGTGCCCAGCGATTGCACCGCCTGCGTCCATTCCTGGGAGCCGGTGGTGATGGCTTCGGAGACCAGCCGGTTGAGCTCGGCCTGGGCCTTGACGGTGAGCTGGGCGATCTCGTTGATGCAGCCCATGATTTTCTCGGCCGATTTCTGCGCGAATTCCTGACGCAGCTTGAGTTGCTCTTCGGGGGCCTGGGCGGCGAGCAGGGCTTGCGTGCTGCGCGCGCCTTCTTCGAAGAGGGCCTTGGCGGTTTCGATCTGCAGCGCGAGCAGGCGCTGGGTGTTGTCGATGGCCATTTGGGTGAATTTCATCGCGTTTTCCAGCTGCTTTTGCTGCATTTGCGCGAAATTGGTCTGATTCTTCATGATTGGCTCCCGCAGTAGGATGTAGTGACATCGAAAAAAGGTTTTCTTTTTACTATAGCATCGTTCATGCCGTGGTGCAAGAAAAAAGTGATGCGGTGCACAATGCCATCGTCTAAATCGATTGACATTTTTTCGCCGCCGGTCTTGAATTTCCCCTACTCGGAGCCTATATACAGGGCATCGATCACTTTCCTTCGACGGAGTCCTTCATGAGATTCGACAAGCTCACCACCAAGTTCCAGCAGGCGCTGCAAGAGGCGCAGAGCATCGCGGTGGGGCACGACAACCAGTTCATCGAGCCGCAGCATCTGCTGCTGGCGCTGCTCGAGCAGGAAGACGGCTCGAGCGTGAGCCTGCTGCAGCGCGCCGGCGTCAATGTGGCCGGGCTCAAGGCGGCCTTGCACAAGGCGATCGAGGCGCTGCCCCAGGTGCAGGGCACCGGCGGCGAGGTGCAGATCGGGCGCGATCTGGCCAATCTTCTGAACCTCACCGACCGCGAGGCGCAGAAGCGCGGCGATCCGTACATCGCCACCGAGATGTTCCTGTTGGCGCTCACGGAAGACAAGGGCGAGACGGGGCGCATCGCGCGCGAGCACGGCTTGAACCGCAAGGCGCTGGAGACGGCCATCGAGCAGATGCGCGGCGGCCAGAAGGTGGAGACGCCCGAGGCCGAGGCGATGCGCGGGGTGCTGGAGAAATACACCATCGACCTCACCGAGCGGGCGCGGCGTGCCAAGCTCGATCCGGTGATCGGGCGCGACGACGAGATCCGGCGCACCATCCAGATTTTGCAGCGGCGCACCAAGAACAACCCCGTGCTCATCGGCGAGCCGGGCGTGGGCAAGACGGCCATCGTCGAGGGGCTGGCGCAGCGCATCGTCAACGGCGAGGTTCCCGAGAGCTTGCGCGACAAGCGCATCCTGGCGCTCGACATGGCCGCGCTCATTGCCGGGGCCAAGTACCGCGGTGAGTTCGAGGAGCGCCTCAAGTCCATTCTCACCGAGATCACCAAGGAAGAAGGGCGCATCATCCTCTTCATCGACGAGATCCACACCGTGGTGGGCGCGGGCAAGGCCGAAGGGGCGCTCGATGCGGGCAACATGCTCAAGCCCGCCCTGGCGCGCGGCGAGCTGCACTGCATCGGCGCGACCACGCTCGATGAGTATCGCAAGTACATCGAGAAGGACGCCGCACTCGAGCGCCGTTTCCAGAAAGTGATGGTCGATGAGCCCTCCGTCGAGCAGACCATCGCCATCTTGCGCGGGCTGCAGGAGAAGTACGAGATCCACCACGGGGTGGAGATCACCGACCCGGCCATCGTCGCCGCGGCCGAGCTGTCGCACCGCTATATCACCGACCGTTTTCTGCCGGACAAGGCGATCGACCTCATCGACGAGGCGGCCGCGCGCATCAAGATGGAGATCGATTCCAAGCCCGAGGCGCTCGATAAGCTCGAACGGCGCATCATCCAGCTCAAGATCGAGCGCGAAGCGGTGAAGAAGGAGAAAGACGAGGCTTCGCAGCGGCGCCTGAAGCTCATCGAGGAGGAGCTCGAACGGCTGCAAAAAGAGTACAGCGAGCTCGAAGAGGTGTGGAAGGCCGAGAAGGCGCGCATCCAGGGCACCAAACACCTCAAGGAAGAGATCGACCGGCTGCGCGCGCAGATGCTGGAATTCCAGCGCAAGGGGATGCTCGACAAGGTGGCCGAGATCCAGTACGGCCAGCTGCCGCAGCTCGAGGCCGAGCTGAAAAAGGCCGAGGAGGCCGAGAAATCCGGCGCGCCCTTCAAGCTCCTGCGTACCCAGGTGGGGGCCGAGGAGATCGCCGAGGTGGTCTCGCGCATGACCGGCATCCCGGTGAGCAAGATGATGCAGAGCGAGCGCGAAAAGCTCCTCAAAATGGAAGATCATCTGCATCAGCGGGTGGTGGGGCAGGACGAGGCGGTGCGGCTGGTCTGCGATGCGATTCGCCGCTCGCGCGCCGGGCTGGGCGACGAGAACCGTCCCATCGGCTCCTTCCTCTTCCTCGGGCCCACGGGGGTGGGGAAGACGGAGCTGTGCAAGGCGCTCGCCGACTTCCTCTTCGATTCCGAGGATCACATGATCCGCGTCGACATGAGCGAGTACATGGAGAAGCACTCCGTGGCCCGGCTCATCGGCGCGCCTCCGGGCTACGTCGGCTACGAGGAAGGGGGCTATCTCACCGAGCAGGTGCGGCGTAAGCCCTATAGCGTGATCCTCTTCGACGAGGTGGAGAAAGCGCACCCGGACGTGTTCAACGTGCTGCTGCAGGTGCTCGACGATGGGCGGCTCACCGACGGGCAGGGGCGCACGGTGGACTTCCGCAACACGGTGATCGTGATGACGTCCAACCTCGGCAGCCAGCGCATCATGCAGATGGCCGGCGACGACTACCAGGTGATCAAGCTCGCGGTGCTCGCCGAGGTGCGGGGGTTCTTCCGGCCCGAGTTCCTCAACCGCATCGACGAGGTGGTGGTGTTCCATCCGCTGGCCGAGGAGCACATCGCCGGGGTGGCGCGCATCCAGCTGCGCCGGCTCGAAGCGCGGCTCGCGCGCATGGACATGGCCCTGGAGGTGACGGAAGAGGCTTTGCGCGAACTCGCCAAGGCGGGCTACGACCCGGTCTATGGGGCGCGGCCGTTGAAGCGGGCGATCCAGGACCTCATCGAGAACCCGCTCGCCAAGGCGATCCTCGAAGGCCGCTTCGGGCCGAAGGACACGATCCGCGTCACGGTGGAGCACGGCATTTTCCACTTCGACAAAGCCTGATCGCTTCTCTTTGGAAAATGGCGGGAACCGGCAAACGGGCTGGTTCCCGCTTTTTTTACGTCCAAACAGGGGAAATGCCGTTCCCCGGGGGCGTTTTTTCGCCGTTGACCTTGCCGCCGCGGCTGCGATCATGAGCGGGTCGGGTAGTGGGAGGGCCACGGCGTGGCCGAAGAGAGCGATCTCGAAAAAACCGAACAGCCTTCGGCGCGGCGGCTCGAACAGGCGCGCGAAGAAGGGCAGGTGCCGCATTCGCGCGAACTCGGGACCTTTCTCGTGCTCTTCGCCGGCGTCATGACGCTGTTGCTCGCCGGGGAATGGATGGGGCGGCGTTGGGTGCGGGTCCTCGCCGAGGGGTTTGCGTTCGAGCACGATACGGCCTTCGATCCGGTTCGCGTGTTATGGCTGCTGCGCCGGGTGTTCGTCGAGTCGCTGCTCACCTTCGCGCCGATCTTTCTCGTCTTGCTGGTGGCGGCGGTGGCCGGTCCGGTTCTGCTGGGCGGCCTGGTGTTCTCGCCCAAGGTCTTGAGTTTGCGCCTGGATCGGCTCAATCCGCTGAACGGCCTGCGCCGCATGTTTTCGCTGCAAGGGGTGATGGAGGTGGTGAAGTCCCTGCTGAAGGTGGCGGCGGTGGCGGGGATGGTGTGGGTGACTTTTCGCCGGGAGCGCGACGTCGTGCTCTCCCTGGGGTCGCTGCCGCTGACGGAGGCGGCGGCGAGTTTTCTGCACGAGATGGTCTTCGGGGCGGTGCTGATCGTGGCGGGGCTCGCCTTGATCACGGCGGTGGATGTCCCATTCCAGTTGTGGCAGTACTACAAGAACCTGCGCATGACCAAGGAAGAAGTCAAGCAGGAATACAAGGAACAGGAAGGGGATCCGCACCTCAAGGCGCGCATCCGTTCGATGCAGCGCGAAATGGCGCGCAAGCGCATGATGGAGGAGGTGCCCAAGGCCGACGTGGTGGTGACCAACCCGACGCATTTCGCCGTGGCCTTGAAGTACGATCAAAAAACCATGGCCGCGCCCGTGGTGGTGGCCAAGGGCCGGGGGGTGATCGCGCAGAAGATCCGCGAACTCGCCGAGGACGCCGAGGTGCCGCGGGTAGAGGCGCCGCCCTTGGCGCGGGCGCTCTACGCCCACGTCGACATCGGCCAGACGATTCCGCCCACGCTCTTCGCGGCGGTGGCCGAGATCCTCGCTTATGTGTTTCAATTGGATCGCTGGATGGCCGTGGGCGGACCCAAGCCGCAGCCGCCGCAGGAGGTGCCGGTGCCGCCGGAGCTCGATCCGGGCGAAGTGGCGGAGACGGAGGAAGACGGGGAGCATGGAGCGTGATGAGCGCAGCGACGGAGCGAGGCGATGGCAGCAGGTGAGCGGGCCTTGATCGATTGGCGGACGTGGTTCGTGCCGGCGAAGCTGCGGCTGCTGGCCGCGCCGGTGTTCATCTTCGCCGTGCTGGCGATGATGGTGCTGCCGCTGCCGCCCTTCGCGCTCGATCTCTTCTTCACCTTCAACATCGCCATGTCGGTGGTGGTGCTGCTGGTGGCGATGTACACCGTGCGTCCGCTGGATTTTTCGGTCTTTCCCACGGTGCTCTTGGTGACCACGCTGCTGCGCCTGTCGCTGAACGTGGCCTCGACCCGGGTGGTGCTGCTGCATGGCCACACGGGGCCGGATGCGGCCGGGCGGGTGATCGAATCCTTCGGGCATTTCCTCGTCGGCGGCAACATGGCCATCGGCATCGTGGTGTTCGTCATCCTGGTGATCATCAACTTCGTGGTGATCACCAAGGGCGCCGGGCGCATCGCCGAGGTGAGCGCGCGCTTCACGCTCGACGCCATGCCCGGCAAGCAGATGGCGATCGATGCGGATCTGAACGCCGGTCTCATCGATGAGGCGCAGGCGCGCAGCCGGCGCAAGGAGATCGCGCAGGAGGCGGATTTCTATGGCGCGATGGACGGTGCCTCGAAATTCGTGCGCGGCGACGCGGTGGCCGGCATCCTCATCCTGTTCATCAACATCATCGGCGGGCTCATCGTAGGGGTGGTCGGACACGGCATGGATCTGTCGCGCGCGATCGATGCCTACGTGATCCTGACCATCGGCGACGGTCTGGTGGCGCAGATCCCGGCGCTCATGGTGTCGATCGCCGCTGGCATGGTGATGGCGCGGGTGGGCGAGGAGTCGATGGATCTGGGCGGCCTCATGATCCAGCAGGTGTTCACCAACCCCCGGGTGCTGGCGCTTTCCGCGGGCATCCTCGTGCTGCTCGGCATGATTCCCGGGATGCCGAACTTCGTCTTCCTGCTCATCGGTGGCGGCCTGGGGTGGCTTGCCTGGAAACGCTGGACCCAGGAGCGGGAGGAGGCGGCGCCGGCGGCGGCCGAGGCGGTTCCTCCGCCGCCGAGGGAAGAAGCGGTGGAGGCGAGCTGGGACGACGTGCAGCCGGTAGACGTCCTGGGCCTGGAGGTGGGCTATCGCCTGATTCCGCTCGTCGACCAAGCGCAGGGCGGGGAGCTCTTGAAGCGCATCCGGGGCTTGCGCAAGCGCTTCGCCCAGGAAGTGGGTTTCCTGCCGACGCCGGTGCACATCCGCGACAACCTCGAGCTGCGGCCCAACGCCTATCGCATCCTGCTCAAGGGGGTGGAGATCGGCGCTGGCGAGGTCTATCCGGGGCAGTTTCTGGCGATCAATCCGGGGCAGGTGCTCGGCACCATCGAGGGGCGTCCGGGCAAGGATCCGGCCTTCGGTCTGCCGGCGCAGTGGATCGACGCCGCGCTGCGGGAGCGGGCGCACGCGCTGGGTTATACGGTGGTCGATGCGGCAACCGTCATCGCCACGCACCTCAACCAGGTGCTGGTCGAGCATGCAGCCGAATTGCTGGGCCGCGAGGAGACGCAGGCGCTGCTCGATCGCATCAAGAAGGAGTCGCCCAAGCTCGTCGAGGATCTGGTGCCCACGGTGGTGCCCGTGGCCACGGTGCAGAAGGTGCTGCAATATCTGCTCGAAGAAGGGGTGGCGATCCGCGACATGCGCACCATCCTCGAGACGCTGGCCGAGTGGGCAGCGAAAACGCAGGATCCGGTGGAGCTCACCAGCCGGGTGCGCGAGGCGCTGGGGCGGGCCATCGTGCAGTCGCTCACCCCCGGCAGCGGCAAGGTGCCGGTGCTCATGCTCGACCCGGCGCTCGAGCGCATCCTGATGCAGGCGGTGGGCGCGGGCGGCGGCAAGGCCGGGGCGATCGAGCCGGGGCTGGCCGATGCCTTGCTGCGCCAGACGGGGGCGGCGGCGCAGCGTCTGGAGCAGCAGGGGCAGGCGCCCATCCTGCTCGTGCCGCCGCAGCTGCGCTGGCTGCTCGCGCGTTTCTTGCGCCGTTCGGTACCGACGCTGCGCGTGATCTCCACCAGCGAGATGCCCGAGGAGCGCTCCATCGAGATCGTGGAGATGATCGGTTCGCCTGCAGGGTGATGTCGGCAGCAGACGGGAGTGTGAGAAAAGCGGGGTTTACCCCGCTTTTTTCGTGCGACGGAAAGAGGAGCCTCCACCGATAATGGGATCGAGGGGCCGACCGGACGGCCCGCGTATCGGGGAGCAGCCAGATGGACGTCAAACGGTATTTCGCGCCGACGGCACGGGAGGCATTGCGCCAGCTCAAGCAGGAACTGGGGGCGGATGCGATCGTTCTGGCGAACCGGCCCGTCGAAGGAGGGGTCGAGATCCTGGCGCTGCCCGCCGAAGCGGTGGGGGCGCTGCCCGGTGCCTCGTCCGCCTCTGCGCCGGCGCGTCCGCCAGAGCCGGCAAAAGGGGGGCATCGCGCGGCGGCCGCCTATGCCCAGGCCGCTTCCTCCGAGGAGGAGCCGGTGGTGACGCTCTCTTCGCGCGGTCCGCAGCGGCGCAGCGCCCCCGAGATCAAGCCGTTCGCGCCGCCGCGCATGGAGACGCCGGAATACGTCGTGCGCAAGGAAGAGGAAGAGGCCGAGCGCATCCGCCGGGCGATGGCGGCGGCGCGCAAGGAGCCGCCGGAGCCGGAACCCCTGCGCGAACCGCGCTGGTTCGGCGCGGCGAGTGCGGAGCCGCCGGCTGCGCCGGCGGTGGAGGCGCGCATCGAGGCGCTGCAGGAGCAAAACGCTCTGCTCGCGCGGCAACTGGGCAAGATTCAGGAGATGATCGAGCGGCAACTGGCCGGATTCGCCTGGAACGAGGCGGTGCGCAAGGCGCCGGCGCGCGCGCGGCTGCTCGGTGAGATGCTGGAAGCGGGGTTCTCGCCGGCGCTCGCGCGCGAGGTGTGCGACCGCATCGAAGCGACCGAGGACTGGGAGGCGGCGCGCGAAGCGGCCATGGCGCGACTCGGCGCGCGGCTGGAGGCGGTCGGCAGCGACGACGACCTGATCGACCGCGGCGGCGTCTACGCCATCGTCGGCCCGACGGGCGTGGGCAAGACCACCACCACCGCCAAGATCGCCGCCCGCTGCGTGGTGCGGCACGGCGCGGCGCGGGTGGCGCTCATCACCACCGACGGCTACCGCATCGGCGCGCACGAACAGCTGCGCATCTATGGGCGTATCCTGGGGGTGCCGGTGTTCGCCGCGCGCGACGCGAACGATCTGCGGGCGACATTGGGCGAGCTGCGCGGCCGGCACATGGTGCTCATCGACACCATCGGCATGAGTCAGCGCGACAAGGCGGTGACCGAGCAGGTGGCCATGCTCATGGGCGCGGGGCCGGTGCGCCGGCTCGTATGCCTCAACGCCACCAGCCGCGGCGATACGCTCGACGACGTCGCCCGCGCCTTCGGCGGCGAAGGTTTGGCCGGTTGCATCTTCACCAAGGTCGATGAAGCGGCCACCATCGCCGCGGCGCTGGACGTGGCGATCCGGCACCGGCTGCGCGTGCACTACGTCGCCAACGGGCAGCGCGTGCCGGAAGATCTGCATTTGCCCAACCGCGCCTGGCTGCTGCAGCGAGCTTTCCGCGGGGCAGGGGCTGAACGGCTGACGATGGCCGCCGACGAGGCGGCGCTGTGGCTGGCCGCGGCGGTCGGAGCGTGAGCAAGGAGGACATCATGCGTGAGATGCTTGGAGACCAGGCAGGAACCCTGCGGCGCTTGTTCCGGCAGCATCCCCCCGCGGTGTGCGCGGTGTTTCCCACCGGCAAAGGGTGGGCGGATCACACGATGCGGCTTGCGCGGCGGCTCGCGCGTTCGAGCGGCCCGGTGCTCGTCGTCGACGAGGCGGTCTCCAGCGTGACGCTGCCCGAGGCGGCCGGCGCTGGCCGCACCGCCGATCTGCTGAGCGCCCTGGGCTCGACCGAGCGGGCGATCCGTCTCATCGTGGCCCTGCCCGGCGGCGTGAGCTATGTGAACGTCAAGGCGGCGGCGCTCGCCCTGCCGCTGCTCGACGAGATGCGGCGCGAGCGCCTCTTGCGTCTGTTCCAGACTTTGCTGCGCCCCTTCGAGACGGTGCTGGTGCACGCCGGCCGCGGCGAGACGGCCGATGCCTCGCCTTTCCTCACCAGCGCCCCGAGCGCCGTGGTCCTGGCGGAACTGTCGGCCGATGGCGTGCGCGAGTCGCTTGCCCGGGCGCAGGACGCCGCCCTGCACGGGCGCTCGCGCTTGGGCGTAGTGACGGTGGGCGGGCGCGACGCGGCCGAGGCCGAAGCGTTCGTGCGCGAACTCCAAGGGGTGTGGTGGCGCAAGGTGTCCCTGCGCCTGGCCGGATGGTGCCGGCTCGAATCGCTCGATGCCGCGGCCTGGCAGGAAGTGTCCGGCGAAGACGGAGGAATGGCCTTGCCCCCGAGCTGGCCTGCGGCCGCCATGCCCCTTGCGACGGCGAAGACGCGATCATGCTGACTTCGACCCTCTCCTCCCCTGGCAAAAAAACCCGGCCTGAGGGAAAATCCCCTTTGTGGGCGGGGCTGGTGCGCGGCGCGGCAGCGCGCAATCCGTCGAAACCTAGGATCGCGTGGATGGTGGACGAGACGGGGAAACCGGACGTGGCGGCGTTGGTCCAGGCGTATGCGCCGATGGTGAAGCGCCTCGCCCTGCGTTTGGTGAGCCGCTTGCCGCCGAACGTGGAGCTCGACGACCTCATCCAGTGCGGCATGATGGGTCTGATCGAGGCGATCGAGCGCTATCACGACGACGATCGCGCCGAATTCGAAACCTACGCGCTCGCCCGTATCCGCGGGGCGATGATCGATGCCCTGCGCGAGACCGACTGGGTGCCGCGCCAGGTGCGCAAGGAGATGCGCCGCGTCGAGGAGGCCATCGCGGCGCTCGAGCAGTCCCTTGGCCGTCACCCCACGGAAGGGGAAGTGGCCGAGGCGCTGGGTCTCGACCTGGAGGCCTATCAGCGGCTGCTCACCCAAGCCAAGGGGCATCAGATCCTCTACTTCGACGATCTGATGCGCGAGCCGGAAGACAGCGAGGATTTCCTCGAACGGCATCTGGGCGACGACGAACCCGGTCCGCAGGATCTCACCGAGTCGGCCGAGCTGCGCGCCCAGCTCGTGCGCACCATCGAGAGTCTGCCGGAGAAAGAGAAACTGGTGCTCTCGCTCTACTACGAACACGAGCTCAATTTCAAGGAAATCGGCGCCGTGCTGGGGGTGAGCGAGTCGCGCGTCTCGCAGCTGCACACCCAGGCGATCCTGCGCATGCGCGCGCGTCTGCTCGGAGGGAAAGAAGACCATCTGCCGCGAGGACGGCGCGGCCGTCCGCCCAAGAACGCGCCGACCTGCGGCGAGGCGCCTGCCGGTGAGACGGAGCGCTGATGGATGTCACCAGCCTCATCGGCCTGGCCCTCGGTTTGTCGGCGATCATCGTCGGCCAGTTCCTCGAAGGAGGAAATCTCTCCTCGCTGCTGCAACCCACGGCCTTTTTGATCGTCGTCGGCGGCACCACGGGCGCCGTGCTGCTGCAAACGCCGCTGCGTATCTTCATCGGAGCGGTGAAAATGCTGGCTTGGATCTTCCGTCCGCCGGTTTTGGATCCCCAGGAGCTGATCGGCAAGGTGGTGGATTGGGGGCGTACCGCCCGGCGCGACGGTCTGCTCGCGCTGGAAGCGCGCATCGCTGCCGAGGCCGATCCTTTCGTGCAGAAAGGGCTGCAGCTGCTCGTCGACGGCATCGAGCCGACGCGGATGCGCGAGGTGCTCGAGACCGAGATCGACATGAGCGAGGAGCAGATGAAGCTGCGGGCCAAAGTGTGGGAATCGGCTGGAGGCTACTCGCCGACGATCGGCATCCTCGGCGCCGTGATGGGGCTCATCCACGTCATGGAGAACCTCGCCGATCCTGCCCGTCTCGGGGCAGGGATCGCCGTGGCCTTCGTCGCCACCATCTACGGTGTGGGCTTGGCCAACCTCATGTTCATCCCGATTTCGAAGAAGCTCACCACCTATATTCGGGATATCATCATCCAGCGGCAGATGCTGGTCGATGGCCTCGTCGGCGTGGCCCAGGGGGACAACCCGCGCTTGATCGAGAGCCGCATGCAGTCCTATCTCGCCGAGAGCGGGGAAAAAACGCCGCCGAGTGAATCCTGAATGGAGCCTCTCCATGGGCCGACGCCGTAACAAAGGCGAGGAACACGAGAATTTGGAGCGCTGGCTGGTGAGCTATGCCGACTTCATCACGTTGCTCTTTGCCTTCTTCGTGGTCATGTATGCGCTGACTTCCGCCAACGAGGGCAAATACCGCGTCATTTCCGAATCCTTGAGCCAGGCGTTCCGCGCCGGTCTGGTCACGCCCCAGGTGCAGGAAGGGAAAGACACCGTCGTTCCTGCGGTGGTGCAGGGCTTGCCCCTGGCGGTGCAGCGCCGCGATGCGCCCGAACGCCAGAGCGAGGGGGAAGGAGGTCCCCGTGAAGGGGAGGAGCAAGTGCGTCAGGTGCTCCAGACCACGGCCCAGACCGCACAGGCGTTGCGCTCGGCGCTCTCCCCCCTCATCGAAGCCGGAAAGGTCTCGATCAACGACGGCGCCTTCGGGGTGACGGTGGAGATGGAGGCCGGCGTCCTCTTTCCCAGCGGCGAGGCCACGCTCGGGCCGATGGCGATCGCTGCCCTGCGGCAGATGGCGCGCGTGCTCGCCTTCACGGGCGATGCGCCCATCTGGGTGGAAGGGCATACGGACAACGTTCCCTTGCGCCCCGGAGCGCGCTATGCGTCCAACTGGGAGCTCTCGGCGGCGCGTGCGGCAGCGGTGGTGCAGCTCTTCATCCAGGAAGGCGTGGCGCCCTCGCGCCTGGCGGCCGTGGGTTACGCCGAGCAGCGCCCCATCGCCGACAATTCCACCGAAGAGGGACGGCAGAAGAACCGCCGCGTCACCATCCGTCTGGAGTCGCGCATTCCCGTAAGCGGTGCGAATGCGGCCGCACCGGCTAGCCAGGCGGTTCCGGCGAGCGGGGAGATCGGCAGCATTCTTCCTCCGTCGCCCTGAGGCATTCCTCTACCAGCTCGGGGCCGCGGTAGATGAGCCCGGTGTAGAGCTGCACGAGGGAAGCGCCGGCGCGCAGCTTGGCGCGCGCATCGTCACCCGAGAGGATGCCGCCGGCGGCGATCAGCGGCACCCGCCCCTGCAGGCGCTGGGCGAGCGCCGCGAGCACGGCGGTGGCGCGCTCGCGCAGCGGCTCGCCCGAGAGCCCCCCAGTTTCCTGGCCGTGCGGCAGCTGCGCTACCCCTTCGCGCGAGACGGTGGTGTTGGTGGCGATCACCCCGTCGATGCGGTATGCGAGCACTTTCTCGGCGATGAGGTCGAGCTCGGCTTCTTCAAGGTCGGGAGCGATCTTGAGCACGAGCGGGGTGCGCTTGCCCTGGCTGGCGGCGAGCCGCTCGGCTTCTTCGCGCAGTCCGCCGAGCAGCGCTTCGAGCGAGTCGCCGCGCTGCAGCTCGCGCAGGGCGCGCGTGTTCGGCGAGGAGACGTTGATCGTCACGTAATCGGCCGTGGACCACACCCGACGCAGCCCGAGGAGGTAATCGTCGAGGGCGCGCTCGATGGGCGTGTCGGCGTTCTTGCCAAGGTTGATGCCGAGGATGCCGCGCCAGCGACGCGCCCGCGCCCGCGCCACCAGGGCATCCACGCCGTCGTGGTTGAACCCCATGCGGTTGATGAGGGCGCGCGCCTCGGGCAGCCGGAAGAGGCGCGGCTTGGGGTTGCCCGGCTGCGGCCGCGGCGTGACGGTCCCGACTTCGGTGAAGCCGAAACCCAGCCGCGCCAGCCCGTCGATCGCCTCGCCGTTCTTGTCCAGCCCGGCGGCGAGCCCGACGCGGTTGGGGAATTCCAGCCCCATGAGGGTGAGCGGGGCGCGCCGCGGCGGCTCGGGCGGCGGCAGCAGCCGCCCCAGGGCGGCGAAGGCGCGGATCGTCAGGTCGTGGGCGGTTTCCGGCTCGAGGGCGAAGAGCGCCGGCCGGGCAAGGCAATAGGGGATCATGGCAGGGTCCGGAACAGCGGTTCGATGCGCTCGAAGGGCAGCCAGCGGCCCCGCCAGTAGCCTTCGAGCGGGCGGAAGCGCGCTTTATACGCCATTTTGCGCGAGCGGGCAATCCAGTAACCGAGATAGACGTAAGGCATGCCGCTCGCCTGGGCCTGGGCGATGTGCCACAGGATCGACCAGGTGCCGAACCCCGCGCGGGGATCGTCCGGATCGTAGAAGGTATAGACGCAGGAGAGCCCGTCGTCGAGCACGTCGATGAGGCTCACGATCACCAGCCGCCCCTCGGGGTCGCGGAATTCGACCAGGCGCGTGTCGATGTGCGAGGTCAGCAGGAACTGCTCGTAATTCTCGGGCGAGGCGTCTTCGTCGGCCTCGCCGTGGCGCGCCATCACGTAGCGGCGGTAGAGCCGGAAGTGCTCGGGAATGAAGATGAGCGGCTGCTCGGCGGCGGCGAGTTTGCCGGCCCAGCGCTGCCAGGTGCGGCGCTGGGCGCGGTCTGGCTGGAAACGCGCCGCCGGCACGCGCACCGACACGCAGGCCTCGCACTGGGCGCAGATCATGCCGTAGGAGAAATGGCCGCTGCGCCGGAACCCTTCGCGCACCAGGCGGCTGTAGGTGGCCGTATCGACCAGGTGCGCCGGCGTGGCCACGCAGGAGCGCGCCGTGCGCTCGGGCAGATAAGGGCAAGGATAGGGCTGGGAAGGGTAGAAGCGCAGGATCTCTGGCGGGGTGACGTGTCTCATGGGTGAAGCTCCCCTGATTTTTCCTCGGCGAGCGCGGCGGCCGGCATCTCCCCTTGCCAGCGCTGCGGCTCGGGATGCGCCGGCACGAGCCGGGCCAGCCGGGAAAGGAATTCTTCGCGCGGGATCTCCTCGGCCCCCAGCGAGAGGAGGTGCGGCGTCGTCATCTGGCAGTCGATGAGGGCGATGCCGCGCGCGCGGCATTCGGCGCACAGGCGCACCAGCGCCGCCTTGGCGGCATCCGGTACGAGATGGAACATCGACTCGCCGAAGAAGACGCCGCCCAGGGCGACGCCGTAGAGCCCCCCCACGAGGCGGCCTTCGTGCCAGGTCTCGACGCTGTGCGCGTGACCGAGGGCGTGCAGCCGGACGTAGGCGTCGATCATCTGCGGCGTGATCCAGGTCCCTTCGGAGCGCAGCCGGGCGCAGGCGGTGATCACCGCGGGGAAGTCCGCGTCCAGCGTGGTGACGAAGCCGCGATGGCGCAGCACCTTGCGCAGCGAGCGGCGCAGGCGCAAGCGCTGCGGTTCGAGCACCAGGCGCGGCGCCGGGCTCCACCACAGGATGGGCTGCCCATCGGCGAACCAGGGGAAGATCCCCTGCCGGTAGGCTTCCAGCAGCCAGGAAGGAGCAAGGCTGCCGCCGGCGGCGAGCAGGCCGTTGGGTTCGGCGAGCGCCTGCCGCGGTGAAGGAAAGCGCGGCGGCAGGCGGGGATCGAGCCAGGGAATCATGGGGAGGATTGCAGCAAGCGGCGAGGGGCGAAATGGGGGCACCGCGAACAACCTACTGCGCGGCCGCATGGCGGCGTTGCGCGGTGCTCGCAGGCTCGCCTATCTTCATGATATGTCTCGCCTGCTGCGCTCCGTGCGCCTTGCCCTGCGGCCGCTCGCGACGGTTTTTCGCGGCGCCCCGAGGTTACCCTATAATTTCGCGCATCGCAACGACGGAAACGATGCCCCATGGCCACTTATCTCGTCACCGGCAACGCCGGCTTCATCGGTTTTCACACGGCGCGCATGCTGCTCGAACGGGGGGTGGGCGTGGTCGGCATCGACGTCGTCAATGACTACTACGACCCGGCGCTCAAGGAAGCACGGCTGCGTGAGCTCGAAGCCACGGCCGCGCGCACCGGCACGCCTTATGCTTTCTACCGGGCGGATCTGGCCGAGCGCGACGTGCTCGAAGCCTGCTTCGCCGCGCACCGGTTCGACGCGGTGATCCATCTGGCGGCCCAGGCGGGCGTGCGCTATTCGCTGGAGAACCCGCGCGCCTACGTGCGCAGCAACATCGACGCCTTCGTCAATGTATTGGAATGCTGCCGCGCCGCCGAGCCGCACCCGCACCTCGCCTACGCCAGCACCTCGAGCGTGTACGGCGCCAACACCCGGCTGCCCTTTTCCGAACACCAGCCGGCCGACCATCCGCTGCAATTCTACGCCGCCACCAAGCGCGCCAACGAACTGATGGCGCATGCCTACAGCCACCTCTTCGGCATCCCGACCACCGGGGTGCGGTTTTTCACCGTCTACGGTCCCTGGGGGCGGCCGGACATGGCGCTCTTCATCTTCACGCGCAAGATCCTCGCCGGCGAACCCATCCCGCTTTTCAATGAAGGGCGGCACACGCGTGACTTCACCTACGTCGAGGACATCGTCGAGGGCGTGCTGCGCCTTGCCGCCAAGCCGGCCGAACCCAACTCTGTCTGGTCGGGCGATGCCCCCGACCCCCAGTCGAGCCAGGCCCCCTGGCGCATCTACAACATCGGCGCGAGCCGCCCGGTGCCGCTCATCGACTACGTTGATGCGCTCGAAGAGGCGCTCGGCCGGAAAGCGAAGCGCGAGTACCTCCCCCTGCAGCCCGGCGACGTGCCCGACACCTACGCCGACACGAGCGAGCTGGAAGCGGCCGTGGGGTACCGCCCCCAGACCAGCGTGCGCGAGGGGATCAGGAAGTTCGTCGCCTGGTATCGGGCCTATTATGGGCAGGAGTGAAGGGCACCTCGAACAACCTACTGCGCGGCCGCATGGCGGCGTTGCGCGGTGCTCGCAGGCTCGCCTATCTGCAGGATATGTCTCGCCTGCTGCGCTCCGGGCGCCTTGCCCTGCAGCCGCTCGCGACGGTTGTTCGCGGTGCCCTGAACTCCCTGCCTTTTTCGCTATCATAGGCGGCATGTGGCGCCGTCTCCTTCTTTCCTTCTCGCTTGCCGCCTTCACCGCCCAGGGTTGGGCCTATCAGCTGCCCGACCTGGGCGCCGTGGCCACCGATGCCTTCAGCACGCAGGAAGAAGAAGACTTCGGGCGCATGGTCATGGTGCAGGTGCGCGAGCGCGAACCCAACTACCTCGACGATCCCGAACTCGAGGATTATCTGGCCGCGATCGGGCGCCGGTTGAGCGAAGCCTCCGATCAGCCCTTTCGCCGCTATAAGTTCTTCGTGCTGCGCGACCCGACCATCAACGCCTTCGCCATGCCCGGCGGCTACATCGGGGTGCACAGCGGCCTCATCCTCACCGCCGAGAGCGAATCGGAGCTCGCGGCGGTACTCTCCCACGAGATGGGGCACGTGATCCATCGGCACATCGCGCAGCTCATCGACCAGCAGAAGACGAGCAACATGGTGGTGCTCGGCTCGATGATCCTGGCGATCCTGGCGGCGCGCAGCGGCTCGCAGGTCTCGGGGGCCGCGGCGGTGGGGGGGCAGGCCTTTGCCGTGCAGCAGCAGCTGGGTTTTTCGCGGGCGTTTGAACACGACGCCGACCGCACTGGGCTCGACATCCTCGCCGAGGCGGGGTTCGACCCGAGCGCCGCGCCGCGCTTCTTCGGCCGGCTGCTGCGCGAAAGCCGCCTCTACGAGAACAACGCGCCGGTGTACATGCGCACGCACCCGTTGACGACCGACCGGATCGCCGATCTGGAAAACCGCATCTCCTCGCCGAATTTCAAGTATTCCCTGCGCCCGCGGCTCGATTCGCTCGGATTTTGGGCGGCGCGGGCAAAGCTCATGGCGATGAACGGCACCCCCTCGGAAGCCTTGGCCCGGGTGTTCGATGGCAGCGCCACCGGGATCGACCGGCAGATGGCGCGGGTGCGTGCGGCCTTGCGCGCCAACGACGTCAAACGCGCCCGCGCGGCCTTCGATCAATACGCCAAGGGCTGGCCCGACGAGCATTGGCGCGACCTGCTGGAAGCGGAGGTGCTCACCGCCGAAGGGCGTCTGTCGGAAGCCATGGAGAAGCTCGAACGGGCCATGCAGCGTGCGCCCGAGGCAGTGGCGCCGCGCCTCGAGGCGATCGACGTCGCCTTGCGTCTGGGGCAGACGGAGCGGGCCGAACGGCTCGCGCGCGAAGCCGTCGACCGCGACAAAGAGGAACGCCGCTATTGGCAGGCGCTGGGCAAGGTGGCCGCGGCCAAGGGGGACGAGGCGTGGGTGCATCGGGCGCAGGGCGAGAGCTTCGTGCTCGACGATCGGCTCGAGGCGGCCATCGACCAGTTCGAGCAGGCGCGCCGCGCCCGTCGAGGCGATTACTATTGGGAGGCGGAACTGGACGCGAAGATCCGGGCGCTCAAGGACGAGGTGCGCCAGCGCAAACGCGAGGGGGGCAGGCTGACGCGCTGAGGCGATGGTGACAGGGGGAAGGAGAGATGGCTCGCGACCGGCGTACCTGGTCCATCGTTCTGACGGCGATCATCGCGGCGCTCCTCGGTTATCCAGCCGCGGCCGCAGTGGCTGAGGTGCTGGGGGGCACGGCTCAGGCGGTCTACGTCTTCCTCGTGTGGTCGGCGGCCGTGGTGCTGGCCTTCTTCCTCTATCACCGCGCGGAGCGCGACGATGCTCGGCGCTGAGAGCGCCGCCTCGTGGCAGCCCTTGCCTGCCTGGCTCGCCGCCGCCGTCGCCTTCGGCTATCTCTTTCTTCTCTTCGCCGTGGCCTATCACGCCGACCGGCAGGCTCGGCTCGGACGTTCCTGGATCGATGCCGGTTGGGTGTATGCGCTGTCGATCGCCGTCTATTGCACCGCTTGGACCTATTTCGGCAGCGTCGGCCGGGCGGCGAGCAGCGGTCTGTGGTTTCTGCCCATCTATTTGGGGCCGACCTTGGTGATGCTGCTTGCCGCCGTAGTGGTGCGGCGCATGGTGCGGGTGGCCAAGCAGTGGCGCATCACCTCGGTGTCCGATTTCATCGCCACGCGCTACGGTCGGGCGGCGGGCTTGGGGCGCTTCGTTTCGCTCTTCGTCTTCGTCGGCGTGGTGCCTTATGTCGCTTTGCAGCTGAAGGCGATTTCGTTCGCCTTCGACGTGCTCACCGGCGTGCCGACTGCGCCCGTGCCGGGGTGGTGGGCTGATCGCAGCCTGTGGGTGGCGGCGGTGCTGGTCGTGTTCGCCGCGCTCTTCGGCACGCGCCATCTCGACGTAACCGAGCGGCACGAAGGCTTGGTGGCGGCGATCGCGTTCGAGTCGGTGGTCAAACTGGGGGCCTTTCTGTTGCTCGGCGCATGGGTCTCTTTCATCGTCTTTTCCAGCCCGGGCGCGATCGTCGAGGCGGCGCAGGCGAGATTCGGCACGGCCATTCCGCCGATCGATGCCGTCGGTGGCTTGCAGTACGGTGACTGGGCGGTGATGATCGTGCTCGCCGGGCTCGCCTTCTTGTTGCTGCCGCGCCAGTTCCAGGTGATGGTGGTGGAGAACGTGCGCGAAGGGCATGTCGAGCGGGCGGCGTGGCAGTTCCCCGCCTATCTCGTGCTGATCAATCTCTTGGTCCTGCCGGTGGCGTTGGCGGGGCGGCTCTTCTTCGGCGACAGCCAGCTCGATCCGGATACGTATGTCTTGGCGTTGCCGCTGGCCCAAGGGCAATCGCTGCTGGCCTTGCTGGTGTTCGTGGGCGGCATCTCGGCGGCCACCAGCATGGTGATCGTCGAGAGCGTGGCCGTGGCGACCATGATCTGCAACGATTGGGTGGCGCCGTGGTGGGTGCGCCGCCGCCAGGTGGCGGCGCTGGGGCATGCGGAGATCGCCAGTACGCTGCTGTGGGTGCGGCGGGTAGTGATCGCGGCGGTGCTGGCCTGCGGCTATGGCTATTATCGGCTCACGGGGGAGTCGTTCGCGTTGGTCTCGATCGGGCTCATCAGTTTTGCGGCGGTGGCGCAGCTGGCGCCGGCGGCGCTCGGCGGGTTGTTTTGGGCCGGAGGGTCGCGCACGGGCGCCGCCGCCGGGATCCTCACCGGCGCGCTCGTGTGGGGCTACACCTTGATGCTGCCGTCGCTGGCCAGATCGGGCTGGTTCGAGGCGCACTGGGTGGAAGCAGGGCCGTGGGGGATCGCCTGGCTGCAGCCGGAGCGCCTCTTCGGGGTGCAGGGGATGGCGCCGTTGACTGCCAGCGTGGTCTGGAGCTTGGGGCTCAATACGCTGGTCTACGTGCTCGTTTCCCTCGTCTTTGCCCCGCGCGGGGAGCAAGCGCAATGGGCGCGGCGTTTCGTGCGCGTCGATGCCGCCGCCGGATCCGGCGGCGCCTGGCGCGGGCGGGTGGACGTGGCGGCGGCGGCCGAGGTGATGGCGCGCTTTCTCGGCGAGGAGAGGACCCGCGAGTTGCTGGCCAGCCATGCGCGCGAGCGGGGGCTGGCTTCGCCCGACGCGCTGGAGGTCGACGCCGCCTTCGTGCGTTTCGCCGAGACGATGCTCGCCGGAGCGATCGGCGGCGCGGCGGCGCGGCTGGTGCTGGAGACGCTGCTCGAGGAGACTTCGCCCAGCTTCGATGACGTGATGCACGTGCTCGACGAGGCGAACCAGATCCGGACCTATTCGCGGATGCTGGAGGAGAAGTCGCGTGCGCTCGAAGAGGCGACGCGCCGGCTGCAGGAAGCCAACGAAAAACTCACCGAACTCGATCGTCTCAAGGACGAGTTCATCTCGGCAGTGACGCACGAGCTGCGCACGCCGCTGACCTCGATCCGGGCCCTGGCCGAGATCCTGGCCGATGACCCCGACTTGCCGCGCGACGACCGGCTGCGCTTCTACCGCATCATCGTGCGCGAATGCGAACGCCTGACGCGGCTGGTCAACCAGGTGCTGGATCTGGCCAAGCTGGAATCCGGGCATGGACAGTGGCACCCCGAGGCGCTGGAGGTGCGCGCGCTGCTCCAAGAGGCGATCGAGGCGATCGCCCCTTTGGCCAAGGAGAAAGAGGTACGCCTGGAGGTATCGCTTGCGTCGGGGCTGCCGCCGGTGTGGGCCGACCGCGACCGGGTCGTGCAGGTGATCCTCAATCTGCTCAACAACGCCCTCAAATTCGTACCGGCGGGCACGGGTATAATCGAGATCCGGGCCGGACGGCAGGGGGAAGGGGAAGTCGCCGTGCACATCGCCGACAATGGTCCGGGAATCCCGCCGGAATTCCTTCCCTACGTCTTCGAGCGCTTTCGCCAGGCAAGGAGCGATGCGACCAAACCCGCGGGCACCGGGTTGGGGCTTGCCATCTGCAAGCGCATCGTCGAGCATATGGGCGGACGCATCTGGGTCGAATCGGTGCCCGGCAAGGGGGCGAAATTCACGTTCACCCTGCCGCTTGCCGCAGGCGCCGCACACGAGGATGGGGGGAGGAACGATGACGAAGAAGATCCTGGTGGTCGATGACGAGGAGAACATCCTCATCTCGCTCGAATTCCTGCTGCGCCGGGCCGGTTATGCCATAGCCTTGGCGCGCGACGGTGACGAGGCGCTGGCGCAGGCCGAGCGCTTTTCGCCCGATCTCATCCTGCTCGACGTGATGATGCCCAAGAAAGACGGTTACGAGGTGTGCCATCTGCTGCGCCAGGATCCGCGCTACGAGCGGTGCAAGATCGTGCTCCTCACCGCCAAGGGGCGCGACATCGACCGCGCCAAGGGTCTGGCCCTGGGCGCGGACGACTATCTCACCAAGCCGTTTGCCACGCGCGAGCTGCTCGAGCGCGTGGAGCGTCTGCTCGCGCCGGCGCCGGGGGCGGCCTGATGCCGGCGCGCTGGCGCTTCGCGCTGGCGGTGGCGGTGCTCGCCGCCCTGATGACCGGCCCGTTCGTGCTCACGGCGGTGCTGGTCTGGGCCGACACGCCCGCCGAGACGCGCGCCGCCTTGCAGTTGCTCGCCGGCCGCTGGTTGCCGCTGGGGGTGTTGACGACGCTGGCTGGCTTTGCCGTGGGCATCGCGCTGCTCGCGCGGCTCTTTCGCCACTACGTGCAGGGGCTGCTGCGCATGGCCGAGGGGTTGGACGTGTTGCGCCGGGCCAACCCTGGCTTCCGTGTCACGGAAGAGGGGCCGCACGAGGTGGTGGCGCTCGCGCGGGCGATCAACCGCCTCGCCGATGAGCGCGACCGGCTGCTCGCCGGGCTCGACGAGCGCGTGCTCGAGGCGCGCCGTGCCGTCGAAGAGGAGCGCAACCGCCTGGCTGCGCTGATGGCCCAATTGGCCGAGGCGGTGATCGTGTGCAACGCCGAGGGGCGGATCCTGCTCTACAACGAGGCGGCGCGGCGGTTGGAGCGGGCCTTCGGCGCTGCGGCCACGGCGGCGGCAAGCGGCTGGATCGGGCTGGGGCGCTCGATCCACGCGCTGCTCGATCCCGACCTGGTGGCTTACGTCTTCGATACGCTTGAGGCTTTGCGCGCTCAGGGCGAGGCGCATCCGCAGCTGCAGGTGGTGACGGCGACTCCGGCCGGCTCGCTCGTCCGGGTGCGCGTCTCGCCGGTCACTGGCGAGAGGAGCCAGGAAGCGATCACGGGCTATGTCTTGATGCTTGAAGACGTCACCGAGCAGATCGAGCGCGAAGCCTCGCGCAACGAGCTGCTCTTCGAACTCACGGAAGGCAATCGCGCCGCCATCGCCAACATCCGGCTCGCCGCCGAGATGCTGCACCTGCCCGACGTAGACGAGGCGATGCGCGCGCGTTTCCATGCCGTCATCGCCCGCGAGGTCGAGGCGGTGAGCGAGCGCCTGGAGGCGGCTTCGCGCGCTTTCGCCGACGCGCTGCGCGCGCGCTGGCCGCTCGAGCCGATGCGTGGGGCCGACCTGGTGCGCGCGGCGGCGGCCTATCTGCAGCGCCGGCTCGAGGTCGCGCTCAAGCTCGAGATCCTCGACGAGGAGCTGTGGTTCGACGCCGATCATTTCTCGCTGCTGCAGGCGCTCGCCTTCCTCGCCGGGCGCCTGGTGGAGGATTACGGCGTGCGCACGCTGCGCCTGCGCCTGTCGGGCGACGAGCGCCTGGTCTATCTCGACCTGATGTGGTCGGGCGGCAGCCTCAGCAACGAGATCGTCACCGGTTGGGAGTTGGAGCCGCTGGGCCTGGGCGGGACGCGCTCGCCGCTCACCCTGCGCGAGGTGCTCGAGCGCCACGGCGCAGCCATGTGGTTCGACCGCGAGAAGGCGCGCCATCGTGCCTTCGTGCGCCTGGCGCTGCCGCGCAAGCGCTCCGTTCGCCTCCCGCCGGCGACGGCGCCCGCCGTGCCTTCCCTGGAGGAGGGGCGGCCGGAATTCTACGATTTCGATCTCTTCGCCTGGTCGGACAAGGCGACCGCGCTCGAAGACCGCCCGCTCGCCGAGCTGAGCTACACCGTGTTCGACACCGAGACCACGGGGCTCGACCCGACCGGCGGCGACGAGATCATCCAGATCGGCGCCACGCGCATCGTCAACGGCCGGCTGTTGAAGCACGAATCCTTCGAGCAGCTCATCGACCCGCGTCGTCCTCTCGATCCGGCTTCCATCGCCGTGCATCACATCACGCCGGAGATGCTGGAGGGGCAGCCGACGATCGAGGAGGTTCTGCCGGCCTTCCATCGTTTCGCCCAGGAGACCGTGCTCGTGGCGCACAACGCCGCTTTCGACATGCGCTTCCTCCAGCTCAAGGAAGACAAGCTCGGTATCCGCTTCGATCAGCCCGTGCTCGACACGCTGCTCTTGGCCGCCTTCCTCCTGCCGAACCAGGAGCATTCACTGGAAGCGCTGGCGCGCTATTTCGGCGTGAGGGTCGTCGGCCGGCACACGGCGCTCGGCGATGCGCTGGTGACGGCGGAGATCTTCCTCAAGATGATCCCGCTGCTCGCCGACAAGGGAGTGGTCACCCTGCGCCAGGCGAGGGAGGCGTCGCAGCAGACCTATTACGCGCGCCTGCGGTATTGAATCGGGGAGGGCGATGAATCCTTCGGCCGGGCGCTTCTACTTTTTCTATTTCATCGGGTTTGCCCTTTTTTGCGCCGCGCTCGCGCTGGGTGAATTCTTCGGCATGTCGGCGCGCGCGATTGGCTTCACCTTTCTCTTCGCCACCATTGCCCTTTATGCCAGCGTGGGGGTGCTCGCGCGCACCTCCGACCTGCTCGAATTCTACGTCGCTGGCCGCGGCGTGCCGGGCATCGCCAACGGTATGGCCACTGCGGCCGACTGGGTGAGCGCGGCCTCTTTCATCGGCCTGGCCGGCATCATCTACCATCGGGGCTTCGAGGGGCTGGCCTACGTCACCGGTTGGACCGGCGGTTTCGTGCTGGTGGGGCTCCTGCTCGGGCCCTACCTGTGCAAGTTCGGGCGCTTCACCATTCCGGAGTTCCTCGACGAGCGCTACGGTAGCGCGGTGGCGCTCGCTGGCGTGGCGGCGGTGGTGCTCGCTTCCTTCGTCTATCTGGTGGCGCAGATCTACGGTGTCGGGCTCATCGCCAGCCGCTTCGTCGGGGTGGATTTCGGGCTCGGGGTGCTCATCGGCATGGCCGGAATCCTCGTATGCTCCTTTCTCGGCGGCATGCGGGCGGTGACCTGGACCCAGGTGTCGCAGTACCTCATCCTCATCGTCGCCTACCTCGCGCCGATCCTGGTGCTTTCGCTGGAGCGCTACGGCGTGCCATTGCCGCATCTGGCCATGGGCGAGATGGTACAGACGGTGGCGCAGGGCGTGGCCCAACGGCGGGATCATCCTGACGAGCAGGCCGCCCGCGCTCTCTACCAGGCCCGGGCCGAGGAATACCAACGCAAGATCGACGCGCTGCCTGCGTCGCTTGCCGAGGAGCGCGAGGCGCTCGAGCGCGAGCTCGCCCGCTTGCGGCAGGAGGGCGGCGACCCGCGCACCATCTACCAACTGGAGCGCCAGCGCCAGCTCCTGCCGACGACGCCGGAAGCGGCACGCGCCCATTGGCGGCGGCTGCGCGACGCCTCGCTCGCCCAGGCCCGGCCGCCGCGCGATTTCAGCCAGGCTTGGCACGGCGACACGCCCGAGGCGCGTCAGCACGCCCGGATCAATTTCCTCGCCCTGCTCTTCGTGCTAATGTGCGGCACGGCGGGGCTGCCGCACATCCTGATGCGTTACTACACTACGCCCACGGTCTCCGAGGCGCGCAAATCCACCGCCTGGACGCTCTTCTTCGTGGCGCTCCTCTATCTGGGGGCGCCGATCTACGCCATGTTGGCCAAGATCGAGGTGCTGCAGCACGTCGTGGGCCGCTCTTTCGACGAGCTGCCGGCCTGGCTCGTGTCCTGGTATCGCGTCGGTCTCGTGTCCTTCGAGGACATCAACGGCGACGGGAGGCTGCAGCTGGCCGAACTCGCGCTCAACCCTGACGGAATCGTATTGGCCTTGCCGGAGATGGGGGGCTTGCCCGCTTTCTTCGTCGGGCTCGTGGCCGCTGGCGGCCTGGCGGCGGCGCTTTCCACCGCCGATGGGCTGCTGCTGACCATCTCCAACGCGCTGGGGCACGATCTCTACTACCGCCGCTTCGCGCCGCAGGCGAGCACCCAGCGCCGGCTCATCGTCAACAAGACCTTGCTGCTGCTCGTGGCCGTGATCTCCGCCTGGGTCGCGACGCTGCGCTTCGACAGCATCCTGTTGCTCGTGGGCCTGGCGTTTTCTCTGGCGGCTTCGCTCCTCTTTCCCACGCTCATTCTCGGCATCTTCTGGCGCCGGGCCTCGTCGGCCGGAGCGCTGCTGGCGATGCTGCTGGGGCTAGCAACGAGCCTTGGCTACTATTTCCTGACGCACGAGGCGTTTGGCGGGCGGGTCGACCTGCAGCTCTTCGGCATCCAGCCGGTGGCCTGCGGCATCTTCGGCATACTCGTGGGGCTGGCGGTGCACGTCGTGGTGAGCCTCGTCGGCCCCGCGCCGAGTGCGCGACAGCAGGCCCTGGTCGAGTTTCTGCGCCGTCCTTCCTGAGCTGGGCTCGCCCTTTTCGGCTAAACTAAACGGTTCGCTTTTTCGCCCTTTTCGACACCCATCCCATGAAAACATCCGACATCCGCAAGACCTTCCTCGACTTCTTCGCCAGCAAGGGGCACGCGATCGTGCCTTCCAGCTCGCTCGTGCCGGCAGGCGACCCGACGCTGCTCTTTACCAACGCCGGGATGAACCAGTTCAAGAACGTTTTTCTCGGCCTGGAGGAACGCCCCTACCAGCGTGCCGCCACGGCGCAGAAATGCGTGCGCGCCGGGGGCAAGCACAACGACCTGGAAAACGTCGGCTACACCGCGCGGCATCACACCTTCTTCGAGATGCTGGGCAACTTCAGCTTCGGCGACTACTTCAAGCGCGAGGCCATCGCGTACGCCTGGGAGCTGCTCACTGGGGTCTTCGAGCTGCCGCCCGAGCGGCTGTGGGTGACGGTATATGCCGAAGACGACGAAGCCTATCGCATTTGGGCCGAGGAGATCGGCGTGCCGCGCGAGCGCATCGTGCGCATCGGCGACAACAAGGGCGCGCGCTACGCCTCCGACAATTTCTGGATGATGGGCGACACCGGCCCCTGCGGTCCCTGCACCGAGATCTTCTACGACCATGGCCCCGAGGTAGCCGGCGGGCCGCCCGGATCGTCCGACGAGGACGGGGATCGCTACATCGAGATCTGGAACCTCGTGTTCATGCAGTACAACCGCGACGAGCAGGGCCAGATGCATCCGCTGCCCAAGCCCAGCGTCGACACCGGCATGGGGCTGGAGCGCATCGCCGCGGTGCTGCAGGGGGTGCATTCGAACTACGAGATCGACCTCTTCCAGCGGCTCATCGCCGCGGCCATGGAACTCACCGGCTGCGCCGAGCGCGATCAGCCCAGCCTCAAGGTGCTCGCCGACCACATCCGCGCCGCCTCGTTTCTCATCGCCGACGGGGTCATTCCCGGCAACGAGGGGCGGGGGTATGTGCTGCGCCGCATCATCCGCCGCGCCATCCGCCACGGCTGGAAGCTCGGCGTGCGCGCTCCCTTCTTCCACAAGCTGGTGCCGGCGCTGGTGGCGGAGATGGGCGGAGCCTATTCCGAGCTCGTGGCGCGCCAGGCGGTGATCGAGGCGACGCTGAAGCAGGAGGAGGAGCGCTTCTTCGGCACCATCGAGCACGGCATGTCGCTGCTGGAGGCGGTGATCGCGCAGATGCAGGTCAAGGGCCAGAGCGAGCTCGATGGCGAGATCGCCTTCAAGCTGCACGACACCTACGGTTTTCCGCTGGATCTGACCGCCGACGTGTTGCGCGAGCGCGGGTTTACCGTAGACGTGGCCGGGTTCGACGCGGCCATGGCGCGGCAAAAGGCCATGGCGCGCGCCGCGGGCAAGTTCAAGATGCAGGCGGTGCTCGATTACGAGGGGCCGTCGACGCGCTTCGAGGGCTACGAGACCTTGGAAGACGAAGGGGAGATCGTGGCGCTCTATCGCGACGGCACGCCGGTCGAGGAACTTGCCGAGGGCGAGGAGGGCGTGGTGGTGCTCGATCGTACGCCGTTCTACGCCGAATCCGGCGGCCAGGCGGGCGATCGCGGCGAGCTGCGCGCTCCGGAGGGGATTTTCGCCGTCGAGGATACGCAGAAGATCCAGGCCGAGGTGTTCGGACACTACGGCGTGGTGCGCACCGGCCGGCTCGCGCTGGGGCAGCGCGTGCGCGCCCGAGTCGATGCCGAGGCCCGCGCCGCCACCGCGCGGCACCACTCGGGCACGCACCTCTTGCACAAGGCCTTGCGTGAGGTGCTGGGGCCGCACGTGGAGCAGAAAGGCTCGCTCGTCGATGCCGATCGCCTGCGCTTCGACTTCGCGCACCCTCAGCCGCTCAGCCAGGAAGAGATCGAGCGCATCGAATGGCTCGTCAATCGTGAGGTGCTGGCCAACGTCCCGACGCGGGCTGAGGTGATGCCGCTCGAAGCGGCCAAGGCGAGCGGGGCGGTGATGCTCTTCGGCGAAAAATACGGCGATACGGTCCGGGTGCTCACCATCGGCAGCTCCAAGGAGCTGTGCGGCGGCACGCACGTGGCGCGCACCGGCGACATTGGTCTGGTGAAGATCGTGGCCGAGAGCGCGATCGCCGCCGGCGTGCGCCGCATCGAGGCGGTGGCGGGCGAAGTGGCGCTGCGCTGGGTGCAAGGCATGGATCGCAGCCTGGGGCGGCTCGCCCAGACGCTCAAGGTGGCGCGCGAGGACGTGCCAGCCCGTGTGGAGGCGCTGCTCGAGCAGATCAAGGAAGCCGGGCGCGAGCGGGCGCGGCTGGGGCAGCGGCTCGCCCAGGCCGAGGCGCTGGCGCTCGCCGCCGCGGCCGAGACCGTGGGCGAGGGGAAACTTCTGGTGCACCGCGTGGAGGCCGATTCGCCCGAGGCGCTGCGCGAACTCGCCGACGCGCTGCGCTCCCGCCTGTCCCAGGCCGCGGTGCTGCTCGGGGCCGTGATCGAAGGCAAGGCTGTGGTGCTTGCCGCGGTGAGCAAGGAGCTCAGCGTTCGCCTCAAGGCCGGCGACTGGGTCAAGGCTGCGGCCGAGGCGATGGGCGCGCGCGGCGGCGGTCGCCCCGAGCTCGCTCAGGCCGGCGGCGGCGATGCCGCCAAGCTCGACGAAGCGCTCGCGCAGGGCAAGGCGTGGGCGCTGGAGCGGATGGGACACTGAGCGTAACGAAGCCCGGCGGGGAGTTGTTGGATGCCTCATCGTGTCGGGGCGTTTTGCCACGCCAAAGGAGTGCGTGATGGGGCATAAAGCACTCACCCAAGCCGGGCGCAGTATTCCTATCTCGTCCCTTTCGTAGAGTCCGAAGACGGGATCTTTCTAAAAACGATCATCCCGAGCCGCAAGGCGACCAAAACTTATCTGGAGCGAAAGGCATGAATGGGTTGGATCCAGAAGAACGGGAAATCCTCGAAGCCTTCGAGGAGGGGCGCTCGAGCGGACGTCACAGGCGGATCTGCTCAAGTCCCGCCATCAAAACTATGCGAAAGAAATGGCTGGTTGGGAACGCCTGATCCGTCTGCGTCTCTCTGAGCGCGATGTGCTGCGTCTGCGTCAGAAAGCGAGGGAGGCGGGCATCCCCTACGAGGCGCTCGCCGCGCAGATCATCCATCGCTATGTCGAGGAGTGAGCCTCAAAACGGGAGTTTCACCCCCGGCCACACGCTCGTGAGCGCGCGGCGGAAGTCTTCCTGGATGCGCGCGAGCGCTTCGGGCGTGTCGGCCTCGAAGCGCAGCACCACCACCGGGGTGGTGTTGGAAGCGCGCGCCAGACCGAAGCCGTCGGGGTATTCGACGCGCACGCCGTCGATGGTGAGGATCTCGCGCGCACCGCTGAAGCCCGTGTACCCTTGCAGCCGCTCGATGAGGGCGAAGGGTTCGCCTTCCTTCATCTTGAGGTTGAGCTCGGGCGTGGCGATGCTGTCGGGCAGCGCTTCGAGCATGACGCTCGGATCGTCGTGGCGCGAGAGGAGCTCCAACAGGCGCGCGGCGGCGTAGAGCCCGTCGTCGAACCCGTACCAGCGATCCTTGAAGAAGATGTGACCGCTCATCTCGCCGGCGAGCGGCGCCCCCGTTTCGCGCAGTTTCGCCTTGATGAGGGCGTGCCCGGTCTTCCACATGAGCGGCACGCCGCCGTGCGCCCGGATGACCTCGGCGAGCTTGCGCGAGCATTTGACGTCGAAGAGGATCTGGGCGCCGGGGTGGCGCGAGAGCACGTCGGCGGCAAAGAGCATCATCTGCCGGTCGGGGAAGATGATCTTGCCGCCTTTGGTGACCACGCCGAGCCGGTCGCCGTCGCCGTCGAAGGCAAGCCCCAGCTCGGCGTCGCTGGCGGCCACGCGCGCGACGAGGTCGCGCAGGTTCTCGGGTTTGGACGGATCGGGATGGTGGTTGGGGAAAGTGCCGTCGACCTCGCAAAAGAGCGCGTCGACGCGGCAGCCGAGCCGTTCGAGGAGCTCGGGGGCGAAGGCGCCCGCCACGCCATTGCCGCAGTCGACCGCCACGTTCATCGGACGGGCGAGCGTGACGTCGGAAGTGATGCGCGTGAAGTAGGCTTCGCGCACGTCGGCCTGGCGCCGCTGCCCCGTACCGCTTTCCAGTTCGCCCTCGACCAGACGCCGGCGCAGGTCTTGGATGAGCGGCCCGTAGAGGGTTTCCCCGGCGAGCACCATCTTGAAGCCGTTGTACTGCGGCGGATTGTGGCTGCCGGTGACCGAGACGCAGGAGCGCGTGCCGAGGTGCTCGGCGGCGAAGTAGGTGACCGGGGTGGGGACGGCGCCGATGTCGATGACGTCCACTCCCGCAGCCATGATCCCCTCGGCGAGCGCCGCGGCCAGGCGCGGACCCGACAAGCGTCCATCGCGCCCGACCACGATGGCCTCCACGCCGCGCCGGCGCGCCTCGCTGCCGATCGCCTGGCCGATGGCGCGGGAGGCGTCTTCGGTGAGGGTCTCGTCGACGATACCGCGGATGTCGTAGGCTTTGAAGATGCTGGCGTCGGGAAGCGTCATCGCAAGGGCTCGCACGGGGGATCAGTGGTGGGATTTTGGCAGGGGGCCTTCGAAGCGGAAACGCCGGCTGCAATAGGGGCAGACGGCTTCGCCTTCGGCCGTGGGGTCGAGAAAGACGCGCGGATGCAGCAGATTGACCGGTTCGCCGGGCAGGGGGCAGTGCAGCGGCAGATCTTCGGCGCGCACGGTGAGCTCGCGCTCTTTGCGCACGGTCTCGAGCGGATTGGGGGCACTCATGGATGCGCTCCTTACAGATAGGCGAGCCAGTGGTCGTACTCGGGCGCGCGGCCGGCGACGATGTCGAAGAAACGCTGCTGGATGCGCGCGGTGATGGGGCCGCGCTTGCCTTCGCCGATGACGCGGTCGTCGAGCTCGCGGATCGGCGTGATCTCGGCGGCGGTTCCGCTGAAGAAGGCCTCATCGGCGATGTAGATGTCGTCGCGCGTGAGCCTGCGCGACACGAAGGGGATGCCGAGCTCCTCGGCGATGCGGATCACCGTGTCGCGGGTGATGCCGGTGAGCGCCGCGGCGATCTCGGGCTCATACAGCACTCCGTCCTTGACCACGAAGAGGTTTTCCCCGGCGCCTTCGGCCACGAACCCTTGGGTGTCGAGCAGCAGCGCCTCGTCGTAGCCCTGGCTGGTGGCTTCCATGTTGGCGAGGATGGAGTTGGCGTAGGTGCTGGAGAGCTTGGCGCGCGGCATGGTCACATTGACGTGCTGGCGCTGGAAGGAAGCGGTCTTGATGCGGATGCCGCGTTCCAGGCCATCCTCGCCCAGATATGCCCCCCAGGGCCAGGCAGCGATGGCCACGTGCACCTTGGCCCCCTTGGGCGAGACGCCCATCTTCTCCGAGCCGTAGAAGGCGATGGGGCGGATGTAGCAGGATTCGAGTCCGTTGGCGCGCACCACTTCTTTTTGCGCTTCCATCAGCTCTTCGAGCGGCCAGGGAATCGGCATCATGTAGATCTTGGCCGAATTGAGGAGCCTTTGGGTGTGCTCACGCAGGCGAAAGATCGCCGTGCCGCGCTCGGTGGCGTAGGCGCGCAAACCCTCGAACACGGCCAGGCCGTAGTGCAGCGAATGGGTGAGCACATGGGTGGTGGCTTCACGCCAGGGTACGAGCTTGCCGTCGTACCAGATGAAGCCGTCGCGATCGGACATCGACATGGGGTTCTCCTCGAGTGGCAGGGCTCGGCGGTTGCGCCGCGTAACGGCAGATTGTAGCGCAAAGTGCCGAGGGGATCAGGACCCGCCGCGACCTCGGGGAAAACCGCTGCGCCGTGCGCTCACCACAGCTGCCACCAGGGTTTGTCCGGCCCTTTCTTGCCGCCCTTGAAGTAGGCCGACTGGGGGAAGTTGTGGCGCAGCACCCGTTCGGCGTCGGCGCGCAGATCTTGGAGGCCGAGCTTGTCGTAGGCCTGCATGAGGATCCACAGTGCGTCTTCCTGCGCCGGGGAATCAGGGAACTGTTCGAGCACCGCCTTTGCCCGGTTGGCGGCAGCGAGATAGGCGCCGCGGCGCAGGTAGTAGTCGGCTACGTGCACTTCGTGGCGGGCCATGGCGTTGGTGAGGTAGATCATGCGCTGGCGCGCATCGTCGGCGTACTTGCTGTCGGGGAAACGCTCGATGAGCTCGCGGAAGGTCTCGTAGGATTCGCGCATCCCCTTGGGATCGCGCTCGGAGAGGTCCTGGTTGGAGATCGCTCCCAGCAGGCCGAGGTCTTCGTTGAAGGTTGCCAAGCCCTTGAGGTAGTACATGTAATCGACGTTGGGGTGGTTGGGGTGCAGCCGGATGAAGCGATCGGCGGCGGCGATCGCCTCTTCGGGCTCGCCCGCCTTGTAGTGGGCGTAGGCCGTTTCGATCTGCGCCTGCTGGGCGTAGCGGCCGAAGGGATAGCGCGCTTCGAGTTTTTCGTAGAGTTCGACGGCCCGTTGATAATTTCCCTCGTTCAGGGCATCCTTGGCTTCGGAATAGAGTTTCTGCGCGTTCCAGCCGCGGGTCTCGTCCTCTTTTTCGGGGATGAGGCTGCAGCCGGCGAGCGCGAGCGAGAGGGCGAGGAAGAACGCGGTGAGTGAACGCAGGATCATGGCGGATGACGATCGGGGCATGAGTGACTCGGTGGCTGATTATAAGGTGGAATGGGACGGCGACGACGAAGAGGCGATCACGGCCGAAGAGGAAGTGCGCCTCGTGCCGATCGCGCTTGCCGGCGAGCGGCTCGACCGTATCGCCGCGGAGCTGTGGCCGGAGCATTCCCGCTCACGCCTGCAGGCGTGGATCGAGCAAGGATGGCTGACCGTCGATGGCGTCCCCGCCGACTCGGTGCGGCGCCGGCTGCTGGGCGGGGAAAGGCTGGCGCTTGCGCCGCCGCTTTTCGCCGTCGGGGAGACCCCGCGGGCACAAGCGATGTCATTGTCTCTCCTCTATGCCGATGAATCGATTTTTGTCATTGACAAACCCGCCGGTCTGGTGGTTCATCCCGGCGCGGGAAATCTCCAAGACACTCTGCTCAATGGCTTGCTCGCGCTCGACCCGGCCTTGGCCGCCGTGCCGCGCGCCGGCATCGTCCATCGGCTCGACAAGGATACGAGCGGCCTCATGGTGGTGGCGCGTACGCTGGAAGCACAGACGGCGCTGGTGCGCCAGCTGCAGGCGCGCACGGTGCGCCGCGAGTACTGGGCGGTGGTGGCGGGGCACCTGGAGCGGGCCGGAACGGTGCAAGCGCCGATCGGACGGCATCCGCGGGCGCGCACGCGCATGGCGGTCGTGCCGCAGGGCAAGCCGGCGGTGACCCATTACCGCCCGCTGGAAGTCTTCGCCGAGGCCACGCTCATCGAATGCCGGCTGGAGACCGGGCGCACGCACCAGATCCGCGTGCATCTGGCCCACCTCGGTTTCCCTCTCTTGGGGGATCCGCTCTACGCGCCGCGGGCGGTGTCGGCGCGTTTTTCCCGGCAGGCGCTGCATGCCCGGCGGCTTGCCCTCGTGCATCCTGCAAGCGGCAAGCAATGTCTGTGGGAATCGCCCCTGCCCGAGGACATGGTGCGGTTGCTCGATGCCTTGCGGGGAGGAGCGCGATGATTCGCCGCATCCATTGGCCGGAAGCGCCGCGCAACGTGGTACTGCGCCTCACCGACCGCGAAGGTGGGGTGAGCCGTGGGCCGTATGCTTCGTTCAATCTGGCCGCGCACGTGGGCGACGACCCCGCGGCGGTGGCGGAGAACCGCCTGCGCCTTGCCCGCCTTCTTCCTGCCATGCCGCTGTGGCTCGAGCAGGTGCATGGCGCGCGCATCTTCGATGCCGACCACGAACCTTGGGGGAGAAGGCCGCCACGGGCCGATGCGGCGCTCACCTCCCGGCCGAACCTGCCGCTTGCCGTGCTCACCGCCGACTGCCTGCCCGTGGCGTTTGCCGCCTGTGACGGCACCCGGGGGGCGGTGGCGCACGCCGGCTGGCGCGGGCTTGCCGGCGGCGTGCTGGAGGCGGTGGCGGCGCGTTTCCCGGCCCAAGGCTTCGTCGCCTGGATCGGGCCGGGAATCGGGCAGGCGCACTACGAGGTGGGGGAGGAAGTGCGCAGGGCCTTTCTCGACCAGGCTCCGTCGCTTGCCCGGTTTTTCGTTTCCGGTCATGATGGCGCGCATTGGCTTGCCGATCTGGCCGGCATCGCCCGGGCGAAATTGCTCGCCGCGGGGGCGGCCGCGGTTCGGCTGAGCGCATTGTGCACCTTTCGTGACGAGGCGTTCTATTCCTACCGCCGAGCGCAAGGGCGTACCGGTCGCTTTGCCTTGTGCCTGTGGCGTACCGCCGCGTGAATGACACATGCGGGCGCCGTGAACAACCGTCGCGAGCGGCCGCAGGGCAAGGCGCCCGGAGCGCAGGAGGCGAGACACATCATGCAGATAGGTGAGCCTCCGAGCACCGCGCAACGCCGCCATGCGGGCGCGCAGTAGGTTGTTCGCGGCGCCCATGCTGCGGTGCATGATTGTCCACGCCCGCCTTTCGTGCCACAATGAATTCAACCGAGGAGAAAATATGACGTCTTCCCACAATCCGCCCGGCGCTTCGCTTCCCCCGGGCCATCCCTTGCAATGGTGGCAGCAATCCTGGCAGCTCATGGTACGCGACCCGGACAAGCTGCGCCAATGGCAGCAGCAGTGGCTGGCGCAGCACGCCCAGTTGTGGGATCGGCTGCTGCATCGCCAGCCGGGTGAGACCGCCGAGCCGGTGGTGCCGCAGGTGCGCAGCGACAAGCGCTTCTCTTCGCCCGCCTGGCAGGAAAGCCCCATTTTCGACTATCTGCGTCAGGCCTATTGCATCAACGCCGAGATCCTCACCCGCTGGGTGGAAGAGAGCGATTTCCCCGACGGCAAGACCAAGGCGCGGGCGCGTTTCCTCGTGCGCCAGATCGTCGACGCGATGGCGCCGTCGAACTTCGCTGCCACCAATCCGGAATTCATCCGCCAGGCGCTCGAGACCCAGGGCGAGAGCATCCGGCGCGGCGTTGCCAACCTGCTCGAAGACCTGCACAAGGGGCGCATCTCGATGACCGACGAGCGCGCCTTCGAGGTGGGGCGCAACCTCGCGGTCACTCCCGGCGCGGTGATCGCCGAGAACCCCCTCATGCAGCTCATCCAGTACGCGCCGCTCACGGAAAAAGTGGGCGAGCGGCCGCTTCTCATCGTGCCGCCCAGCATCAACAAGTTCTACATCCTCGACCTGCAGCCGGAAAATTCCCTCGTGCGTTTCGCCCTGGAGCAGGGTCACACGGTGTTCATGATCTCGTGGAAAAATCCCGGCATCGCCGAGGCGCGCTACGGCTGGGACGATTACCTGGAACTGGGCCCGCTGCGGGCGCTGGAGATCGTGCGCGAAGTCACGGGCGTTGCCGACCCCAACGCGCTGGGGTTTTGCGTCGGCGGCACGATCCTTTCCTGTGCGCTCGCGGTGGCGCGCGCCCGGGGCGAGCAGCCGGTGCATAGCCTCACCTTGATGACGACGCTGCTCGACTATGCCGAGAGCGGCGAGCTCGGCTGCCTCGTGGATGAGGCCAGCGTCACGGCGCGCGAGGCGGCGATCGGCAAGGGCGGACTGATGCTGGGCTCGGAGCTCGCCAATACCTTCTCGGCGCTGCGCGACAACGACCTCATCTGGAACTACGTGGTGAACAATTACCTGAAAGGCGAGGCGCCCAAGCCTTTCGATCTGCTCTTCTGGAACAGCGACAGCACCAATCTGCCCGGGCCCTTCGTCACCTACTACCTGCGCAATATGTATCTCGAAAACAACCTGCGCGTGCCCAACAAGTTGACGATGCTCGGCCAGCCGGTGAGCCTCGCCCGCCTCGACATGCCCGCCTACGTGCTGGCGGCGCGCGAAGACCACATCGTGCCCTGGCGCGGAGCCTACCTGTCACAGCGCCTGCTCGGTGGTCCGCGCCGTTTCGTGCTTGGGGCGAGCGGCCACATCGCCGGGGCCATCAACCCTGCGCGCAAGAACCGCCGCAGCTACTGGAGCAACGATTCCCTGCCCGAGGAGCCGGAAGCGTGGCTGGCCGGGGCGCAGGAGCAGCCCGGCAGCTGGTGGTGGGATTGGGCGCGCTGGCTGGAAGCGTACAAGGGCAAACCCGTGCCGGCGCGCAAGGAACTGGGCAACGCCCGTTACCGGCCGATCGAGCCGGCCCCCGGGCGCTACGTGAAAGAACCGGCGCTGCCGCTCGTGCGCGAAGCGCTTGCGTAACCCGGTGCCGTCAGCGGCGCCATTCAACCATCGAAGAGGAGAAGGGAAATGACGACACGCATCGCATTGGTGACAGGGGGTATGGGCGGTCTGGGTGAGGCGATCTGCATCAAGCTCGCCCAGATGGGCTATCGCGTCGTGACCACCCACTCGCTCGGCAACACCAAGGCCCCGCAGTGGCTCGCCGAGATGAAAGCCAAGGGGTTCGAGTTCGCCGCCTATCCGGCCGACGTGGCCGACTTCGATTCCTGCAAGGCCTGCGTGGAGAGAATCGTGCAGGAAATCGGCCCGGTGGACGTGCTCGTCAATAACGCCGGTATCACGCGCGACATGACCCTGCGCAAGATGACCAAAGCCGACTGGGACGCCGTGTTGCGCACCAACCTCGACAGCGTGTTCAACATGACCAAGCAGGTTATCGACGGCATGGTCGAGCGCAAGTGGGGGCGCATCATCAACATCTCTTCGGTCAATGGCCAGAAAGGCGCCTTTGGCCAGACCAACTATTCCGCGGCCAAGGCCGGGATGCACGGTTTCACCAAGGCGCTCGCGCTCGAAGTGGCGCGCTACGGCGTCACCGTCAATACCGTCTCGCCGGGCTACATCGGCACCAAGATGGTGCTCGCCATTCCGCAAGAGATCCTGGAATCCAAGATCCTGCCGCAGATCCCCATGGGGCGTCTGGGCAAGCCCGAGGAGATCGCCGGACTGATCGCCTACATCGCCTCCGATGAGGCCGCTTTCATGACCGGAGCCAACATCGCCATCAACGGCGGCCAGCACATGTACTGAGGGGATCGGCCGGCTGCGGCAGGAAACCTTTCCCCGCCGTGCGGTCCGTGCGGACGCCGCACGGCGGTTTTTCGGCAGCGTCCTTTCTTCGGACGGGTGCGAACCTTTGCCCCCTGCTACGGTATAATGATCCGTCGCGACCTCTTCCCGGGACGGATCGGCAATGACCGATGAGCAGCAAATCCGCCTGATCAAGAAATACCCCAATCGCCGTCTGTACGATACTGCCAGCAGCGCCTACATCACGATCGGCGACGTGAAGGCGCTCGTGCTCGCGCACGAGCCTTTCCGTATCGTCGATGCGAAGACGGGGGAAGATCTCACGCGCAGCGTGCTGCTGCAGATCATCCTCGAAGAAGAAGCCTGCGGCCAGCCGCTCTTCTCCTCCGAGCTGCTCGCGCAGATCATCCGCTTCTACGGCCAAGCGTCGCAAAATCTGATGGGGCGCTATCTGGAAAACAGCATCGCGGCCTTCGTCGAGATGCAGAACAAATTCCAGGAGCAGCTGCGCGCGCTCTATGGCGACAAGGCGCCGCTGGGTACCGACTGGATGGCGCAGTTTCTTTCGCTCCAGGCTCCGGCGCTGCAATCGATGATGAACGCCTATCTCGAACAATCGCGCCAGCTCATCACCCAGGTGCAGAAACAGGCGGAGAATCAGACGCGCGGGCTCTTTGGCGCCATGTTCTCCGGCCTGCGGCCGCAGACGGACGGATCCGCCCCGGGCGCTTCGGCAACCAAGACCGATAAGACCGATGAAACCTGAGCTTGCCGCGCCCCGCGTGGGCATGGTGAGCCTGGGCTGCCCCAAGGCCACCGTCGACTCCGAACGCATCCTCACGCGCCTGCGCGCCGAGGGCTATGCGCTGAGCCCCGACTATGAAGGGGCGGATCTCGTCATCGTCAATACCTGCGGCTTCATCGACGCAGCCGTGGAAGAATCGCTGCAGGCCATCGGCGAGGCGCTGGCGGAGAACGGCAAGGTCATCGTCACCGGCTGCCTGGGCGCCCGGCCGCAGCGTATCCTCGAAGAATTCCCCCAGGTGCTGGCGATCACCGGGCCGCACGCCGATGCCGAGGTGCTCGAGCTCGTGCACCGGCATCTGCCCAAGCCGCACGACCCCTTCAGCGATCTCGTTCCGCCGCAGGGCTTGCGGCTCACGCCGCCGCACTATGCCTATCTGAAGATCTCCGAGGGCTGCAACCACCGCTGCACCTTCTGCATCATCCCGGCGCTGCGCGGCGATCTCGTCAGCCGTCCCATCCACGAGATCATGGCCGAAGCCGAGGCGCTGGTCGAATCCGGCGTCAAGGAGATCCTGGTCGTGTCGCAGGATACCGCCGCCTACGGGGTGGATCTCAAGTACCGCACGGGCTTCGTCGACGGCCGGCCCGTGCGCCAGCGCCTCACCGAGCTCGCCCGGCTGCTGGGGGATCTCGGCGTGTGGGTCCGGCTGCACTATGTCTATCCCTATCCGAGCGTGGACGAGCTCATCCCCCTCATGGCCGAGGGCAGGATCCTGCCGTATCTCGACGTCCCGTTCCAGCACGCCAGTCCCCGCATCCTCAAGGCGATGCAGCGGCCGGCGGCCGCCGAACAGGTGCTCGAGCGCATCCGGCGCTGGCGCGCGATCTGCCCCGATCTGACGATCCGCTCCACCTTCATCACCGGCTTTCCCGGTGAGACCGAAGAAGATTTCGACCTCTTGCTGCAGTTTCTCGAAGAAGCGCAGCTCGACCGCGTCGGCGCCTTCGCCTATTCTCCGGTCGAGGGGGCGGCGGCCAATGCGCTGCCCGATGCCGTGCCCGAGGAAGTGCGCGAGGAACGTCGCGTGCGCCTGCTGCAGTGGCAGGAGGACATCTCCACCCAGCGGCTGGAGCGCTGGATCGGGCGCCGGATCACGGTGTTGGTGGAAGAGGTCGACGAGGAAGGGGCGCTCGCGCGCTCGAGCGCCGATGCCCCCGAGATCGACGGTCTCGTCATCATTCCCAACGGCGAGGACTTGCAGCCGGGCGAATTCGCCGAAGTTCTCGTCACCGACTGCGACGTGCACGACCTTTACGCCGAAGTGCCCTCGCGCTGAATCATCCCCTCTCCCCGTAGTTCAATGGATAGAACGAGCGCCTCCTAAGCGCTAGATCCAGGTTCGATTCCTGGCGGGGGGACTCCCCTTTCAAGGTTTTGTCATGCCACTGCTCCGTCTCGATGACGCCCATCTCGCCTTTGGTCACGTTCCCTTGCTCGACGCCGCGACCTTCCAGCTCGACGAGAACGAGCGCGTGGTGCTGATCGGGCGCAACGGCGCGGGCAAATCCAGCCTGCTGCGCGTGCTCGCCGGCGAACAGCCGCTCGACGACGGGCTCCTGTGGCGTCAGCCGGGCCTGCGTCTGGCCTATGTGCCGCAGGAGGCGGACTTCCCGCTGCAGGCCACGGTGGCCGAGGTGCTCACCGAGGGGCTGGGCGAGGCGGCGGGACTCTTGCGGCGGTTTCAAGAGCTGTCGCGCCGCGTGGCGGCCTCTCCCGAGCCGGCGCTCCTTGCCGAACTCGACGCCGTGCAGCAGGCGCTGGAGCGCGAGGGCGGTTGGCAGTGGCAGCACCGCCTCGACGCCGCGCTCGCGGCGCTGGGGCTCGCGGCCGAGGCGCGCATCGCGACGCTCTCCGGCGGCGGGGTGAAGCGCGTGGCGCTGGCGCGCGCGCTGGTGGCCGAACCGGAAGTGCTGCTCCTCGACGAGCCGACCAACCACCTCGACATCGCCGCCATCGAGCGGCTGGAGCAGATGCTGCTCGCCTTTCGCGGCAGCGTCGTGCTGGTGACGCACGACCGGGCCCTGGTCGATCGGGTCGCCAGCCGCATCGTCGAGCTCGACCGCGGGCGGCTGGCGAGCTTTCCCGGATCCTTTGCCGAGTACGAACGGCGCAAGGCCGAGCAGCTTGCGGCCGAGGCCCAGGCGCAGGCGCGCTTCGACAAGTTCCACGCCCAGGAAGAGGCGTGGATCCGTAAAGGGGTGGAAGCGCGGCGCACGCGCAACGAAGGCCGGGTGCGGCGGCTGGAGCGGCTGCGCGAGGAACGCGAGGCGCGCCGTGAGCGGCTCGGGCGGGTGCGTCTGCAGCTGGAGGCGGGCGAGCAGAGCGGGCGGCTGGTGGCCGAGCTCGTGGGGGTGACGAAATCCTGGGGCGAGAAAACGGTGGTGCGCGACTTTTCCACCACCATCCTGCGGGGCGATCGCATCGGCCTCATCGGTCCCAACGGCGCGGGCAAGACCACCTTGCTCAAACTCATCTTGGGCGAGATCGAGCCCGATGCAGGGCTGGTACGCCATGGTACGCGCCGGCGCGTCGCCTATTTCGACCAGATGCGCGCCCAGCTCGACCCCGAGGCGCGCCTCATCGACGTGGTCAGCCCTGGATCGGATACGGTGGAGATCGCCGGGCAGCGGCGCCACGTCGTTGGCTACCTGGAAGATTTTCTCTTCTCGCCGCAGCGGGCGCGCTCGCCGGTGAAGACGCTCTCGGGCGGGGAACGCAACCGGCTGCTGCTCGCGCGCCTCTTCGCCCAGCCAGCCAACGTGCTGGTGCTCGACGAGCCTACCAACGATCTCGACCTCGACACCCTGGAGCTCCTCGAAGAGCGCCTGCTCGCCTATCCGGGGACTTTGCTGCTGGTCAGCCACGATCGGCGCTTTCTCGACAACGTGGTCACGCAGGTGATCGCCTCGGCCGGCGACGGGCGTTGGGAAGAATGCGTCGGCGGCTACAGCGACTGGGTGAGGCTGCACGGCGCGTCTGCATCGGTTCCGGCGCAGCCTGTGGCGGTGAAAATGCCGGCCACGGCAGCCGAGGCGGAGAACCCCCGGTCCCCGCGGCCGCGGCGTCTATCCTACCGCGAGCGCCAGGAATTGGAGGCGTTACCGCAGCGCATCGAGGCCCTGGAGGCCGAGCAGGCAGCGCTCGCCGAGGCGCTCGCCGATCCGCGGCTCTACAGCGAGCGGGCGCAGGAAGTGGCCGGCCTGAAGGCGCGGCTCACGGCGGTGGAGGAAGCAATCGAGGCCTTGCTCGAACGCTGGGTGCAGCTGGAAGCGCTCGCCGCGCTCGAGGGCCGAAGTTCAGCCGTCGCTGGAGGGGGCGGCCGATGATCCGCTGGGCTTGGCCGATGCAGTCGAAGCGCCGGCCGCCGTTTCGCCGCTCGTTGGGCTGGACGGCGTCGTCTCGTTTGCCGGGCCCAGCAGGCGCGCCATCACTTCTTCCGGCGCGCCGAGCTGCTTGAGCAGGATCTCGCGACTGAGGTGCACCAGCTCCTGGATGGCGTCGAGGTCGGCCGGGATGCGCGGATCGTTCCAGCCGTGGGCCAGGTGCCTGGCGAGCCGCGTGGCGAGCCACACCGTGCGCGTGCGCGGATTCTCCAGGTGGTGGTCGTCGAGCAGCTTCTTCAGGATCTCGGGCAGCTCCAGCGCGTCGATGAGGCCGTTGCGGATCTCGACTTCGGTGGCGTTGAACACCTTGCGCTGCAGTTGTTCGAGCGGGATGGCAGGGTAGGTGCGGCGCAGGCGGATGAGCAGCGACATGAGCCGGGGCGCGTAGAGCCACATCAGGACTTCGGTGATGTCGTGCAGCAGGGCGGCCACGACCACTTCCGAGACTTCGATGTCGCGGCGTACGAGAGCCCATTCGCGGGCGAAGCGCGCCGCGCGCCGCAGCCGGGCGATGAGCCGCAGCAGCATGGTGAGCTCGTCGGGCAGGTCGGCGAGTTCCTCTTCCACCAGCGTCATACGGTCGCATTCGGCATAAAAGGCGCGGATGCCCAGCATGAGGAGGATGCGGTCGATGGTGGTGAGCTCGCGCGTGCGCAGATCGGGCGGGCGGCGTTTCTGCAGCGTCACCATCAGCCGCAGCGTGAGGAGCGGGTCTTGCAGCACCACCCGGGAAATGATATGAGCATTGAGCGTTTCCGCCGCCGGGCGCAATTCCTCGAGACTTCGCTTGGTGTGTCTGAGGATGGGGACCTGGTCGGCGCGCTCGGCGAAGAACCGGATCCAGGCGGGCGCATCCGCTAGCGGGTGTTCGAGTCGTTCCATCGCCTTTCTCCGGCCGGGGACGCCGCGATTATCCCCAGCGACGCGGCCTTTGCCAAGAGGCGCTCAGTCGTCGGGGTAATCCGCCCAGCAGTTGGGGGTCTCGTAGAGGCGCACCCGGCGCAGCCGCAGCCGTTCGCCGTAGGTGGCCTGAAAGCGCGGAGCAAGGAGCGTGAAAGCGATGCGGGCGAGGTTTTCGGCGGTGGGAACGGCGTCAAGCACGACCGTTCTATGGTCCGGGATGCGCTCGAGGAGCGAGCGCACCAAGGTGTCGTCGCGATGCACGAGGAAGGCGTGATCCCAGGGATCGACCACGGTTTCCTGCACGAGCGTCTTGAGGGCGGAGAAATCGAGCACCATTCCCTCGTCGCTGCGCCCGGTCTCTGCGACGGTTTCGCCGATGAGCGTCACCTCGAGCGCATAGCGATGGCCGTGTAGATGGCGGCAGCGGCTGGCGTGATTGGGGATACGGTGCCCGGCGTCGAATTCGAAGCGGCGGGTGATCTGCATGGGGGGATTCTAACGGAAAACCGCCGCGGCGTGCAGAGCGCACGGCCGCGGCGGTCGCCGAAATCCCGTCGATCGCGGCCGAGCCACGCGGCTCAGTCTTCCGTCGTCTCCGCTTCTTCGACGGGGGCGGACGTCTTTCCCTGGTTTTTCAGCCAGGCGCGCGCTTCTTTCTTGAGTTCCTTGAAGCGCTCGGCATCGGTCGCCTTGAGGTATTGCGCGACTTCCCAGTCTTCCCGCTTGATCTTGTTCACGTCGATCTGCTCGACATGGACGAGGCGCAGCAGCGCTTGCACCGGGCGGGGGATGTTGCGCCCGCTCTCGTAGCGCGACCCCCCGCTCTGGGTGACGCCAAGTTTGGACCAGAACTGAGACTGGTTGAGCCCCAGCTTCTTGCGCAGTTCGCGGATGTCGCTGCCAGTGAGGTTCTTCATCGAGATTCGCTCCATTACTCGTGGATAGGAGAACATGCCTCGCTCATGTCGTGCCTGAGCGAGGCATAATCATATAACAAGGAAAATTGTAAGACAACTATTTTTCGATAGTTGATACGGATTTTTTGTATCGATTTTTCTTATTGTGCAGGAGTCCCCCTCGCAGAGGGTTCGATGCTTCCTGTCCCTGGCGGGGAAAGACGATCATTGGTAAAATTATAAGTTTTAAAGTCGCTTTTCGAGGGGAAGATGGCGCTCATCGTGCAGAAATACGGCGGCACCTCCGTGGGCTCGCCGGAGCGGATCCAGAACGTCGCGCGCCGCGTGGCGCGATACCGTCAGCAGGGGCACCAGGTGGTGGTGGTGGTCTCGGCCATGAGCGGCGAGACCAACCGCCTCGTGGCGCTCACGCAGGCGCTGTCCGATTCACCCGATCCGCGCGAGGTGGACGTGGTGCTCGCCACCGGTGAGCAGGTAACGATCGGGCTTACCGCGATCGCCCTGCAGTCCCTTGGGATTCCGGCCAAGAGCTATACTGGCTGGCAAGTGCCCATTCATACCGACAGCGCCTTCACCAAAGCGCGCATCCTGGAGATCGAGCCGGAGCGTATGCTCGCCGATCTGGCCGCGGGCAAGGTCGTGATCGTGGCCGGCTTCCAGGGGGTGGATGGCGAGGGCAACATCACCACGCTGGGGCGCGGCGGCTCGGACACCACCGCCGTGGCGCTCGCGGCGGCGTTGCAGGCCGACGAGTGCCAGATCTATACCGACGTCGATGGCGTCTATACCACCGACCCGCGCATCGTGCCCGAGGCGCGGCGCCTGTCGCAGATCACCTTCGAGGAAATGCTCGAGATGGCCAGCCTCGGCTCCAAGGTGCTGCAGATCCGTTCGGTGGAATTCGCCGGCAAGTACAAGGTCAAGCTGCGAGTGCTTTCCAGTTTCGAAGAAGAGGGAGAAGGGACGTTGATCACGGTCGAGGAAGAAAAGAACATGGAACAACCCATCATTTCCGGCATCGCCTTTCAGCGCGACGAGGCCAAGGTGACGCTGCTGGGCGTGCCCGACAAGCCGGGCGTCGCCTACCAGATCCTGGGGCCGGTGGCCGATGCCAACGTCGACGTCGACATGATCGTGCAAAACGTCGGGCATGACGGCAGCACCGACTTCAGCTTCACCGTGGCGAAGAACGATCTCAAGAAAGTTCTGGAGATCCTCGAACGGGTGAAGAACGATCTCGGGGCGCGTCAGGTGATCGGCGACAAATCGGTGTGCAAGGTCTCGCTGGTGGGCGTCGGGATGCGCTCGCACCCCGGCGTGGCGGCCAAGATGTTCCGCACTCTCGCCGAGGAAGGGATCAACATCCAGATGATCTCGACCTCCGAGATCAAGATCTCGGTGCTCGTCGACGAGAAGTACCTCGAACTGGCCGTGCGCGCGCTGCACAAGGCGTTTGGGCTCGATCAGCCCGAGGCGGACGTCGTTTGACGCCCGGGCCGGGAATCCCTCCATCGCGCCGTTTTTGACGGCGGGCTTTGCTTTCGTTATAATGCCGGGCCTGCCGTGCGCGGCAGGCCATTCCACACGCCCGCAAGCGACGAGGGTCCGTGCCTGGTGCACGGTAGGTCGCGGGCGGAGGTTCAACCCTTATCCATTGGAGTCTTCATGAACGTCACGATGCGTCAAATGCTCGAGGCTGGCGTCCACTTCGGGCATCAGACCCGTTTCTGGCATCCCAAGATGGCCCCCTACATCTACGGGGAGCGCAACAAGATCCACATCGTCAACCTCGAGAAGACGCTGGTGAAACTGCGCGAAGCAGTCGAATTCGTGCGCCGGCTCTCTGCCAAGGGCGGCACGATCCTCTTCGTCGCCACCAAACGCCAGGCGCGCGACATCATCGCCGAGGAAGCCCAGCGCTGCGGCATGCCTTTCGTCAATGAACGCTGGCTCGGCGGCATGCTCACCAACTTCAAGACGGTGCGCCAGTCCATCGCCCGGCTCAAGGAGCTCGAAGCAGCGTTCGCCGACGGTTCGGTGCAGCAGTTGCCCAAGCGCGAGGCGCTGGGCCTGCAGCGCGAGCTCGACAAGCTCGAGCGCAGCCTGGGCGGCATCAAGGAGCTGGAGCGTCTGCCCGACGCGCTCTTCGTCATCGACGTGGGGCACCACAAGATCGCCGTGGCCGAGGCGAACAAGCTGGGCATCCCCGTGGTGGCAGTGGTCGATACCAACCATAGCCCCGACGGGATCGACTACGTGATCCCCGGCAACGACGATTCGGCCCGCGCCGTGCGGCTGTACGCCCGGGCGATCGCCGATGCCGTGCTCGAAGGCAAGGCCATGGCGCTGCAGGAAGTGGTCGCCGCGGCTTCCGACGAGTTCGTGGAAGTCGAGGGCGCCGAAGCTGAGGCGGCCTCCGAGGCAGGCGAAGCGCCGGCGGCCGAGTAAGGCAGCGGCAGTATGCATGCGGCGAGCGCACCGTGCGTGCGCCCGCCCGACAACCTTTCGTGAGGACGGATGATGGCTGAAATTACCGCAAGCATGGTCAAGGAGCTGCGCGAGCGCACCGATGCGCCGATGATGGAGTGCAAGAAGGCGCTCGCGGAGGCCGGCGGCGACATGGCGCGCGCCGAAGAGATCCTGCGTGTCAAGCTCGGCAACAAGGCGAGCAAGGCCGCCAGTCGCGTGGCCGCCGAAGGCATCGTCGCCATCTGGGTGTCGCCCGATGCCAAGCTCGCGGCCATGATCGAGGTCAATTGCGAGACCGACTTCGTGGCGAAGAACGAGGAATTCGTCGCCTTTGCCAACCATCTGGCGCAGCTGGTGGCCGAGCGCAATCCGGCCGACGTGGCCGCGCTCTCCCAGCTCGAGCTCGACGGCAAGCCGGTCGAGCAGGTGCGCACCGAACTCGTGGGCAAGATCGGCGAGAACATCACCATCCGCCGTTTCGCCCGCATCGAGGCCCAGGGCAAGGTGTACTCCTACGTGCACGGTGGCGCTAAGATCGGCGTGCTCGTCGATCTCGTCGGTGGCGACGAGGTGCTGGGTAAGGATCTGGCCATGCACGTCGCCGCCTGCAAGCCGAAGGCCCTTTCGGCCGATCAGGTGCCCGCCGAGCTCATCGAGACCGAACGGCGCATCGCGCGGCAGAAGGCGATCGAATCGGGCAAGCCCGAAGCGATCCTCGACAAGATCGCCGAAGGCGCGGTGCAGAAATATCTCAAGGAAGTCACTTTGCTCGGTCAGGGCTTCGTCAAGGACGACAAGCTCAGCGTCGAGGCGCTCCTGAAGCAGCGCAACGCCAAGGTCGCCTCTTTCGCGCTCTTCGTCGTCGGCGAAGGCATCGAGAAGAAGCAGACCGACTTCGCCGCCGAAGTGGCGGCGCAGGCGGCGGCCGCAGCCAAATCCTGACGACGAGAGCTTGCCCATGGCCACCCCTGCCTATCGCCGTATCCTCTTGAAGCTCTCGGGCGAGGCGCTCATGGGCGACGACCCCTACGGCATCAATGAGAAGGTCGTCGAACGCATCGTCGGCGAAATCGCCGAAGTCGCCGGGCTCGGCGTGCAGATCGGGATCGTGATCGGCGGGGGCAACATCTTCCGCGGCATCCAGGGGGCGGCGAGCGGCATGGACCGGGCGACCGCCGACTACATCGGCATGCTCGCCACGGTGATGAACGCCATGGCGCTCTCGGACGCCTTCCGGCGGCACGAGGTCGAATCGCGCGTGCTCTCGGCGCTGCGCATCGAGCAGGTGGTCGAACCCTACATCCGCGCCCGCGCCATCCGGCATCTGGAAGAAGGCCGCATCGTCATCTTCGCTGCCGGTACGGGGAATCCTTTTTTCACCACCGATACGGCGGCCGCGCTGCGCGGCGCCGAAATCGGGGCGCAGATCGTGTTGAAGGCGACCAAGGTCGATGGCGTCTATACCGATGATCCGCAAAAAGACCCCACCGCCAAGCGTTATCACCGCATCAGCTTCGACGAGGCGATCGGACGCAATCTCGCGGTGATGGATGCCACCGCCTTCGCCTTGTGCCGCGACATCAAGCTGCCCATCAACGTGTTTTCCATCTTCAAGCCCGGGGCCTTGCGCCGCGTCGTCATGGGCGAGGACGAAGGCACGCTGGTGCATTCGTAAGGAGTCGAGATGAACGTCGCTGAACTCAAGAAAGACGCCGAGCAGCGCATGGCCAAGGCCGTCGAGGTGCTCAAGGTCGATCTCGCCAAGATTCGGACCGGCCGCGCCCACACGGGCCTGCTCGACCACGTGATGGTCGAGTATTATGGCAGCATGGTTCCGGTGCCGCAGGTGGCCAACGTCACCCTGATCGATGCGCGCACCATCGGCGTGCAGCCTTGGGAAAAGAACATGCTCTCCAAGATCGAGAAGGCGATCCGCGAAAGCGACCTGGGGCTCAACCCTTCCAACATGGGCGAGATCCTGCGCGTGCCCATGCCGTCACTCACCGAGGAGCGCCGTCGGGATCTGGGCAAAGTGGTCCGGCACGAAGGAGAACAGGCGCGCGTGGCGGTGCGCAACGTGCGCCGCGACGTAAACCACGAGATCAAGGAAGCCCTGAAGAAGAAGACGGTCAGCGAGGACGAGGCGCGCCGCGCCGAGGAAGAAATCCAGAAGCTCACCGACCGCTACATCGGCGAGATCGACAAGCTCATCGAGAAGAAAGAGCAGGAGCTGCTGCAGATCTGACCCCATTCTCCCCGCCGAAGCCTCCGGCGGGGCCGCGCGAGGCACCGTGGCCGAACTTCCCCTGACATCGACGACGGGCATCCCCGAGGTGCACCCGATCCCGCGGCACATCGCCATCATCATGGATGGCAACGGCCGCTGGGCGAAGCTGCGCGGACTGCCCCGCATGGAGGGGCACCGCCAGGGCGTGGAGGCGGTACGCCACGTGGTGCGCCATTGCGCCGAGCTGGGGGTGGAGCATCTCACGCTCTTTGCCTTCAGCTCGGAGAACTGGCGCCGCCCGGCGGAGGAAGTCGGCTTCCTCATGGGGCTCTTCCGCATGATGCTCAAGCGCGAAGTCGCGCGCATGCACCGCAACGGCGTGCGGCTGACCGTCATCGGCGATCGCAGCCGCTTCGACGCGGAATTGCAGGCGCTCATCGCCAGGGCCGAGGCAAAGACGGCCGGGAACACGAAAATCTGCCTCAACATCGCCGCCAATTACGGCGGGCGCTGGGACATTGTGCAGGCGATGAACCGCCTTACGCGCGCGCATCCCGAGCGCGCCGGCGGTTACACCGAGGCCGAGCTGCAGGCGGAACTGGCCCTGGGCTGGGCGCCGGAGCCCGATCTCTTCATCCGCACGGGGGGGGAGCAGCGATTGAGCAATTTTCTCCTCTGGCAGCTCGCCTACACCGAACTCTATTTCACCGATACGCTCTGGCCGGATTTCCGCGAGGAGGCGCTCGACGAGGCCGTTCGCTCCTATCAGCGCCGCGAACGGCGCTTCGGCCGCACGAGCGAGCAGCTCGCCGTTTCTTTATGAGTCTAGCCTTCGACAACGCCTCGCGGCGGCTCCTCACTGCGGCGGCCTTGATCGCCGGTTTGCTTCTCTTGCTTTTTTTTGCGCCGGCGCCGCTGTGGGCGGCGTCTGTGGCCTTGGTCGTGCTACTCGCCGGTCGTGAGTGGTGCCGCCTCATCGGTTGGGGAGAGGTGGCAGCCTGGGGCGGAGCTCTGGGCTACGCCGCGGGGTATGCCTTCTTGTGGCGGGCAAGCGGCGTAAGCCTCGGAGCGCCCGTGCTGCCGCTGCTCGAGGCGGTGATGATCGCCGGGGCCGCTTTCTGGCTGAGCCTCGTGCCCTGGACGTTGCTCGCGGCCTGGCGCTGGCGCAGCCGCTTTTGCTGGTACGCGTCGGGGGCCGTGGTGCTGTGGCCGGCGGCGCTGGCGGTCGTGACGCTGCGCGGGTTCTCGGCCTTGCATCTGCTGGCGATGATGGCGCTCGTGTGGGTGGCCGATGCCGCCGCCTACTACGTCGGCCGGCGCTGGGGGCGGCGCAAGCTCGCTCCGACCATCAGCCCGGCAAAGACGGTGGAAGGGGCGGCGGGGGCTTTCGCCGCGGTGGCGCTCTACGCGCTCCTGCTCCATGCGTTCGGTATCACGCCGGAGGGTGCGTCTGTGGGACACTTTCTCGCGGTGTTGCTTGCCCTGACGGCGGTGGCGATCGAGGGGGATCTCTTCGAATCCTGGATGAAGCGCGTCGCCGGAGTGAAGGATTCCGGTGAACTGCTGCCAGGGCATGGCGGAGTGTTCGATCGCATCGACAGCCTGACGGCGACGATGCCTTTTCTTGCCTTGTGGTGGCTGGAGCGGCAATGAAGCGGGAACGCTTGGCGATCCTCGGAGCGAGCGGTTCGATCGGTGCGAGCACGCTGGACGTGGTCTCGCGCCACCCGGAGCGCTTCGAGGTCGTGGCCCTCACGGCGCTGCGCCGCTGGGAGGCGCTGCTCGAAGCGTGCCGACGGTTTCAACCCCGCTGGGCAGTGCTGGGCGAGGCGGATGCGGCCGACGCCTTGCGCGCGGCCTTGCGCCGCGAGGGCATTCCGACCGAAGTGCGTCAAGGAGAGACGGCGCTTGCCGAAGTCGCCAGCCATCGCGACGTGGATACGGTGGTCGCGGCCATCGTCGGCGCGGCGGGTTTGCCTCCTGCCTGGGCCGCGGTGTGCGCGGGCAAGAAGATCCTGCTCGCCAACAAGGAAGCCCTGGTGCTCGCCGGCGGACTCTTCATGGAGGCGGTGGCGCAGCACGGGGCGCGGCTGCTGCCGCTCGACTCCGAACACAACGCCATCTTCCAGGCGTTGCCGCCGGACTACGACCGCAGCCGGCCGGATGATTTCGGCGTGCAGCGGATCATCCTCACCGCCTCGGGGGGGCCGTTTCGCGGGCGGCCGCTGGAGCGCTTCGCCACGGTCACCCCCCAAGAAGCCTGCGCCCATCCCAACTGGTCGATGGGACGCAAGATCTCGGTCGACTCGGCCACGATGATGAACAAGGGGCTCGAGGTGATCGAGGCGTACTGGCTTTTCGGTCTGCCGCCTTCGCGCATCGAGGTGGTGATCCACCCTCAGAGCGTGGTACATTCGCTGGTGGAATACCGCGACGGTTCGCTGCTCGCGCAGATGGGAACGCCCGACATGCGCACGCCGATCGCCCATGCCCTGGGCTTTCCGCAGCGGCTCGAGGCAGGGGTGAGGCCGCTCGACCTGGTGCGCGTGCGCCGGCTCGAATTCGAACCGCCCGATCTGCAACGTTTTCCTTGCCTGCGGCTCGCCTACGAGGCGCTGCGGGAAGGCGGCTCGGCCCCGGCGGCGCTCAATGCGGCCAACGAGGTGGCGGTGGCTGCATTTCTGCAGGGGCGCTTGCGCTTCGACCGCATTCCGGCTCTGATCGAATCCACGCTCGCGCAGCTGCCGTTGCGTGCGCTCGACACGCTCGAAGCGGTGCTCGAATTCGACCGTCTGGCACGCGACCGGGCCGAAGCCTTGCTCGCGGGGGAGGGCGCATGAACGCCTTGTCCTACCTCGTCCCTTTCGTGATCGCTCTGGGCGGGCTCATCTTCTTCCATGAGCTGGGGCATTACCTCGTCGCGCGGGTCTGTGGGGTGAAAGTGCTGCGTTTTTCCATCGGCTTCGGGCCGGCGCTGTGGTCGCGCCGCTTCGGGCGGGATGGCACCGAGTGGGTGCTCGCCGCCGTACCGCTGGGCGGTTACGTGAAGATGGTCGATGAACGGGAAGCTCCGGTCGCGCCGGAAGATCTGCCCCGGGCGTTCGGCCGTCAGCCGGTGGGCAGGCGCATGCTGATCGTGGCCGCCGGCCCCCTGGCCAACCTCTTGTTGGCGATCGTCCTCTACGCCGCGCTCTATGCGGTGGGGGTGCGCGAGCCGGTGGCGCGAATCGACCCGCCGGCTGAGAGCGTTGCCGCGCAGGCGGGCCTGCAACCGGGCGACCGGGTGGTGGCCGTGGATGGGCGTGCGGTGGCAAGCCTGCCACAGCTGCGCTGGGAAGTGCTCGCCGCAGTCCTGCGCCGCGACGCGGTGACGCTGGAGGTGGAGCGCGGCGGCGGGCGGCTCGCCGTCTCCCTGCCGCTTGCCGGCGTGGTCGTCGATCAGGGTCGCGACGACGTCATGGTGCAGCTGGGGCTCAAACCTTGGCGTCCACCTTTGGAACCGGTGGTGGGCGGCGTCGCTCCCGCCAGTCCGGCCGAGAGCGCCGGGATCGTGGCCGGCATGCGGGTGCGCGCCATCGAGGGTCAACCGATCGTCGATTGGCGAGAGCTCGTCGACATCGTGCGCGCGAACCCCGGCAAGACCCTGCGCTTCACCCTGGAGCAGGAGGGCCGGGTGCTCGAACGGGAGGTGTTCGCCGAGCCTGCCGACGATGGGCAAGGGGGGACGATCGGGCGCATCGGGGTGGCGGCGCGCCCCGTTCCTGAGGAGGAATTCTTCGTGTCCGTGCGCTATCCTCCGCTGCAGGCCGTGGGCCTGGCCCTGCGGCAGACGTGGGACGTGAGTGCGATGAGCCTGCGCCTCTTCGGGCGCATGCTCATCGGGGAAGCCTCATTGAAGAATCTCTCCGGGCCGCTCACCATCGCCGACTATGCCGGCCAGACGGCGAGAATGGGCCTGGAGCACTATCTGCGCTTCGTCGCCCTGGTGAGCATCAGCCTGGGGGTGCTGAACCTGCTGCCGGTGCCGATTCTGGATGGCGGGCATTTGCTGTATTATTCGCTCGAAGCCGTGCGCGGTCGGCCGCTGTCTGAGCGGGCGATGGAGATCGGCCAGCAGGTCGGCTTGGCGTTGTTGATGACGTTGATGGCGATTGCCCTTTTCAACGATGTGTCCCGGATTTGGTCGAGTGTGAGCGGATGAAGAAAAAACTGGCGGCGATGGTGGCCCTGATCGGGGTGTTGCTCGCGGGGTCGGTCCAGGCGTTCGAGCCGTTCGTGGTCAAGGACATCCGCGTCGAGGGGATCCAGCGCGTCGAGGCCGGGACCATCTTCAGCTATCTGCCGGTGAAGGTGGGTGAGCGCATCACCCAGGAGCAGGCCGACGAGGCGGTGCGCAAACTCTTCGAGACGGGGTTTTTCGGCGACGTGCGCATCGAGGCCGACGGCGAGGTGCTGGTGGTCATCGTCGACGAGCGCCCGGCCATCGGCGAGCTTCAGTTCGTCGGCATGAAGGAGTTTGACGTCGACTCCATCAAGCAGGCACTGCGCGGCGTGGGGCTGGCCGAATCACGCATCTTTGACCGATCGCTGCTGCGTCAGGCCGAGCAGGAGCTCAAGCGCCAATACCTCTCGCGCGGCAATTATGCCGTGGATATTCAAACGACCATCACCCCTTTGCCGCGCAATCGTGTGGCCATCCGTTTCGACATCACCGAAGGGGAACCGGCCAAGATCGCCGAGATCAAGATCGTCGGCAACAAGGCGTTCTCTGAGAAAGAACTTCGGAGGCAATTCCGGCTGACCACGCCAGGGTGGCTCACCTGGTACACCAAGTCCGACCGCTATTCGCGCGAGAAACTGCAGCAGGACCTGGAGACGCTGCGCTCCTTCTACATGAACCAGGGATACCTGGATTTCAACATTGAGTCGGTCTCGGTATCGATCGGGCCGGACAAGCAGAACATCTACATCTCGGTCTCGATCAAGGAAGGGGAGCGCTACACCGTTTCGGCCGTGCGCTTCGCCGGCAACCTCATTTTGCCGGAAGAGGAATACCGCAAACTCGCCCAGCTCAAGCCCGGCGACGTGTTCTCGCGCGAGAGGCTCAACGACACGGTGAAAGCGGTGACCGACCGGCTCGGCAACGAAGGCTATGCGTTTGCCAACGTCAACGCCGCTCCCGAAATCGATCGCGAGAAGCGTCAGGTGGCCTTCACCATCTTCGTCGATCCGGGCCGGCGCACCTACGTGCACCGCATCAACGTGGGCGGCAACACGCGCACCCGCGACGAGGTGATCCGCCGAGAGATGCGGCAGATGGAAGGCGAGTGGTACGATGCCGAGAAGATCAACAAGTCCAGGCAACGCGTCGATCGTCTGGGTTACTTCGACGACGTCCAGGTCGAAACCCAGCCGGTGCCCGGCACCACCGACCAGGTCGACGTCAATTTCACCGTCAAGGAAAAGCCCACGGGTAACCTGATGGTCGGTGCGGGGTTTTCGAGCTCGGACAACATCGTGCTCTCGGGCTCGGTCACCCAGGACAACATCTTCGGCAGTGGCAAGTCGCTGGGCCTGCAGCTCGACACCAGCCAGTCGAAGCGTACCGCCTCGCTCTCCTTCACCGATCCCTACTATACGATCGATGGCGTCTCACTCGGCTACGACCTTTACTACCGCACGTTTGATCCCTCGGAAAGCTACAACATATCCCGCTATAAGACTCGTTCGATGGGCGGCGGGCTGCGCATGGGCTGGCCGATCGGCGAGGATGACAACATCCAGTTCGGCCTCGCCTACGACTTGACCAAGATCGATACCTATTGGGATAGCCCCTTGCGCTACATCGAGTTCTGCCAGCAAGGCGACTACGACTGCGACGGGGTCTCGTCGCTGGCATTTACGGCCGGCTGGGCGCGCGACACGCGGGATTCGCGCATCTACCCGATGAAGGGGCGCTATCAGCGCGTCTCGGCCGAAGTCGATTTGCCGCCGGGGGACATCGAGCTCGTCAAGCTCTCCTACCAGCATCAATGGTGGTTGCCGGTCACCGAGCGCCAGGCGCTCATGTTGAACGGCGAGATCGGCTGGATCGAATCCTACGGCGACAAGGACGTTCCTTTCTTCCGCAACTACTACGTGGGCGGTATCGGTTCGATTCGCGGCTTCGAGGCTGGCAGCCTCGGGCGCAAGGACGAGAACGGTGATGCCTATGGCGGCACGCGCAAGCTCGTGCTCAATGCCGAGTACTATTTCCCCTTGCCGGGACTGGGGATGGACAAAACCTTCCGCATGTCGGTCTTCGTCGATTCGGGCTATGTGTGGGATCAGGACGACCCCGTCAAGATCAACGACATGCGCGTGAGTACGGGGATCGGTTTCTCCTGGTCTTCGCCGCTGGGGCCCTTGAAGTTCAGCTTCGCGGTGCCGGTGCGCAAAGACGTCGGTGGTTCTTCGTACAAAGACGAGACGCAGAACTTCCAATTCCAGTTCGGAAGTATGTTCTGAAGCCGATTTCCTTCCCGCAGAGGGCGTCGTCGTGAGGACGATTCCACAGGGTATGTTTGGGCGCCGTGAAAACCTGTCGCGAGCGGCGGCAGGGCAAGGCCCCGGAGCGCAGCAGGCGAGGCATATCATGAGATAGGCGAGCCTGCGAGCGCCGCGCAACGCCGCTATGCGGCCGCGCAGTAGGGTGTTCGAGGTACCCATTTGTGTAATGTGCCCATTTGTGTAATGCCAGTGAAGACGAGAGAGAGGTCAGCGTGAAGAGAAAATCCGTGGCGGTGTTGGTGGCGTTGTCGCTGGGCCTGACGAGCGCGATGGCCTGGGCGGAGGCCAAGATCGGGTTCGTCAATTCGGAGCGCTTGATGCGCGAGGCTCCGCCGGCGGTGGCGGCGCAAAAGCGCCTGGAGAAGGAGTTCGAGCCGCGCGACCGCGAGTTGAAGCGCATGGCCGATGAATTGCAGGCGCTGCAGCAGGAGCTGGAGCGCCAGGGTGCTTCGATGAACGAAAGCGAGCGCAGCCGCAAGGAGCGGGCGTTTGCCGAGATGAGCCGCGACTTCCAGCGCAAGCAGCGCGAGTTCCGGGAGGATCTCAACCAGCGGCGCAACGAGGAACTCGCCCGCGTGCTCGATCAGGCCAACAAGGCGATCAAGAAAGTGGCCGAGGACGGCAAGTACGACCTCGTGCTGCAGGATGCGGTCTACGCCAGCCCGCGCATCGACATCACCGATCAGGTCATCAAGGCGCTCGAGGCGGCGGGGCAGTGATGGTTGAGCATACGCTGGGGGCGCTGGCCGAGCGCTTCGGCGTCGAGGTGCGCGGCGATCCCGCGCTCGTGCTGCGCCGCGTCGCCGCGCTCGAATCCGCCCAGCCGGGTGATCTCACGTTCGTGGCGCAGCCGAAGTATCTCGCGCGCCTGCCGCAATGCCGCGCGAGCGCCGTCATCCTCGCGCCGCAGTTCGCCGAGCGCGCGCCGTCTCATCTGGCCCTGGTGCTCGCGGCGGACCCTTACCTGCTCTACGCCAAGGCGGCGCAGTGGCTGCACCCCGAGCCGGAGGTGGTCCCGGGGGTGCATCCGAGCGCAGTGGTGCTGGGCGAGGTCGATCCGAGCTGCGCCGTCGGACCCAACGCGGTGGTGGAAGCCGGGGCGCGCGTCGGAGCGCGCACGGTGATCGGGGCGGGCAGCGTGATCGGGGCGGGCAGCAGCGTGGGGCCGGATTGCCGCATCGCCGCCAACGTCACGATTTACCCGGGATGCGTGCTCGGTGCACGCGTGCGCATCCATTCGGGAGCGGTGATCGGCGCCGACGGCTTCGGCTTCGCCTGGGACGGTGAGGAAGAGCGCTGGGTGAAGATCCCGCAGCTCGGGCGGGTGGTGATCGGCGACGACGTGGAGATCGGGGCGAATACTTCGATCGACCGCGGTGCCCTCGAAGACACCGTGATCGAGGAGGGCGTGATCCTCGACAACCAGATCCAGATCGGGCACAACTGCCACGTCGGGGCGCACACGGCCATGGCCGGCTGCGTCGGCGTGGGCGGCAGCACCCGCATCGGCCGCCGCTGCCGTCTGGGCGGGCAGGTCGGCATCGCTGGGCACGTGGAGATCGGCGACGACGTGACCATCATGGCTGGCTCCGGTGTGATGAAGCCCATCACCAAGCCCGGGGTCTACGGCGCCGGCATCCCGCTGCAGCCCTACGAGGAGTGGCGGCGCAACTTCGCCCACTTGCGCCATCTCGACGCGATGGCCGAGCGCATCCGCCGCCTGGAAAAGCGCCTGGCCGAACTTTCCGGCGAGGACTGATATCCTCGCCGTCTTCCCCGATTTCCTGCCGCGAGCCCTGCGACATGATGAACATCGAACAGATCTTGCAGTATCTGCCGCACCGCTATCCGTTCCTTCTCGTCGACCGCGTCCTCGAGATGGAGGTGGGCAAGCGCATCCTGGCGTTGAAAAACGTCACCATCAATGAGCCTTTTTTCCCGGGGCATTTCCCGCACGCGCCGGTGATGCCGGGCGTGCTGATCCTGGAAGCGCTCGCGCAGGCCGCGGCCGTGCTCTCCTTCGAGACCATGGGCACGCGCCCTAATGCCGATTCCATCGTCTATTTCGCCGGCATCGACGAGGCGCGCTTTCGCCGCCCGGTGGTGCCGGGGGATCAACTCCTGCTGGAAGTGGAGCTGCTGCGCAACGTGCGCGGCATCTCCAAGTATTCGGCCACGGCCCGCGTCGGCGAGGAGGTGGCGGCGCAGGCGCAGCTCATGTGCGCGCTAAAAGGCCTGAAATGAGCGCGGTCGACATTCACCCGAGCGCGATCGTCGCCGCCGACGCGGAGCTCGCCGAGGGAGTGAGCATTGGTCCGTACTGCGTGATCGGCCCGCACGTGACGATCGGCGCGCGCACGCGGATCGAGGCGCACTGCGTGCTCGAGGGGCATACGACGCTGGGGGAGGACAATCGCGTCTTCCCCTTCTGCTCGCTAGGGCAGGTGCCGCAGGACATGAAGTACGCGGGGGAGCCCACGCGTCTGACGATCGGGCATCGCAACACCATCCGCGAATACTGCTCATTCAACGTCGGCACGGTGCAGGGCGGCGGCGAGACGCGCGTGGGCGACGACAACTGGATCATGGCCTACGTGCACGTGGCGCACGACTGCGCGGTGGGCAATCACACGATCTTCGCCAATAACGCCACGCTCGCGGGCCATGTCGTCGTAGGGGACTGGGCGATCCTCGGCGGCTTTACCGGCGTGCACCAGTTCGTGCGCGTGGGGGCGCACAGCTTCTGCGGCGTGGGCACGGTGCTGCTGCAAGACCTTCCGCCGTACGTGACGGTGGCGGGCAACCCTGCCGCGCCGCACGGTATCAACGCCGAGGGATTGCGCCGGCGGGGGTTCTCGCCCGAGGCGATCACCGCCATCCGGCGCGCCTACAAGCTCCTCTACCGCAGCGGATTGACGCTCGCCGAGGCGCGCGAACGGATCGCCGAACTGGCCGCCGAGCAGCCGGAGCTGCAGCCGCTCGTCGACTTCCTCACCCAGCCGGGCCGTGGCATCGTCCGCTGAAACGCCTTCGGTCGCGCTCGTGGCCGGCGAGGCTTCGGGCGACCTCTTGGGGGGGCTGCTCCTCGAGGGACTGCGCCCAGCGCTGCCCGGGGCGCGTTTCTGGGGTGTGGGGGGCGAGGCGATGCAGGCCCAGGGGTTCGAGGCGCGCTGGTCCTACGAGCCTCTGGCGGTGCATGGCTTCGTCGATGCGCTCAAGCGTTATTCCCAGCTCGCGCGCTTTCGCCGTGAGCTCGCGCGCACGTTCGCGACGCCGCCGGTGGACCTCTTCATCGGCATCGACGCGCCGGATTTCAACCTCGGGCTGGAGGTGCGGCTCAAACGCGCCGGCATCGGCACGGTGCACTTCGTCAGCCCCTCGATCTGGGCCTGGCGCCGCGGGCGGGTGAAGACGATCGCCCGCGCCGTCGATCTGATGCTGTGTCTTTTTCCTTTCGAACCAAAGCTCTATGCCGAGTCCGGGATCGAAGCGCGCTTCGTCGGCCATCCGCTCGCCGATCGGCTGCCGCTCGCGCCGGACCAGGCGGGGGCCCGGGCGGCGCTGGGCATCGCGCCGCAGGCGCCGGTGCTGGCGCTCCTTCCGGGCAGCCGCGAGGGGGAGTTGCGGCATCTTCTGCCGGTTTTTCTCGCCGCGGCGGCGCGTCTGCGTCAGGCGCTGCCCGATCTGGTGCTGCTCTTGCCCACGGCGAACGCCCTGGGCGATGCCCGCGTCGCCGAAGCCCTGGCCGAGGCGCCCGAGCTCGGGGTGCGCGTGCTGCCGCGCCGGGCGCACGAGGCGATGACGGCGGCCGACGTGGTGCTGCTCGCCAGCGGCACGGCGGCGCTGGAAGCGGCGCTCCTCAAGCGTCCGATGGTGATCGCCTACCGCATGAATCCGTGGCAATATCGTCTGCTGCGGCGCATGGCCTATCTGCCGTGGGTGGGTTTGCCCAACATCCTGCTGCGCGAGACGGTGGTGCCGGAGCTCTTGCAGGACGAGGCGAATCCCGCCAATCTGGCCGCGGCGGTGTTGCGCTGGTTCGAAGACGCGCCGGCGCGCGCGCGGCTCGTCGAGCGCTTCACCGAACTGCACCTCATGCTGCGCCAGGACATGTCCTCCCGGGCACGCGAGGCGATCCTGGCGCGCTTCGGCCCACGGCTCGGGAGGTGATGACGATGGCGACCCTCATCTGCGGGGTGGATGAAGCCGGTCGCGGGCCGCTCGCAGGGCCGGTGGTGGCGGCGGCGGTGATCTTGCCGCCGAATGCGTCGCTCCCGGGGCTCAACGATTCGAAGAAACTGAGCCCGCGCCGGCGCGAGCGGCTCGCCGCCGAGATCCGCGCCACGGCGCTCGCCTGGGCGCTGGCCGAGGCCTCGGCCGCGGAGATCGATGCATGGAACATCCTGCGCGCGACGCTGCGGGCGATGGCGCGCGCCGTGGCGGCATTGCCTTTGAGGCCGGACGAGGTGCTCGTAGACGGGAACCAGGCGCCGGCGCTGGAGGTGCCGGTGCGCGCGATCGTCGGCGGCGATGCGCTCGAACCGGCCATCATGGCTGCCTCGATCCTCGCCAAGACGCACCGCGACGCGCGGCTCGTGGCCCTGGATGCGCGCCATCCCGGGTATGGCTTTGCCCAACACAAGGGCTATGGCACGGCCGCACATCTGGCGGCGCTCGCGCGGCTCGGTCCCTGTCCCGAGCATCGCCGCAGTTTCGCCCCGGTGCGTGCGGCGGCCAAGGAATGCGAAGGATGAGCGGCTGGCAGGAGGTCCGCTCGCGCGACAACCCCCAAGTGCGCGCGATCCGGCGCTGGTTGAACGAATCGTCCTTTCGCAAGCGCGCGCCGTGGCTCGTGCTCGAAGGCGATCACCTGCTCACCGCGGCGCTGCAGGCCGGCTGGATGCCGGAGGCGGTGTTCGTCGAGGAGGGGCGGGAAGGGCGCTTCGCCGCTGTGCTCGCCTTGCTTCCCTCCTCCTGCGCGCGTGTTCGCGTCGCTTCCCCGGTTTTTCGCGCGCTTGCCGCGACCGAGACGCCGTCGGGTATCGTGGCGCGGTTCGCGCGCCGTCCGCTGGCGCTCACGCCGGAAGAACTTGCCGGGCGCGATCTCGTGCTGCTCGATGGCGTGCAGGAGCCGGGCAACGTCGGCGCGATCCTGCGCACCGCCGCCGCCGCGGGCGTGGGCGCGGTGCTGCTCGGGCCAGGGTGCGCCGACCCCTGGGCGCCCAAAGTGCTGCGCGCGGCGATGGGGGCGCACTTCGTGCTGCCCCTTGTCTCGATCGACGATCCCGCACCCTGGTTCGCCGCACGCCGCGGCCGCGTCTTCGCCACGGCGCTCGCGGCCGACGCTGTGCCGCTCTACGCGCTGGAGCTGACAGCGCCGGCGCTGTGGCTCTTCGGTGCGGAAGGCGCCGGCGTGCGCCCGGAGTGGCTCGCCGCGGCCGATGCCCGGGTGCACATCCCCATGCCAGGGGCGATGGAGTCGCTCAACGTCGCCGCGGCGGCCGCCGTGTGCCTGTTCGAGGCGGTGCGGCAGCGGGTTTGGCCAACCACTCAAGGAGCAGATGCATGATTTTCGTGATTTCCCCTGCCAAGGCGATGGATTTTTCCTCCCCGGCGCCGGTGGCGGAGACGACGCTGCCGGAGTTTCTCGATCGGGCGCAGGAGCTCGTCGAGCGGCTGCGGCGGCTGACGCCAGCCGAGGTGCAGGGGTTGATGGATCTGTCCGACCAGCTCGCGGCGCTGAACGTGGGGCGCTACGCCGCCTGGTCGCCCGAGCATGCGCCCGGAGAGGCAAAGGCGGCGCTCTTTGCCTATGCGGGCGACGTCTATGAGGGGCTGGAGGCGGCGAGCTTGCCTGCGGCGGCGATCGCCTGGCTGCAGGAGAACCTGCGCATCCTCTCCGGGCTCTACGGCGTGCTGCGCCCGCTCGACCGCATCCTGCCACACCGCCTGGAGATGGGAACGCGGCTGGAGAATCCGCTCGGGCGCGATCTCTATGCCTATTGGCGCGAGACGGTGACGTCGGCTCTGCGGCGGCTGCTCGAAGCCGAGGCGGCGGCCGGGCGCAGACCCGTGCTCGTCAATCTTGCCTCGCAGGAATACTTCAAGGCAGTGGACGCCGCAGCGCTCGCCGCGCGCGTGGTGAGCCCCGTATTCGAGGACTGGAAGGGCGGGCGCTTCAAGATCATCAGCTTCTACGCCAAGCGCGCCCGCGGACTGATGGCGCGCCATGCGGCCCTGAAACGGGCGGAGCGTGTGGAGGATCTGCTCGACTTCTCGCTCGAAGGCTATGCCTACGATCCCGCGGCCTCGAGCCCGGATCGGCCGGTGTTCCGGCGCAAGGCGGTCTAGCAGCCTGTTGGACACAGAAATTCAAAAATCTGGGAGACTTTGAATATCCTGAAAAAAATAGTGAGCTTCCCCCGAAAAATAGTCTTCCCAGGGGGACGTAAAATCGCAGTCACCCTGGACAGGAAGGCGATGAAGCTACCGCAGCAGGAATACCCCGCTGAGTTCAAGGAACTGGCGATCGAGCGGGTGAAGAAAGGGCAGGCGGTGGGCATGCTCGCCAAGGAGCCAGTCCTGGTTGCACAGACTCTACCGCGAAGTGCTCGGCTGGTCGCTGAAGCCGCGCATGACAGCGGACATCGTGACCGATGCGCTGATAATGGCAAAGTTCCACCGAAAGCCGATGACCGGTGTGCTGCACCGCTCGGATCGGGGCAGCCAATGCACCAGCCGGGCGTTCCAGGACAAGCTCGCCGAGTATGGCATGATCTTCTCGATGAGCCGCAAGGGAAATTGCTGGGACAGCGCGCCCAGCGCGAGCTAGTTCAACAGCCTGAAGAACGAGCGGGTGCATGTCCGCCGCTACACCACATAGGCCGAGGCCACGGCGGACATCTTCGAGTAAATGAGATGTTCTACAACCGCAAACGGCGTCACTTGGCCCTCGGCTACAGGTTGCCGCCCCAGTTCCTGAAAGACTGGATCAGCGCTCAAAACGATGAAAAACTGGTAGCATGAACCCTACCTTTTGGAAGACGAAAAACCGGGGGAACCTCAGTACTGCGTCCAAACGCTGGATAAGGGGAGGAAATATCGTGCAAAAATGTGAACTCCTGCAAAATAGCGATCGAAATGACTATTTTTTAAGCAAATTTAAAGTCTCCCAGATTTTTGAATTTTTATGTCCGACAGGCTCTCCTAGCGATCTTTTTCCTTCGTTATGAACAAAAACCTTGCGCTGCTGGCGCTGTGCCAGGGTCTTTTCCTGACCAACAACGTCGTTTTCATCGCCATCAACGGGCTCGTGGGGCTGCAGCTTGCACCGCAGGGCTGGATGGCCACGCTGCCGGTGATGGGCTATGTGGTCGGCGGGGCGTTTTCGACCGCGCTGGTGGCGCGCAGCCAGGCGCAGTGGGGACGCAAGGCTTCGTTTCAGGCGGGGCTATTGGTGGCGCTGCTGTCGGCCCTGCTGTGCGCCTGGGCGGCGGTGGGCCGGCAGTTCTGGCTGCTGTGCGCGGCCACCGTGGTGGCAGGGTACTACAACGCCAATGCGCAGCTGTACCGCTTTGCCGCGGTCGAACTGGCGTCGCCGCACGCGCGCGAGCGAGCGGGCCGTCTCGCTCGTGCTGGCGGGCGGGTTGATCGGCGCCGTGGCCGGGCCCTACCTGGCGCGCGTCACACGCACCCTGTTTGCCGTGCCTTTTGCGGGCGCGTACCTGGCCCTGGTGGGCGTGGCGCTGCTGTCCATGGCCTGCATGGCGGGCATACGTTTTCCTGCGATGGCACAGCCGTCAACAGCGCAAAAGGGCGCGACCGCCGCAGCGCCAGCCGAAGGCCGCAGCATGGCCGAGCTGCTGCGCGAGCCGGCGTTTGCCGTGGCCGTGCTCGGCGCGGCGCTGGGCTACGGCGTCATGAACCTGCTCATGGCCGCGACGCCGCTGGCCATGCAGGTCTGCGGCTTCAGCTTCGACGACTCGGCCCAGGTGCTGCAATGGCACGTGATCGGCATGTTCGCGCCGGGCTTCTTCACGGGGCGCCTGATCGAGCGCTGGGGCGCCGTGCGCATCATGGCCGTGGGCGTGCTGCTCAACCTTGCCTGCGTGGGCGTGGCGCTGCTGGGGTTGGAGCTGCGGCATTTCGGCGTGGCGCTGTTTTTGCTCGGCGTGGGCTGGAACTTTTTGTTCACGGGCAGCACCACGCTCGCCGTACAGGCCTACCGCCCCGAAGAAAAAGACCGCGCCCAGGCGGCGATCAACTTCTTCGTCTTCGCCACCATGGCCGTGACTTCATTCTCCTCGGGCGCGCTCGTGACCACGCAGGGCTGGGTGCTGCTCAACTACGGCTCACTCGCGCCCATCGCGCTCGTGGCGCTGGGCCTGCTGTGGCTCGCAGCGCGGCAGCGGATGCTTGTGAAACAGTAGCTGCTTGCGCTTGCTGTATCTGCGTAAACGGCCATTTTTGCTGGTATTACGCAATGGCCGCCTTCGCTGCACTGCCCATGCACCGCAGCCACTTGCACTATTAACCCGGCAATATGACTTACGATATACGGACCCGATCCGTTTCTATTCATGAGATTTGATGATCATGGAAAAGATCGACCCCCGCAAGCTGCCTCGTGAAGTGCTGTAGGAGAAACGCCGCATGGCAATGCGGCTGCGGGAGGAGTTGAACCTGACGTGGAAGGAGATCGCACGGCGGGTGTAAGGGTATCTGACGACGGTCCTGGGCGGATCCAAGCGCTCTCAGCAGGCAGGAGAAGCGGGGCTGCAAGACCGGCGCCGGGGGCGGGCCAAGGGCGAGGGCAGGCGGCTCAAGCTCGGAGCAAGAACGCCGGATCCTGGAGGTGCTGCTGCACAATACGCCCTCGCAGCACGGCATCGAACGGGCGCAGTGGACACGCGAGGCGCGGTGCGTGGGCGGTGTGACATAGAGCTGCCGAGGCGCACGGTGAGCCTGTCTCTGCAGTGCTGGGGCTTGAGGCCGCAGCGGCCGATGAAACGGGCGATCGAACAAGATGCGGCGGCGCTGCGGCGAGGGCAGCAAGAGGTTGATCCCCAGATCGCCGAGCGGGCCAAGAAGGAAGATGCGCTGATCTATTGGGCCGATGAGACGGCGGTAGCGCAAGACGCGCACGGGGTGCGGGGCTACGCCCCGCCGGGCAAGACGCCGGTGCGGGCGCAAGCCTCGCAGCGCACGAAGCTCACCCTGAGCTCGGCACTGACCCACCCGGGGCGGATGGCAGGAAGTACCCATCGACACGGAGCGCTTTCGCGACTTTCTCGAGCGTTTGGCGGCGGACACTGCCCCGCGCAAGGCCTTCGTGATCGTGGACCACCTTGCGGTGCATCACGCCCGGGCGGTACGCGAGTGGGTCAAGGCGAACCTCGAGCGCATCGAACGCTTCTACCTGCCGCCCTACGCCCCCGGGCTCAACCCCGATGAGTGGCTCAACCGTGACCTCAAGACCGAGCTGCGGCGGCTCGATTGCACCCGCGACACGCAGACGCTGCGAGAAAAAGCGCACGCCTTCCTGCAGTAGGTGCAACACACGCCGGAGCGGGTAAAAGACTATTTCAAACATAAAACCCTGGGATACATCGTTCAATCGGGTGTTTTGCTGCCGGGTTAATAAGTCCCTTGGGCACCTGGTTCGTGATGAAGATCATCGTCACCTTGCCTTTGATCTGGTTGCTGGTCTGGGCAAAGTGTTCGGCGCTCATGCTGACCGCTCCCATAATGGATCGTTGGCGCTGTCGGTCTGGCTCTTCTGTTCGGGCAGGTTGAAGAAGTACTGGCCGTTGAAGGCTTCGAGCACATGCAGCTTGCGGCTCCAGTCGCTGATGAGGTTGCGGTAGTGCTCCGAGAGGTACGGCGCGCCTGCGTC
>JACRJA010000060.1 GCA_016235745.1 Rhodocyclales bacterium | reverse complement strand
GCCGGGCCGAGGTAGGAGCCGCGCATCCGGTCCCCGGGGCCGGCGGCGCGCGGCTCCCCCCGGTGGATGTGGTGGGCGCAGAGCGCGGCGCCGAGGGCCCCGCCGGCGTCCCCGGCCGCGGGCTGGATCCAGAGCTCGTCGTGCGCGCGGCTCCGGAGGAGCTTGCCGTTGGCGACGCAGTTGAGAGCGACGCCGCCCGCGAGGCAGAGGTTCTTCGACCCGGTCAGCCGCTTCGCCTCGGCGGCCATCGCGAGCACGACCTCCTCGGTCACGTGCTGGATGGCGAGCGCGAGGTCGCAGTGCTCCTGCCCCATCTCGCTCTCCGCCTCGCGCCGCGGGAAGCCGAAGAGCCGCTCCCACCCCTTCTCGTTCGCCATCCGCAGGCCGGTCGCGTAGTCGAAGTACGCCTGGTCGAGCCAGATCGAGCCGTCGGGCGCGACGTCGACCATCTCCTCCCGGATCTGCCGCTCGAAGCGGCGCGTGCGCTCCGAGGTCGGGTCGCCGTAGGGGGCGAGCCCCATGAGCTTGTACTCGCCGGAGTTCACCCGGAAGCCGAGGTAGTAGGTGAACGCCGAGTAGAGCAGGCCGATCGAGTGCGGAAAGCGCAGCTCGCGCAGGATCTCGATGCCGTTCCCCTTCCCGTGGCAGATCGAGGCGGTCGCCCACTCGCCGACGCCGTCGACGGTGAGGATCGCCGCCTCCGCGAAGGGGGAGGGGTAGAAGGCGCTCGCGGCGTGGGAGAGGTGGTGCTCGGGGAAGAGCAGGCTCACCCGGTCGACCTTCTCCCCGGCGACCTTCGCGAGCTCCTCGTGGAGGAGCCGCTTGAGCATGAGCTTCTCCTTGATCCAGACCGGCATCGCCGCCGCGAAGGAGCGCAGGCCGCGGGGGGCGAAGGCGTAGTAGGTCTCGAGGAGCCGCTCGAACTTGAGAAAGGGCTTGTCGTAGAAGGCGACCGCGTCGAGGTCGCCGAAGGCGGTCCCGGCCTCCTCGAGGCAGTAGCGGACGGCGTGCGCGGGGAAGGAGGGGTCGTGCTTGCGCCGCGAGAAGCGCTCCTCCTGCGCCGCGGCGACGATCTCCCCCCCGTCGAGGAGGGCCGCCGCCGCGTCGTGGTAGAACGCGGATATGCCGAGAATCTTCATGTGCCTGTTCTCTAACTCCTTGTGAAATCGGCGTATCTTGCCTTTTTTCCAAGGCAAGGTCAATGCTGCATCGTCCAGCTCCCTTGATCCGGGTCGCCACGGTCCCCTCGCCCGGGGATCTGAGGCTGCGACGCACCTCTTCCGGGGTAGGGCGCGACCGCCGGGCGCGCCGTTCCGGTCTCGGTCAACTCCCTCAGGATTGCGTGCACTTCCGCGGGAAGCGCCGTGCATATTTACCGTAAATAGGTATACTCCCTCCTAGGAAAGGCGGGTGATATCAGATGGCGGCGACGATCGTCGGAGACCGAGGACAGATCACGATCCCCAAGGAGCTGCGGGAGCGGCTCGGCATCAAACCGAAAGCGCCAGTGCTGCTCGAGGTGCGTGAGGAGGGAATCCTCATCCGGCCCACCGCGACGGTTCCCCTGCGGACCCTCAGCCGGGAGAGCATCCGCCGGCTCGCCGAGGAGGACCGGCTCGAATCCGGGGAGCGCGAGCGGATCCTGGGCGCGTGGAAAAGAAAGTAACCGTTTTCCTGGACAGCAACGTCCTCTTCTCGATCTGCTGGTCGGGGCGGGCGAGCTCCCGGGCGGCGATCCTCTACGACCTGCAGGATCTCAGGCTCCTGAAGCTCGGCATCTCGCAGCTCGTGGAGGCCGAGGTGCGCCACAATCTCCGCCTCAAGCGGCCGGCGGCGCTGGAACTCCTCGCAACCCTGCTCGCCCACACCCGGGTCCTGGAGGACGTCAGCTACCCGGGCGGACGCCGGGAGCTCGACGCCCTCCCTGAAGCGGACCGCCTCATCCTCGGGACCGCCCTCGCGCATCGCGTGGACGTCTTCCTCACCGGCAACACCTCGGATTTTTCCCTCCTGCTCGGCCGCCGCGTCGGCAGGACGCTCATCGCGACGCCGCGCCAGTTTCTCGAGAGACGGGGCTGACTCGATGAGTTCCGGGGTTCCTCTTCCCGCCCGGTAGGCGGGGGGCTATACTCTCGGCAGGATATTGACAAATGACAGGATACGCACGATATTCCAGCTACCCAGCCTCTCACGGGAGTGCTGGGATTTACTCCCCCGGGGTCTGGCGAAAGCCACACGCCGGGGTTTTTTCTTTCAGCTTCTGACATGCCGGAGCGCGCCGTCCTCTTCGTCGACGGGAGCAACTGGTATCACTCCCTTCGCAAGATCGGCGTCGACGATCTCGGGCGACTGAGCTACTCCGCCATCTCCCGGAAGTTGGCGGACGGCAGGGATTGGATTGCCACGCGGTACTACATCGGCCAGGTCCGACAAGAGGGGAACCTGGCGCTTTACGCTCAACAACGTCGCTTCCTTGCCGCGCTGCAGGCCGAAGATCAGAAGATATCCATCCACTTCGGCAGGCTGGAGCCACGGACCGAGAGCAATCCCGCCGCCGAGGAACTGAAACGTTACCTCGCCGGCCTGACGACGCGCATCGATCCCGCCGTGTATCGGACACTTGTCGACCTCGCTCAGCGCCACGCCACCCTGGATCTGATCGTCGAGAAAGCGGTGGATGTCATGCTCGCAGTCGACCTGGTGACCATGGCGCAGCGCGGTGAGTTCGATGCCGCGTACATCCTCTCCGCGGATGGGGATTTCACCCCGGCGGTCGGGGTAGCCCGCGGTTTCGGGAAGAAGGTGTTTGCCGCCTCGGCCGGTCCCGCCGCCCAACTCGCCACCGTGGTGAACACCTTCATCCGGCTGAAGAAGTCCTGGTTCGACGACTGCTACCGGAAGGGCTGAACCAACGTGCCGACGCTGAGCTGGATCGGGAAGGAGGCGGTGGTCAACCACCACCGCGCGGTGCCGTTTCATCTGCTCAAGGACGTGCCGGAACTCTCCTGCGGCGCTCCCGGATCCGGGAATCTCATCGTGCAGGGGGACAACCTCGTCGCGCTCAAGGCGCTGCTCCCCTACTACGCCGGGCAGGTGAAGTGCATCTACATCGATCCGCCGTACAACACCGGTGTTGACGAGAGAAGCGAAGAGGGGAAGAGAACCGGCTGGATCTATAGTGACAACGTCAACAGCCCCGAGATTCGGGAGTGGTTGAACCGAGTTGTTGGAGCGGAAGCGGAAGACCTGTCGAGGCATGATAAATGGCTGTGCATGATGTATCCACGACTGACTCTTCTGCGGAGTTTCTTGCGTGAGGATGGCGTTTTTTTCGCAAGCATCGACGAAGTCGAGTACGCCAATCTTCGTCACTTGCTCGACGATATCTTTGGAATGGCAAATCGACTGGGGACAATCGTCTGGCACAATGCTACCGACAACAATCCGACGAATATCGCCATCGAGCACGAATATGTTCTCTGTTATGCAATGAACAAGACGAAACTCCCTGCTGAATGGAAGTCACAGGACCTTGCTGTCAAGGAAAAACTTCTCCAGATTGGCCAAGAATTTGTCCAGCGTTACCCTGATCAAGCTTCCCGCCAGAGAGAGTATTCAAAGTGGTTCAAGGACAACAAAGACTATCTATGGCCATTCGATCGCTATAAGTATATTGACGAAGGTGGCATTTACACTGGAAGCCAAAGCGTCCACAACCCAGGGAAAGAAGGCTATCGCTATGATGTGCCGCATCCCAGTAACGGGAGACCTTGTACTCAGCCATTGATGGGTTACCGCTTCCCTCCTGAGACAATGGATCGGCTACTCTCGGAAAAGCGGATTCTTTTCGGAGAGGACGAGAACAAGATTATCGAACTGAAGGTTTATGTTCGCGATTATAGGGCAAAGTTTTCAAGCATATTCGAACTTGACGGCCGGATTGGCACCTACGAAATCAAGGAGCTGTTCCCGAAGGACAAGCGCCCCTTTGACTTTCCGAAGCCGACCGCCCTTATCGAAGAGATTCTGAGCTTTGCGACTTCGGGCAGAGATTTGGTTCTAGACACGTTTGCCGGTTCAGGGACAACGGCACATGCTATCCAAAAGATTAACAAGGCCGATGGCCATGATCGTCGGTTCATCCTCGTCGAGATGAAGGCAAAGATAGCGCGCGAGATCACCGCCAAGAGAGTTCGCCGCGTCGCTGAAGGATATTCCAATGCCAAGGGACAGCATGTGGAGGGTCTCGGCGGCGGCTTCCGTTTCTGCGAGCTCGGCGAAGCGCTCTTCGACGAAGCCGGGAAGATCCGCGAAAGCGTCTCCTTCGCCGATCTGGCGCGACATGTCTTCTTCACCGAGACCGGCGAGCCGCTGCCGGAGACGGCCAAGCCAAAATCCCCCTTTCTCGGCGCCTGCCGCGGCGTCGGCGTCTATCTCCTCTACAACGGCATCCTCGGCGACAATTCTCGCTCCGGCGGAAACGTCCTGACCCGTGCCCTGCTCGCGACCCTGCCGCCCTTCGAGGGGCAAAAGGTCATCTACTGCGCCGGGTGCCTCCTCGGCGCCGAGCGCCTCAGGGCGGAGCGGGTCATCATCCGCCAGACGCCCTATGAGATCCGGGTCTCATGATCGTCCTCAAGGACTACCAGAACCGCGTGCTCGATTCGCTGCGGGAATTCTTCCGCTCCTGCGCGAGTCAGGGTAATCCGGCAGCGGCGTTTCGACATGTCCAGGACCTCACGGGGCAGAAACCGATCAATTACCTTCCAGTCGTGGGGGCCGACCTATCGCCCGAGACGCCGTACATCTGCCTGCGGGTGCCGACCGGCGGCGGGAAAACCCTCCTGGCTTGCCATGCCGCGGGGGTAGCCGCCCGGGAGCTGCTGCATGCGGAGGAGGCGATCGTCCTCTGGCTCGTGCCGAGCACGACGATTCTCGATCAGACGGCCGATGCCCTCCGCGACCCCCGCCACCCCTACCGGCGAGCGCTGGAGCTGGCCTGTGGTGCAGTCGAAGTCCTGACCATCGATGAGGCCTTACGACTCTCCCGCGCGACGACCGCCGGCCAAACCGTCGTCATCGTTGCGACGCTCCAGTCATTTCGTGTCGAGGATACGACCGGAAGACGGGTCTACGATCAGAACGGCTCATTCAGCGAGCACATCGCGTTGGCGCCCGCCTCAACCCTCGCCAACCTCCTGCCGGGACCCGATGGGAGGCCGCTCCCTTCGCTGGTGAATGTCCTGCGCATGCATCGGCCGATCGTCATCGTCGATGAGGCGCACAACGCCCGTACCGACCTCTCCTTCTCGACGCTCGGCGCGCTGCGCCCCTCCTGCATCGTCGAGTTCACGGCAACGCCGGCACGGACCAAGCATCCCTCGAACGTACTGCACCATGTCTCGGCCGCCGAGCTCAAGGCCGCCGACATGGTGAAGCTCCCGGTTCGAGTCATCACAAGGCATCCAAGCCAGCGCGACCAGCTCCTCGCAGATGCGATCACGCTGCGGGCGGATCTGGAGCGGCTGGCGGTCGAAGAGGCGCAGGAGACGGGGGAATACCTCCGGCCGATCATCCTGATCCAGGCGGAGAGCGTCGATGACTGCGAGCCGCTGCGGGAACGGCTCGGCCGGGACTTCGGCATCCCCGCGGAGCAGGTGAAGATCTCGACCGGAAAGTTGGACGACCTGAAATCCGTCCCGGATGTCGGGTCGCCGACCTGCCCGGTCCGCTTCATCATCACGGTTCAGAAGCTCCGCGAGGGGTGGGATTGTCCCTTCGCCTACGTCCTCTGCAGCCTCAGGGAAACGCGATCGGCGACCGCGATCGAGCAGATCGTCGGGCGCATCCTGCGGCTTCCCGGAGCAACAGCCAAGCGGCACCCCGACCTCAACTGCGCTTATGCCTTCTCGGTCTCCCCCTCGATCGTCGATGTGCTCGCCGAACTACGCGATGCCCTTGAAAAGAATGGCTTCTCCGCCGCCGAGGCCGAGCGGATCCTCATTCCGGTGCCGCCGGGGACACTGCCGCTGGGTTTGCAACCGCGAGCGGTGACGTTCGCCCCCGAGGAGATCGACCTGCGGGCCGCGGCGGCCTGCGCGGAGAGCATCGGCGGCAGCGTCGGGATCGACCGGGAGCGGAGCGCGCTCATCATTCTGACTCCCTTGAGCACTGAAGATACCGAGCGACTCACCGGCGCCTTGCGGACGGAGGAGGCGCGCGGGAAGCTTCGTGCTGCCGTGGAGATGGTACGGGCCACCGAGCGGGCATTCGGCGCAAGCGGCGAGCCCCGCATCCCATCCCCGTACGAGTTGGGGCTCGATTTCCTCGTTCCGCGCCTCAGTGTGCGCGAAGCACAGGGGCTCTTCGAATTCGAGGCTACGCATCTCCTGGAGCACCCCTGGCGCCTCGGCGAGAAAGACGCCACGCTCCCGGAGAGCTACGACCCCCGGAAGAGACCAACGGGCGCCGAGGGATTCGTGGATGTCGGCGACGGCGGAAGGGTCGTGACGGGCATCGCCGAGGGACCGCCCTCGGGCTTCGTCGCGGCCCTGCATCAACAGGTCATGCAGTTCACGCACATCGACGACTGGACGCTGGAGCGGCTCGTGACCTGGCTCGACCGGGAAATCGAGCACCAGGACATCCCGTATGGCGAGTCGGCGGAATTTCTCCGCAAGGCCGCCCGCGGATTGATGACCCGCTGCGACCTCCAGAATGTCGGCGAGTTGGCGCTCGACCGCTTCCGCCTCAGGGATGAGTTGGTGACCCTGATCCGCCGGCACCGGGAAGCCGAGCGCAAGGCTGCCTTCCAGACCATGCTCTTTCCTGACGCCGGGCTCGTGGTTGACCCGAGTCAGTCTGTCGATTTTCGCGTGATGACCTACGAACCGAGCTGGCTCTACGAGGGCGGTTTCCAATTTCGGAAGCATTACTTCGGACCGAAGCCGGGGGAGCTGCGGGAGCGCGCTCTCCAGAGTGGTGCCGCGGCGGAGGAGTTTCTCTGCGCGCAGCATATAGACGGCTTGGCGGCGGTTCGCTTCTGGGTGCGCAACCTGTCGCGCAAAGCGAGTTCATTCCGCCTTCAGACCTCAACCGACTGGTTCTACCCGGACTTCGTCTGCAAGCTGGTAGACGATCGAATTCTCGCCGTTGAGTACAAGGGCATGAATCTCTACGACACCACCGACGCCGAGGAGAAACGGGCGGTGGGAGCAGTTTGGGCTGCGCGGAGCGGCGGTCGCTGCCTCTTTGTGATGCCGACGAGCCGGGACTTCTCCGTGATCGACGCCGCGATCGGATGAACCTCGTCGACGCCTTCCTCGAGCGCCTCGCCCGCCACGCCGATCTCGCCGGGGAGGTCGCTCACCGCGAGGAGATCCCCCCGCGCGCGGCGCGCTTCGGCGCCTGGCCGGCGGGGCTGCGCCCCGAGCTGCGGTCCGGGCTCGCCGCGCTCGGCATCGAGCGCCCCTGGGCCCACCAGGCCGAGGCGGTGCGCCGCGCCCTCGCGGGGGAGGACGTCGTCGTCGTCACCCCGACCGCCTCGGGGAAGACCCTCTGCTTCAACCTCCCCGTCCTCGACGGCTGCCTCGCCGATCCGGAGGCGCGGGCGCTCTACCTCTTCCCGATCAAGGCGCTCGAGCAGGACCAGCTCGGGGCCTTCCGGGAGCTGGCGGCGGCCTGCGGCCTCGAGGGGCGGGTGAGCGCGGAGATCTACGACGGCGACACCTCGGCCCACCGGCGCGCGAAGATCCGCGCGGTCCCCCCGAACGTCGTGATCTCCAACCCCGACATGCTCCACGTCGGGATCCTCGCCGTCCACCCGAAGTGGGAGGCCTTCTTCACGCACCTGCGCTACGTCGTCCTCGACGAGGTCCACACCTACCGCGGCGTCTTCGGCAGCCACGTCGCGAACCTGCTGCGGCGCCTCCTGCGCGTCGCCGAGATCTACGGCGCCCGGCCGCAGATCATCGCCTGCTCGGCGACGATCGCCAACCCCGGCGAGCTGGCGGCGCGGCTCACCGGACGCGCGCCGGCGGTCGTCGAGGAGAGCGGCGCCCCCGAGGCGGGGCGGACCTTCCTCTTCCTGAATCCCGCGCGGCGCTCCCCCGCCACCCTCGCCGCGAAGCTCCTGCGCGAGGCGGTGCGCGCGGACCTCGCGACGATCGTCTTCACGAAGTCGCGCAAGAACACGGAGCTCGTCTACACCTGGGCGGTGCACGGCGACGCGCGGCTGCGCAAGCTCGTGAGCGCCTACCGCTCCGGCTACCTCCCCGAGGAGCGGCGCGAGATCGAGGAGCGGCTCTTCACCGGCGAGCTCAAGGCGGTCGTCAGCACCTCGGCGCTCGAGATGGGGATCGACATCGGCGGGCTCGACCTCTGCATCCTCGTCGGCTACCCCGGCTCGATCACCTCGACCTGGCAGCGCGGCGG
>JACRJA010000059.1 GCA_016235745.1 Rhodocyclales bacterium | reverse complement strand
CGATCATGGCGATGGTGGTCGGGGTTGGCATAGTGTTCGGAGTGGGCGTTGCGGTCTGGGCGAACGCGCAAGGGCTGATCGGATTCGGCGGGGGGGCCAGGCGGTTGCTGACGCAGGCGCAGCGGGCGATCCAGCAGGGAGAGTGGTCCGTCGCTCAGGCGAAGCTCGAAGAGTTGGTGAGGACATTCCCGGACTCGTCTTGGACGGACGATGCGCTGCTGCAACTGGGGCAGGTCTCTGAGCATGACCAGCATCTGGCTGAGGCCCAATCGACCTACCGGCTGCTCGTGAGCCGCTTTCCGAATTCGCCGCTGGTCACCCAGGCCCAGGAGCGTTTGGGGATCGTCAACGTGGCGCTGCTGTTTTCGCCCGCCACCACGGAGGGCGACCTGGCCTACGACGTCAGGCCAGGCGACACGCTGGGGAAGATCGCCGAGCGCTCCCACACGACGGTGGAGTTGCTGAAGAAAGCGAACGGCCTCATCGGCGACGTGATCCGGCCTGGACACGCACTGAAAATTCCCAAGGGCCGCTTCAGCATCGTCGTGGATAAGTCGCAAAATCAACTCTTGCTCACGCAGGACGACCAGTTCTTCAAGACCTATCCCGTGGCGACCGGCACGAATGGCTCGACCCCCGTGGGATCCTTCAAGGTCGTCAACAAAGTCCCTCGCCCCGTGTGGTATCGCCAGGGCGCCGTGGTGCCGCCCAACAGCCCGGAGAACATCCTGGGCACCCGTTGGCTTGGCTTGGACAAGCAGGGCTACGGGATCCACGGGTCCGTTGACTCCGGCGGGATCGGCAAGCAGGTCACGGCGGGCTGCGTGCGCATGCGCAATGAGGATGTGGAAGAGCTCTCCGCGATCGTGCCGGTGGGGACCCCGGTCACCATCGTTGATTAACTCCCGTCCATGACCACCAAGCTTCCCATGGACGGGGCGTATCGCTACGACTTTGAGCGCCCGATCGCGGAATTGACCTCACGCCTGACCACGTTACGCAAGAGCACCTCCGCAACGTCGGAACCGGCGACCATCCGCAGTCTGGAGGCGCAGCTCGAGCAACTCAAACGTCGCGTCTACGGCAACCTCACCGCCTGGCAACGGGTCCAGCTTGCCCGGCATCCCCTGCGGCCCTACACCCTGGATTACCTTACCCTCATCATGAGCGAGTTTGTGGAGCTCCACGGGGATCGGCTCTACGGGGACGACAAAGCGATGGTGGGGGGTGTGGCGCGCCTCAACGGCCAGAAGCTGCTCATCCTGGGGCATCAGAAGGGCCGCGACACGAAGGAAAATCTGATGCGCAACTTCGGCTCCGCGCACCCGGAAGGCTATCGCAAGGCGCTGCGCCTGATGCGCCTGGCCGAGCGATTCGGCATGCCCGTGTTCACCTTCGTCGATACGCCCGGCGCCTATCCGGGCATCGACGCGGAAGAGCGCGGCCAGTCGGAGGCCATCGGCCGCAATCTCTACGAGATGGCCGAACTCAAGGTGCCCCTCATCACCACCATCATCGGCGAAGGCGGTTCGGGCGGCGCCCTGGCGATTGCCGTTGGCGACGCCGTGCTGATGCTGCAGTACTCGACCTATTCGGTGATTTCCCCCGAGGGTTGTGCTTCGATCCTCTGGAAGAGTTCGGAGAAGGCAGGCGAGGCTGCCGAGATCATGGGCATCACGGCCTCCCGCCTGAAGACCCTGGGTCTGGTCGATCGTGTCATCACCGAGCCGGCCGGCGGAGCGCATCGCGATCATCGGGCGATGGCTGTCGCGCTCAAGAAGGCCTTGCAGGACCAATTGAAGCAGCTCGTCGCGCTGTCCACCACCGAGCTGATCGAACGTCGCTTCGAGCGCATCATGGCCTATGGCCGCTTCAAGGAAATCCCGATCCACTGACCTGCTCCAAGCAGCCGCTGCGGCCTGCCTCGATCGCCACGTCGCCAGCGGCGCGCGAGTGGTTGCAGGACTCTCCGGCGGGATCGATTCGGTCGTACTCCTGCACGTGGTGCGCGCGCTTGGGCGCCCGCTGGCGGCCGTGCATGTCCACCACGGCCTGAGTCCGGAGGCGGACCACTGGGCCGGCTTCTGCCAGGCGCTGTGCGAATCCTGGTCCATCCCCCTGCAGGTCGTGCGGGTCGACGTCGAGCGGAACAGTGCCGACGGCCTCGAGGGCGCGGCGCGCCGGGCGCGTCACGCGGTCTATGCGGGCGTCGCCGCCGACTGGATCCTGCTTGGCCACCATCGGGGCGATCGCGCCGAAACCATGTTGTTCAACCTGCTGCGCGGTGCGGGCGTGCGTGGTGCCGGTGCCATGCCCGAGCGCAGCGGCCGGCTGTTGCGCCCGCTGCTGGAGGTTGGCCGTGCCGACATCGCCGACTACGCCAGGGCGCACGAACTGCAGTGGGTCGACGACCACAGCAACGCCGATACCCGCTACGCGCGAAACTTCCTCCGCCACGGCATCCTGCCGCTTATCCAGCCGCGCTTCCCCGCCGTCGAGCAGCGGCTGGCGAGCGCAGCCGCGCGCTTCGCCGAAGCGGCGGACCTGCTCGACGACCTGGCGCGGCTGGATCTCGGCGGGCGCGAGCCCTCGTTTCCGCTCGACATCGAGTGCCTGGCGGCGCTGTCGGAGCCGCGCGCCCGCAACCTGCTGCGCTATCTCCTGACCAGGCAGGGCGTCGGCATCCCGAGCGAAGAGCGCCTGGCCGAAGCCCTGCGGCAGTGCCTCGCGGCCGCCCCGGACCGGCATCCGGCGCTGGCCTTTGGTCGCCACGTGATGCGCCGCAAGGCGGGCCGGATCGTGCTCGACCCGGCGTGAGCAGCTAGTCCTGCTGGCCGCCCGCCAGCAGTTGCGCCAACTCGACCGCCGACTTGACGTCCATCTTCTCGAAGATGTGGGCGCGATGGACTTCGACGGTGCGCATGGCGATGTTCAGTTCGGCGGCAATGACCTTGTTGTACTGGCCGGCCAGGACCCGGTCCATCACTTCCCGTTCGCGAGCGGTCAGGCTGCGCAGTCGCATCTCGATCGACTGCGTGGACGCGGCATGCTTGCGCTGGGCATGGTCGAGCGCCAGCGCGGCGATCACGCGGTCGACGAGTTCGTTGTCGTTGCACGGCTTCTCGATGAAGTCGAAGGCGCCCTTCTTGAGCGACTGCACGGCCAGCGGCACGTCGCCATGGCCGGTCAGGAAGATCGCCGGCATGGTGCAACCGAGCGCCAGCAGGCGATCGAAGAGCTCGAGGCCGCTCATGTCGGCCATGCGGATGTCGAGCACCAGGCAGCCGCGCATGTCCGGCAGATATTCGCCCAGGAAGGCCTCGGCCGACGGCCAGGATCGTGAGGTGAGGCCGCGCGAGCGCAGCAGCCACGCCAGCGCGTCGCGGATGGCGTCGTCGTCATCGACGATATGGGTGATGCCTGACTTCATCTGCGTCGGGTCGGCAACAGGACGTGGACGATGCTACCACCCTCGGGGTTGGGGTCGATCCACAGCCGGCCCTTGTGCCCTTCGACCACCGAGCGGCAGATGTTGAGTCCCATGCCCATGCCCTCGGCCTTGGTCGTGAAGAAGGGTTCGAACAGGCGCGCCGCGACGTCGGGGGGGATGCCGTGACCGTGGTCGGCGATGCGCAGGTGCACCTGATCGGCTTCGCCCTCGGCCGCGATGCTGAGGTTGCGTCGTTCTGGCGCGACGTCGCGCATGGCGTCGATGCCGTTGCGGATCAGGTTCAGGACCACTTGTCCGAGCAGGACGCGATCGCCCTGGACGGGTGGCAGCAAGGCGTCGATCTCGCGCTGGATGCGCATGCCCTGGCGCCGCGCATCGGGTTCGACCAGGCCGATGACCTCGTCGATCAGCGTGACCAGGTCGCAGGGCTCCGACTTCGGCTCGGCGCGGCGCACGAATTCGTAGATGCGGCGAATGATGCGCCCGGCGCGCTGCGCCTGTTCGGTACTCTTGCCCAGCGCATCCTCGACATCGGCGAGGTTGGCATTGCCTGAACTCAGCATGTTGAGGCAGCCGGCGTTGTAGCCGGCGATGGCCGCCAGCGGCTGGTTCAGTTCGTGGGCCAGGCTGGACGCCATTTCGCCCATGGCGATCAGCCGCTGGGTGGCCTGCAGGCGCTCCTCCTGCTGGCGGGCGAGTTCCGCGGCGCGCCGTTGATCCGAGATGTCGATGACGGAACTCATCCAGCCGGTTTGCCGGCCGCCGGCATCGATCAGCGGCGCTTCGTGGATCAGCACTGGAAAGACTTCGCCGTTGCGGCGCTTGAAGGAAACCTCGAAGCCGCGCTCCGGGCCTTCGCCGGCAAGGATGCGATCGTGCAGCGCCCGGGTCGCTTCGATCTGTTCGTCCACCCAGTAGGGCATGGGCGGCTTGCGGCCGATCAACTCTTCGGCGCTCCAGCCGACCATCGCGCAGAAGGCCGGATTGACATAGGTGATGCGTCCTTCGAGGTCGCGGGCGCGCAGGCCGGTCTGCACCGAATCCTCCATGGCCTTGCGGAAGGCATGTTCCTCGCGCAGGGCTTGCTCGGCCGCCAGTCGCCGCTGGGTATGCCGGCGCAAGGCCCACATGCTCCAGAGCACCGCCACAGCCAGTACCACCAGCGCAGCCGAGAGCAGGCGGCCGGCCAGGGGCTGCGGCACCCGGTAGGGGACAGCTTCCAGCGCCAGGCCGCGCCCGGGCGGATCGAAGGCCAGTTGGTAGCCGCCTTCGCCGGTCGGCGCTTCGACCTTCGTGCGCGCCGCGAACACCTTGCCGCCGGCGTCGACGACCACGATGCGGTAGCGTTCGGCCAGCCACCAGGGGACGGATTCCTCGAGCATGCGCCGTAGCGAATAGCTGCCGATCACGATGCCTGCCGCGTTGCCGCCGGAAAATACCGGCACATGGACATCGAACTGCCAGTGCTCGCGCCCGGCGTCGTAGGGGCCGCCATAGACGGGCTTGCCTATCGTCAGCGCGAGGCGCGCCGCCTCCCGGTCCGGCTCCGTACCGCCGGATGTGCCGGCCAGGACGGTGCCGGACGAGTCGAGCCAGAGTACCCGCACCAGGCCGGTCTGGTTGCCGGTCAACGTGTGTGCATGGGCTTCGAAGGAAGCGGGGTCGCGCGCCTGGCGCGGACCGATCTGGCCGAGCAGCTCTTCGTTGTGCTCCAGGACGAATCGCAGGTTCTGCTCCAGCCACAGCATGTCGCTGATCAGCGTGGCCCGCTGCTCCTCCTTGTCGGCGCGCTCGGAAAGCCAGAGCAGTGCCGCCACGGCGGCGATGAACAGCACGAAGGAAAGGCGCGGCAGCAGCCACAGCCAGCCGGCGGCATGGGCGTCGGCTTCCTTGCGGCGGGGCGTGGACGGTCCGGTCATGTCCGCGATGATACGGGGCGCCTGCGGATATCCACAATAGCCGCGCCAGGGCGGGATGACGAGAATCGCCCGATGCCATTCATGGCACAACTGGAGGAGACCAACATGAATATCCGCAACCTGATCGTCGGCATTGCCGCCGCCGCATTCTCGCTGACTGCATTCGCGCAGCAGCCGATCGTCATCAAGTTCAGCCACGTCGTGGCCAACGATACTCCCAAGGGCCATGCCGCCGAATACTTCAAGAAGAAGGCCGAAGAACTGACGGGCGGCAAGGTCAAGGTGGAGGTGTACGCCAACAGCACCCTCTACAAGGACAAGGAGGAAATGGAAGCGCTGCAACTGGGCGCCGTCCAGATGCTGGCGCCGTCGCTGGCCAAGTTCGGCCCGCTGGGCGTCAAGGAATTCGAGGTTTTCGACCTGCCGTACATCTTCGACAATTACGACGACCTGCACAAGGTGACGCAGGGCCCGGCCGGCCGGGCCCTGCTCGACAAGCTGGAGGCCAAGGGCGTCAAGGGCCTGGCCTACTGGGACAACGGCTTCAAGTCGTTCTCGGCCAACAAGCCGCTGCAATCACCGGCGGACTTCAAGGGCCTGAAGATGCGCATCCAGTCGTCCAAGGTGCTCGAGTCGCAGATGCGCGCGCTGGGCAGCCTGCCGCAGGTGATGGCATTCTCCGAGGTCTACCAGGCGCTGCAGACCGGCGTGGTCGATGGCACCGAGAACCCGATCTCCAACCTCTATACGCAAAAGATGCACGAGGTGCAAAAGCACCTGACGCTGAGCGAACACGGCTATCTCGGCTATGCGGTGATCACCAACAAGAAGTTCTGGGACGGCCTGCCGGCCGACATCCGCGCCAAGCTGGAAGATGCCATGGTGCAGGCGACGCGCTATGCCAACCAGATCGCCAAGATGGAGAACGACAAGGCGCTG
>JACRJA010000057.1 GCA_016235745.1 Rhodocyclales bacterium | reverse complement strand
GACTCTGCATCGGTTCCCCTCGTACCTGAGTGTGGGGAACGTTATATTCGGATTTCTTCATGGGCGAACCCTCCTGGTGAGCTCACGGAGGGGTCAGTTTTCCGTGTCGCTTGGGGGTCAGTTTTACATGTCGCCTGACACAAGTTTGATTTCGGAGCTCAATACCGAGCCTGTACCTTCCCCTGTCAACGCTTAACCTTTGCCCTCGCGAGCAACGGCCCATGACTCGGGGTCCCGGCGGCGCGCTACGCCTTACCGGGTAGAGGAATTGCACCTCCAATCTTCTGCCGGCTTCGTCCCGGCGCACTGGGCGTCCTTTTGTTTTGGACGTTTTGTTTTGGACGGGGTGGGCATGACCCAGATTGGTGACAGCAACACCAGCGAAGGCATCCAGGTATTCCACGCCCTGGTCGTTCCAGAGCCGTGCGCCGTTGCCCCGCGCAAAGGAAACCGGTTGACGGGCATACGCCCGCATCAAATGGGAAGTGTTTGCTTGCATGGAAAAATCCTGTAGGTGAACTTGCTGACGCGTTCATGTGCCATTACGATGGAGCTGTCATGACTGTCCGCCATCGCCGGCAGCAGCAGTTCGGCGCATTGGGCCTGTTCGGTATGGCGCAATGCCCGAACGACATGACAGCATGCTTGGATAGCGGCGTCCAAAAGGCTTGCCCCGTTGAGCAAATAGCCGGTCAAAGTGGCGCAGAACAGATCACCAGTGCCTTTGAGCGTGGCGTTGATGCGCGGATGCACGATGATTTCAGCTTGGGTCCGGGTTACTAGCACAAGCTGCATTTCGTCGCGTGCCCGGGTATCGGGCGCAGCACTGGTGACCACAACCCATTGGGTGCGCCCCGTAAGCAAGGCTCGGGCGGCAGCGACCACGTTTTCGATATCGTCTACCGGCAACCCGGTCAACTGCGCCAATTCAAACCCGTTCGGCGTCAGCCCATCGGACAGAGGCAGCAGATTCCGGCGGCAGGTATCCATCAGACTGGGGTCGACATACAAGCCGTGATCGTGATCGCCCATCACCGGGTCGATGATGATGCGCAACTCTGGACGCGCTTTCAGTTGCGTCCGCATCCAGGATGCCAGCACATCCGCCTGTCCCGGATTGCCCAAATAGCATCGAGTAGGGGACGGGGTTACCCCCGTCGCCCTCTCACACCACCGGACGTGCGGTTCCGCATCCGGCGGTTCATTGAACACACTGGAGTCGTCGCATCGTATCGAGCAGCGACACCAGGCCTAAACGATCAAAGAAAGACTTCGGGAAAGCCTGGTTCATGTGGCTCGCGCCACTGTTCCACCAAGGCCCGCGCTGGTTGAACGCCGAGCGGAATGCCCGCTCCTCCGTCAGCCCTGCCTTCATCAAGTTCTTGGCGCGAGTATAGGGGCGTTTCCACTGTCGCCACAGGATGCAGCGCAGTTTCCGCCTGATCCAGCCATCCATCTCTTCCAGCGCCTTCTTGGTCTCGGTCAGCTTGAAATACGCCATCCAGCCACGCAAGATCGGGTTGAGTTCGGTGATGACTGTCGTCAGGCTGCGCCCTCGCGCGCCTTGGAGCACTTCGCGGATTTTGCCTTCCAGCCGTTTCAGGCTGGTCGGTGCAATCTTCAGTTTCGGGACCTTGTGCCACGTCAAACTGTAGCCCAGAAACTTTCTCTTCCATGGACGCTCTACCGCGCTCTTGGCCGCATTGACCGTGAGCTTGAGCGTGTCCGCCAGAAACCGGGTGATGCTTGCCATGACCCGTTCCCCCGCCGCCTTGCTCTTGACGTAGATGTTGCAGTCGTCGGCATAGCGGCAGAAGGCGTGGCCCCGGCGTTCCAGTTCCCGATCCAGTTCCGTCAGCAGGATGTTCGATAGCAGCGGACTGATGGGCCCGCCTTGCGGCGTGCCGACCAATCGTTGGGAGACGATCCCGTCTGCCATCATGCCCGCTTCGAGATACCGGCGAATGAGGCGAAGCACTCGCCCGTCGTCGATCTTCGTCGAGAGTTTCTGCATCAGCAGGTCGTGATTGACACGGTCGAAGAATTTCTCCAGATCCATGTCGACCACGACCCGGCGGCCTGCGGCAACATACTGCCTGGCCGCCTTGACCGCCTGATGGGCGTTTCTCCCCGGTCGGAAACCGTAGCTGCTTTCCGAGAAGTCCGCCTCGAAGATCGGCGAGAGCACTTGATGCAGCGCTTGCTGGATCAGCCGATCCGTCAGCGTCGGGATGCCGAGTGTTCTCGTTCCACCTTGCGGCTTCGGGATATCCACCCGGCGTACCGGCGAGGGGACGTAGTCCCCCGTCAGTAGTTTGGCCTTGATCGTCGGCCAGTGTTGCTTGAGGTGGTCTTTGAACTCGGCGATGCCGATGCCATCGACACCGGCGGCGCCTTTGTTCTTGACCACTCGATCATAGGCGAGCATCAGGTTGCCGCGTTCGCACACGGCGTCCATCAGCCCGCTTCCCTGCGCCCACTCCGCTTTGGTCCGCAGACGGGTCGTCACGTCAGTCTCGGCGCCCAAACCAGATCCCTCGGCGATCCGCGCCGATTCTTCCGTCTGGGTATCCGCTTGCCGCGAATCTTCTGCCTTCATCAACTGTCCCTGTGTTCCCGCCGCCTACTCGCGGCTTTCAATGTTCGGCCCTTCGCCCCATGCCGGCAGCTACTATGGCCTCTGCTGACTTCTGCACGGGCTTCCCGTCACCTCGCGATGCCGGTAGCACGGAGGTTTCCCTCGGCACCCTTGCAGATCTCCCCGGGTATGACGCACCCACCTTCACGCTTATGTCCGTCGGATTTACGTCACGGCGTTCCGTACAAGTTTCGGGCTTTGACGATATTGGCCGCCTTACCCCACCGTGCCGCCTCGTATCCGCTTCCTGTTCGTCAGACCAGCGCTTTGCCTTCGGCTTCCTCCAGATTTCCAGTCACCCAGAACACCCTTGCCGTTCAGCTAACTCTTCCCCTTGTCGGGCGAGTAGAGGACTTTCACCTCCAAGTGAGTGCGCCCTGCCGGGCGCACCAATCAAAATGGCGCGCAACGCTTGCAGCGCCCTGCGTGACGAAAGATCCCGCAAGTAGCCATCGAACCATTCAATGGGCAGCACGCCGCCATGCATTGTTGGGTAATGCGGCGATTGCTAAACACAACGGTCGGAACAGCAGCCACTGACAGCGATAACGCCTCCAGCGTCGGGATCGAGACGTTATTGCCTACCCGGCCATAGACCACAGGGGATTGCACGGACACCACATCCAGCGATAGCGGCCGAGATGGCATCTCGCATAGGTCATCCTTCATAACAGCTTCCCTGGCGCATAGCCCTCGATACCGTCCAGCCAAGCGCTGAATACCGCTTGTGCCGCTGCGGGTAAATCGGCTTGCCGGGCCCGAGCCTCGGCGCGCAAGGCACACGGGTCGATGTCAGCTTGCGCCAGTTCGCAGGCATGCCCGACCAGCCAATGCTCAATTTGGCTAGGGTCTGCTTCCAGGTGGCATTGCAGTGCCAGTACATGGCGGCCGATGCTGAACGCCTGGTTATCGCAAATTGCCGTGCCCGCCAGCCGAGCAGCACCGTCGGGGATGTCAAAGCGGTCACCATGCCAATGCAGCACCGGTACACCGCCCAGTGCTGCCAGCGAGGATGCTTCCCCTTCCGGAGTAAGCACCAGCGGCGAGAACCCGATTTCCTTCACACCCATGCTGGCGACACCGGCTCCCAGCGCGCGGGCAATCAGTTGCGCACCCAGACAGATGCCGAGTAACGGTCGGTGGCTTTCCAGCCGGTGGGCAATGATGGCCAGTTCGTCTTCGATGAAGGGGTAGGTGCTCTCGTCAAACGCGCCAATGGGACCGCCCAGCACCACCAGAAGAGCGGCACTTGCAGTATCTGCGGCTCGCAGGTCGCCATCAGGCGCATCCAGATAGCGCACAGTGTAGCCGCGCGTCTGAAGCAATGGTTCCAGTGTTCCAAGATTTTCAAAATGCAGGTGCCGGATGGCGATAGCGGTCTTTGTCATGGTGAAATTCCTTCAATGGTCTGAACAATGACTTGCTGGAGGCAGCCGGAACAGAACGAAATCGTCGGCTTGCGCAATTTGTCGTCCAGGCGCACCGCGTACATAGGTGTGTGCGCTCATTGCTGCCCCGATCCCGAAATAGCGATGCGTTCACGAATGTCTTGCAGACGTCGTACTTGGCGCCCTTCTGGATCGAAATTCCGCGGATCGAGCCATTGTTCAAAGGCCGCCTTCACCACCGCCCATTCCTTGTCGAGGATGGAGAACCAGGCGGTGTCCCGGTTTCGGCCCTTGTAGACAATCGCCTGCCGGAACGTGCCTTCGTACTGGAAACCAAGACGCTCCGCAGCGTTGCGGGAACGCTGATTGAGGCTGTCACACTTCCATTCGTAGCGGCGGTAGCCCAATTGATCGAAAACGTGGGACATCAGCAGGAACTGCGCTTCGGTCGAAATCCGTGAGCGCTGCAAGACCGGGGAGAACGTGACGCATCCAACCTCGACGACACCGTGCTGTGGTTGCTGTCGCATCAACGCCAGCGTACCCACGGCCAAGCCAGTGCGCAGGTCAATCACCGCAAAATGAAGTGGATCGGTACTCTGGGACATTTGCTCCACATGAGTCCGAAAGGCTTGTACATCACGGAATGGTCCGACCGACAAATAAGTCCAGTCCCCATCGTCTGGGGCCTGGCTGTATGCCGTGAACAGTTCATCGGTATGGCGCTCGGGATTCAGCGGCTCCAGGCGGCAATGGCTTCCCGTCAGAACGACGCTCGCAGGCGAAGGACGGGATTGCCAATTTGGCACCGGCGAGCCGATCGGATAGGTGGGAGACTGGACTTTCACGGCAGGGACTCCTTGTCATTACCCTCTGATGGCCAGTAGTGGCTGTCTGGCAACGGGCGAGCACCGAAGATGGCCTGGCCGACACGCACCACAGTGGCGCCTTCTTCGATGGCGATTTCGAAATCGCCGGACATGCCCATCGACAGTTCATCCAGTACGATTCCAGCCGGGGCACTCTGACGCAGTTGCTCACGCAAATTGCGCAGCAGCACGAAGCACTGCCGCACCCGTTGCGCCTCGCTGGAGAACAGCGCCAACGTCATCAGCCCCCGCACCCGCAACGCGGAAAATGCCGGCAGCGCCTTTAGGAAAGCCGGTACGTCTTCGGGAGCCAGACCGTATTTGCTGGCTTCCCCGGAGGTATTGACCTGTACGAACACATCCAGCGAGCGTCCCTCGACCTGCAGGCGACGCTCCACTGCTTCAGCCACGCGCAGACTGTCCAACGCCTGAAACTCGGCAGCGAAACGCGCCACCAGCTTGGCCTTGTTGGTTTGCAGATGGCCGATGACCGACCAGCGCAAGTCGGCCAGATCCTGCATGGCCTCCCATTTGCGGTGGGCCTCCTGAGGCTTGTTCTCGCCCAGCATGCGGCAACCCGCCGCGTAGGCCAGGCGCAGGCTGGACTCAGGCTTGGTCTTGCTAACCGGCAGCAGCCGCACATGCGCAGGGTTGCGCCCCACGCGGCGGCACGCCTCATGAATGCGAGCCTGCACAGCGGCCAGATTGCGCTGGAAGGCCTCGACCGTGCGGGCCTCGGGATAGCGACCATGTTGGTCGTGTCGGGTTTTCGTATCGGCAGGCGTCAACATCAGTTCGCCCTCTTGATGACCGATGGCAGCGCGTCAGTATATGTTGCCTTCTGTGGCCGCTGACCATTGAGTACCGCGTAGGCTGCCAGTCCGATCACCAGCCCCCAGAATGCGCTGCCAATGTCCAGCAGCGTGATATTGGCGGCGGCGGCCACAAAGGTAATCAACGAAGCCTCGCGCGTCCTGGCGTCGGCCATCGCGCTGGCAAGGCTGCCACCAATGGTGCCCAACAGCACCAGGCCCGCCAGCGTGGTGATAAAGGTCGCCGGGAACGCCATGAACACAGCCGCCAGCGTCACGCCGAACACCCCGACCATAATGTAGAAGATGCCTGCCGCGATACCGGCAATCCAACGTTTTGGCGGATCTTCATGCGCTTCGCGACCGGTGCAGATGGCGGCCGTGATGGCAGCGATGTTGAACGCGTGCGAACCGAAAGGTGCCATCAGCAAAGAACCCAGGCCAGTGATGGTCACAATGGGATTGGCAGTGGTTCGAAATCCATCATTTCGCAGAACCAACATGCCGGGCATGTATTGGCCGGTCAGCGTGATGAGGAACAGCGGCAACGCGACGCTCAGCAAGGCGTTGAGCGAGAACATCAACATGGTGAAAACTGGTGCGGCCAATTTCAGGCTCAAACCTGACAGATCGACGCGATCCTGGATCAGCAGAAAAGCCAGCCCCAGCACCAGAATGCCCACCACTGCGTAGCGGGCGGAGAAGCGCTTGAACACCACATAGGCAAGTATCAGCAGTCCGGCCAGCAACGGATCAATGCTCATGCCGCCGAACGCGCCGATACCAAATTGCAGCAAGATACCCGCCAACAGTCCAGCGGCCACGCCCAGCGGGATCAAGTGGATGACGCGCTCGAACCAGCCGGACAGTCCGGGCACCACGAAGGCCGCCGCGGATATCAGGTAGGCACCGATAGCTTCCGCGTAGGACGTATTCGCCAGCGCCGTGACCAGAAACGCCGCCGCTGGCGTGGGCCAGGCCGTGATGATGGGCTCTCGGGAAATCCAGCTCAGGATGATGCCCGTTACCCCTACACCAATCGAAATCGACCACACCCACGAAGCGGTCAACTCCGGGCTCAGGCCCACCACCTTGGCGGCCTGAAACACCAGAATGAAAGTGCCGCCGTAGTTGACGATGACTGAGATCAGACTGGCCACGATGGGATGGGTGAGATCGTTCCAGCGAACGACCGAAGGTGATGGGGCTGATGACATGGCCTGACGGTGACTCTTGACAAAATGGATCAATGCGTTGTGAAACCCATTTATATCGTTATAATAAATGGATGTTACCCGCCATTTCTTTGATAAGATACCGACCAATTGTTCAAGCACGCCCAACTTGAAACCGTCAAAGCCTGGATCAGCGATCCGACCCACGGCGGCTTGCCGCTGCATGCGCGCGTGCAGCGAGCCATTCGCCAGCTGATTCTTGATGGCGCACTCGATGTGGGCAGACCATTGCCCGCATCACGCGCCTTTATGCAATACCAGAGTTCTGCTCCCGGACCGTCGGACGGCCCATTGTACCCAGCGCCGCGCCCCGTCCTACTGCTCGCGCGGCAGCCACACCCGAAAGCACCCTTTATCGACCCACTCTACTTCGGCCTGGTTCGCCTGCGCCAGCGTTCGCGCCACGTACAGCCCCAGGCCCGTGCCGCCGGGCCGGAAAGACGCAAACGGTTCGAACAAGCGCTCGCGCGCCTGCGGCGCCACGCCCGGACCGTCGTCGCACACCTCGACGCACACCCGCGGCCCCCCGGCCCAGGCGCGCACCCGGATCGCGCCCGCGCGGCGGCTCGCAAACTGCGCCGCATTGTCGATGAGATTGTCGAGGATGTGGCGCAGGTGCGGGGGATCGACGCGAACGCGCAAGCTCTCATCCACTTCCAGCACCACCTCATCCTCGTCCCGGCCAAAGCGCGCCAGCGCCTCGCGCCGCCACCGCCTCAGCCATGCCTCGAGATCGAGCGTTTCCGGCTGCGGCTGGCGCCGGCGCCCGATGGCGAGCACGTCCTCCACCAAGCGCTCGATACGCTCCGCATTGTCGAGCGCCAGCGCACACAAGGTCTCGCGCGCCGCCGCATCGTCCTCGCCCCGCAGCAGCTCCAGCGCCTGCACCACCGCCGCCAGAGGATTGCGCACCTCGTGCGCCACCCCGCCGACCAAGGCCCCGAGTGAGGCCAGCTTGCTGCGCTCGAACTCCCGGCTCAGCTCCTCCAAGTCGCTCACGAACACCAGCCACCCCCCGCCGCGATAAGGCACGGTCGCGCGGCACCGTAACCGCCGCCCCTGCACCGTCACCCAGCGCTCCCCCCCGCTTCGCGCCAGCAGCCGATCCACCCCGGGCAGGACCTCTTCGATGCGCTCGCCCACCGGCTCCCGTCCCAGCCACGACCGCAGCGGCTGCGAGGCATAGCGCACCACGTCTGCATCGTCGATCACCAGCACCCCGTCGCGCAGCTCGCGCAGGATGCGATCGTTGATCTCGCGCTGCCAGGCGAGCGTCTCCTGCTGCGCGCGCATCGACGCTTCCACCCGGCGCAGACGCTCTCCCAGCGCCTGCGCCGCCAAAGCCACCGCAAAGGCTCCCGCGCCGCTCAAGCCCACGAGGAAAGCATCGCTCGCCCCTGCGCCCAGCCAGGCCCGCCACAGATTTTCTCCCAGCAGGGCAAGCGCCACCAGCGCCGCGTAGAAAGCGGCAAGCCGGCGCGACACCACCAGCGAGGCCCCGCCCACCGCCAGATAGAGGAAAGGAACCAGGCCCGAACGAAAGCCGCCGCTCACCACCATCACCCCAGTAAGCGCCGCCACGTCCAGCAATACCGCCGCCGTCACCCAGGCACCGGCTCGGCGCAGGCGTGTCGGCCGTAGCACCGCCAACGCCACGGCGGCACCGAAGTACCCCACGCTCAGCCACAGGAAGGCCGCTGGCCACTCTTCCCCCAAGGACATCTGCCGCCCGCCCACCAGCAGCACGCCGGCCACGGCCACGCGCAGCAGATCACCGAGGCGGCCGACCGTCCCCGCCATACCGGCAACGGAAGGCTCACTTCCGCGCACGCGCGCCTTCCTGCCGATGCGCCTCGCAGCAGAAGGTTTGGCCGTCGGCGCGCACCGCCTCGGACGCAGGCACGAACACCCCGCAGCGGGCGCACTGCACCATGGATTCCGCTTCCCCCGAGGATTTCCTCTGTTTCCGCCCCACCCCGCCTGCGCCGCTCGGGCCAGACGAATCCGCCGCGAAGAAACGCCGCCGCACCCACCACACCACCGCCAGCAGCACCACGAACCAGAACAACCACCGCATCATCGCATCCCGGACCGGACCAAAGAAGCGATTGTAGCGCGTGCCCATGTTCCCGCCGTGCTATGATTTCCCCTGCCCGGACCGACGTTTCAGACCCGATGTTCTTCACTCCCCCGCTCGCCACGCTGCGCCGCGACGGCTCCGCCCTCGTCATCCTCGACCAGACCGAACTGCCCTGGCGCCTCGTCGAGCGCCGGCTCGGCACGCTCGAAGACGTGCTCGAAGCCATCGTCGCCCTGCGCGTGCGCGGCGCTCCGCTCATCGGCGTGGCCGCCGCCCACGGCCTGGCGCTCGCCCTGGAGCGCGACGCCAGCGACTCCGCCCTGGAAGCGGCAATCGCCCGGCTGCTCGCCACCCGCCCCACGGCGGTGAACCTGCGCCTCGCGCTGGAAGCGCAGCGCAACGTGCTCGCGCCGCTGCCGCCCGCCGAGCGCCCGGCCGCTGCCTGGGCTGAAGCCGAGCGCCAGCGCCGCGACGACGCCGCGCGTTGCGAGGCCATCGGCCGTGCCGGGCTGCCCTGGATCGAAACGCTCGCTCGCCGGCTCGATCGCCCCGTGCGTATACTCACGCACTGCAACGCCGGTTGGGTCGCCACCTGCGGCGCCGGCACGGCGCTCGCCCCCGTCTACCTCGCCCGCGCCGCCGGCATCCCGCTAGAAGTTTTCGTCAGCGAGACCCGCCCCCGCAACCAGGGCCTCATCACCCACTGGGAACTCACCCGGGCCGGCGTGCCCGCCACCCTCATCGCCGACAACGCCGCCGGCCTGCTCATCGCCCAAGGCGAGATCGACCTCGTGCTCGTCGGCGCCGATCGCATCGCCCGCAACGGCGACGTCGCAAACAAAATCGGCACCTATCTCAAAGCCCTCGCCGCGCACGCCCACGGCGTGCCCTTCCTCGTGGCCGCACCGGCCACCACGTTTGACCCCGCCTGCCCGAACGGCGCCGCCATCCCCATCGAAGAACGCGCCGCCGAAGAAGTCCTCACCGTCGCCGGCCTGCCGCCCGGCGCGAGCGACCCCGTGCCTGTGCGCCTCACGCCGCTGCCGGCCCGGACGCGTAACCCCGCCTTCGACCTCACCCCCGCGCGCTGGATCACCGCCATCCTCACCGAGACCGGCGCCTGGCCCGCCCCCTTGGCGGCGGCAAATACGCCACCCCCGAGCACTTGATTCCTTTTTCGCTATAATCGGTTGGAAAACCTTTCTTCCGTTGCAACGGACATGACCGATCCCGCCCTGGCGCTTCTTGCCGCCGCCCGGCGCCTGGCCGAAACCGGGCTCAACCCCGGCAGCGCCGGCAACCTCAGCGTGCGCACCGCCGACGGCTTCCTCATCACCCCCTCCGGCATCGCCCCTGAAGAACTCGCCGCCGAGATGATGGTACCGATGACGCTCGACGGTACCCACGCCGGCCCCTGGCCACCGTCGAGCGAATGGCGCTTCCACCGCGACCTCTACCGCAGCCGACCCGAAGCCGGCGCCGTCATCCACTGCCACAGCCCGGCGGCCACGGCGCTCGCCTGCCACCGCCGCGACCTTCCGCCCTTCCACTACATGATCCTGCGCTTCGGCGGGCCCGACGTGCGCTGCGCCCGCTATGCCCGCTTCGGCACCCAGGCGCTGTCGGACGCCGTGCTCGAAGCCCTCGAAGGCCGCCGCGCCTGCCTCATGGCCAACCACGGCATGCTCGTGCTCGGGCGCGACCTCCCCCAGGCGCTCGCCCTGGCCCAGGAGCTCGAAACCCTGTGCGACCACTACCTGAGGGCCCGCACGCTCGGCGAGCCGGTCCATCTCACGGACGAAGAAATCGCCGAAGCGCAAGAAGCCATCGCCGGCTACGGCCGGCGCTGACCGAGGCAAGCGGAAAGGCATCTGAACGGTACTTTTGGTGCCCGGGAAGGGACTCGAACCCCCACGCCTTGCGGCGCCAGAACCTAAATCTGGTGCGTCTACCAATTTCGCCACCCGGGCACGGCGAACCATTATAATCGAAGCCTTCCGCCGTCAAAATCAGGACCGGAGATGACCCGCAAGATCCTCGTCACGAACGCGCTTCCCTACGCCAACGGCGACATCCACCTCGGCCACCTCGTGGGCTACGTACAGGCCGACGTCTGGGTGCGCTACCAACGCATGTGCGGACACACGGTCCATTACGTCTGCGCCGACGACACGCACGGCACTCCCGTGATGCTGCGCGCGGAAAGAGAAGGCATCACGCCCGAAGCGCTCATCGACCGCGTGCAGCAGGAGCACGCGCGCGATTTCGCCGACTTCCTCGTCGCTTTCGACCACTATCACAGCACACACAGCGAGGAGAACCGCTTCTTCGCCGAGGATATCTACCGCAAGCTCAAGGCGGCGGGGCTGATCGAAGCGCGCGAGATCGAGCAGTTCTACGACCCGGTCAAGGAGATGTTCCTGCCGGACCGTTTCATCAAGGGAGAATGCCCCCGCTGCGGCGCGCCGGATCAGTACGGCGACAACTGCGAGGCGTGCGGCGCGGCCTACTCGCCCACCGAACTCAAGAACCCCTATTCCGCCGTCTCCGGCGCCAGGCCCGTGCTCAAGAAGAGCGAGCACTTCTTCTTCAAGCTCTCCGATGCGCGCTGCGTGGAATTCCTGCGCCGCTGGACGCGCGGCACCAACGCGCGCGGCGAGCCGCACCTGAGCCTCGAGGCGGCCAACAAGATTCAGGAATGGCTCGGCGAAGCGGGCGAAAACCGGCTCTCGGACTGGGACATCACGCGCGATGCGCCCTATTTCGGCTTCGAGATTCCGGATGCCCCTGGCAAGTATTTCTACGTCTGGCTGGATGCCCCCATCGGCTATCTAGCGAGTTTCCTGGCGCTCGCCAAGCGTCGGGGCGACATCGACGTGGCCGAGTACATCGATGCCCGCCGCGCCGTCGAAGCCGGCAGCGAGATGGTGCACTTCATCGGCAAGGACATCCTCTACTTCCACGCCCTCTTCTGGCCGGCCATGCTGCACTTCTCCAGCTACCGCACGCCCACGCGCGAGTACGTCAATGGGTTTCTCACCGTCGACGGCGCCAAGATGAGCAAGAGCCGCGGTACCTTCATCACCGCCCGCTCATGGCTCGAACACGGGCTCGACCCGGAATGGCTGCGCTACTACTTCGCCACCAAGTCGAACGGCACCTTCGAAGACCTCGATCTCAGCTTCGACGATCTCATCGCCAAGGTCAATAGCGACCTGGTGGGCAAGTACGTCAACATCGCCAGCCGCACCGCCCGCTTCATCACCGAGCGCTTCGACGGCCTGCTCGGACCCGTCGATGCCGCGGCGCTCGCCCCGTTCAAGGCCGCCCATCGCGACGAGCGGCTGCATCGCGCCTTCGAAGACGCCGACTACGGCCGGGCGCTGCGCGAGGCGATGGCGCTCGCCGACGCCGCCAACCACTACATCAACGAGCACAAACCCTGGGAATTGGCGAAAACCGGCGAGATCGAGCGGCTGCACTGCGTCTGCTCCACGGCGCTCACCATGTTCCGCGACCTCACCCGCCTCCTCAAGCCCGTCCTGCCGCGCACCGCGGCGCGGGTCGAACGCTTCCTCGCCATCGAGCCGCTGCGCTGGGGGGAAGACTGGGCACCGTTGCCGGCTGGACATCGGATCGAAGCCTACGAGCACCTGCTCACGCGCATTGAGCGCAAGGCGATCGACGCGCTCGTCGAGGCCAACCGCGAGGCGCTCGCGCCAACCGCCACCCCTTCCCCGCCCGCCGCGGCCAAGCCCGAAGCGGCGGCGCCGATCACGCTCGAGCAGTTCCTCGCCATCGACCTGCGCGTGGCGCGCGTCATCGCCGCCGAAGCGGTGGAAGGCGCCGACAAGCTGCTGCGGCTGCTGCTCGATGCCGGCGAGCGCGAGGAAGACGGCAGCGTCCGGGTGCGGCAGGTCTTCGCCGGTATCAAATCGGCCTATGATCCCGCCGCGCTCGTCGGCCGGCTGGTCGTGCTGGTGGCCAATCTCGCGCCGCGCAAGATGAAGTTCGGCCTGTCCGAGGGCATGGTGCTCGCCGCCTCCGACCCGGACGGCAAGCACCCCGGCATCTACCTCGTTTCGCCCGACGAGGGCGCTCTCCCCGGCATGAGAATCAAATGAGCTTTTTCCGTCCGCGCCTCATCGATACGCTGCGCGGCTACGACCGCGGGCAGTTCCTCGCCGACCTCTCGTCCGGCGTCACGGTGGGCGTGCTGGCCCTGCCGCTGGCCATGGCGTTTGCCATCGCCAGTGGTATGCCCCCCTCGGCCGGCATCTGGACGGCCATCGTCGCCGGCTTCCTCACCTCGGCCCTGGGCGGCTCGCGGGTGCAGATCGGCGGCCCCACCGGCGCCTTCATCCCCATCGTCTATGGCATCGTCGCCGCGCACGGCGAGGCGAACCTGCTGGTGGCCACCATGCTCGCCGGCCTCATGCTCTTCGCGCTCGGCGCAGCGCGCCTCGGCACGCTCATCCGCTTCATCCCTCTGCCGGTGGTGATCGGCTTCACCAACGGCATCGCCGTCGTCATTTTTCTCTCCCAGATCAAGGACTTCCTCGGCCTGGCGATCGACAAAGTCCCGGCCGAGTTCTTCGGCAAGATGCACGCGCTCGCCACGGCGCTGCCCACCGCGCACTGGCCTACGCTCACCTTCGGGCTCGCTTCACTCGCCTTCCTGCTCACCTGGAACCGCTACGCGCCCCGCTCCCGCTGGCTGGCGCGGCTGCCGGGGCCACTGGCGGTGCTCATCGTCGCCACCGCCGTAAACATGCTCTTCTCCCTGCCGCTGGAGACCATCGGCACGCGCTTCGGCGGCATCCCGCAGACGATCCCCACCCCGTCGCTGCCGGCCTTCGACATCACCCGCCTAGGGCAGCTGCTGCCGCCGGCGATCGCCATTGCGCTGCTCGGCGCAATCGAGAGCCTGCTCTCGGCCCGGGTGGCCGACAGCATGATCGACGACCGGCACGATCCCAACCAGGAATTGATGGCCCAGGGTGTCGCCAACGTGCTCGCTCCCCTCTTCGGCGGCTTCGCCGCCACCGGCGCGATCGCCCGCACCGCCACCAACGTGCGCGCCGGCGGCAGGACGCCCGTGGCCGGCATCGTACACGCGCTCACGCTGCTGGCCGTGGTACTCCTGCTCGCGCCGCTCGCTGCGCACGTGCCGCTTGCCACGCTCGCGGCCATCGTCCTGGTGGTGGCGGTGAATATGGGCGACTGGCACGAAATGGCTCCGGCTGCCCTCAGACGCTATAGCGCCAAGTATCGCGTGATCCTGCTCACCACCTTCGCCCTCACCGTGCTCTTCGACCTCACCATCGCCGTCGAAGTGGGCATGGTGCTCGCCAGCCTCGCCTTCATCTACCAGATGGCGCGCTTCACCCACGTCGAGCGGCTGCCGCTGGAGCGCTGGCCCGACGCACACCGCTTCCGGCGCGAAGACGGGTCGCTGCGCGTGGCCGCCTACCGCATCTCCGGCTCGCTCTTCTTCGGCGCCATCCACAAGCTCGACGAGCTCCTCGACACCCAAGATTGGCCCGACGTGGTCGTGCTCGATCTGGGCAAGCTCGTGAGCATCGATGCTTCCGGGCTGGATACGCTGCGCGCCATCGCCCGCGAGCTCAAGAAACGCGGCATCCCGCTCGTACTGGCCGAACTCAACCGCGACGTCTTCCGCACGCTGCGCAAAGCCGGTTTCATCGACGAGCTCGGCCGCGAGAACCTGCGCCGCAACCTCGACGACGCGCTCGGCTGGGCCGAAGGCTTGCAGCGGCGAGAACCCGAGATTTCCTATACTTGAAACGGCGCCCGGCCCTCGCCGCCGCGGCGCCTACGGTATACTCGATCCTTTTTCGACGACGAACCTCCTTCTCGAGCGCGATGGACTACCTTGGCTTTCGCCTGCGCAACAACCTCTTCGTCGCCCCGATGGCCGGCGTCACCGACCGTCCGTTCCGGCAGCTGTGCAAGCGCCTGGGCGCGGGGCTGGCGGTCTCCGAAATGGTCACCTCCAATTCGCTGCTCTACGGCAGCGCCAAGACCCTGCGCCGGGCCGATCACACCGGAGAGGTCGAGCCCATCGTCGTGCAGATCGCCGGCGCCGATCCAGAGATGATGGCCCAGGCGGCGCGTCACAACGTCGAGCGCGGGGCGCAAATCATCGACATCAACATGGGCTGCCCGGCGAAGAAGGTGTGCAACGTCTACGCCGGCTCGGCCCTCATGCAGGACGAAGCGCTCGCCGCCCGCATCATGGAAGCGGTGGTGCGCGCCGTGCCCGACACGCCGGTGACGCTCAAGATGCGCACCGGCTGGAACCGCACCCACAAGAACGCCCCGCGCCTGGCCAAGATCGCTGAAGAATGCGGCATCCGGGCGCTCGCCATCCACGGCCGCACCCGGGCCGATCAGTACATGGGCGAAGCGGAATACGACACCATCGCCCTGGTGAAGACCCTCGTCTCCCTCCCCGTGATCGCCAACGGCGACATCACCACCCCCGAGAAAGCCCGCGCCGTGCTGGACGATACCGGCGCCGACGGCGTGATGATCGGCCGCGCCGCCCAGGGTCGCCCCTGGCTCTTTCGCGAGATCGAGTACTACCTCGCCACCGGGAAGCACCTGCCGCCGCCCTCGCCGCTCGAGATCCGCGCCCTGCTGCTCGAGCACCTCGAAGACCTCTACGCCTTCTATGGCGAAGCCACGGGCGTGAAGGTCGCGCGCAAGCACATCTCGTGGTACACCAAGGGGCTTGCCGGCTCGGCCGTTTTCCGCCAGCGCATGAACCAACTCGAGACCGTGGCCGGGCAGCGCGCGGCGATCGACGAGTTCTTCGGCGAACTCGCCGCCCGGGGCGCGATGCTCCTCACCGAACCCGCCGAGGCCTGCGCATGAAACCGACGCCCCAATGCCGCGACGAGCTCGGCCTGGCGGTGATCGCCACGCTCGAGCGCTATTTCCACGACCTCGAAGGCCAGACGCCCGCGGGGTTGCACGCTCTGGTGATGGATCGGGTCGAATGCGAACTCATCCGCTACATCCTCGCACGCGCCGACGGCAACCAGACGCTGGCGGCGCAGATGCTCGGCATCAACCGCAACACCCTGCGGCGCAAGATCCAGCAATACCAACTCGGCTGACCTCCACGCACGGAAAACGATCATGACAGAAAGATACGCGCTCCTCAGCGTCTCGGACAAGACCGGCATCGTCGACTTCGCCCGCGGCCTCGAGCAGCTGGGCCTGCAGCTGCTCTCCACCGGCGGCACGGCCCAGGCGCTGCGCGAAGCGGGGTTGAAGGTCATCGACGTGGCCGAGCACACGGGTTTTCCCGAGATGCTCGACGGCCGCGTCAAGACCCTGCACCCACGCGTGCACGGCGGCATCCTTGCGCGGCGCGACGACGAAGCGCACCTGGCCGCGCTCGCCGCCCACGGCATTGCCCTCATCGACATCGTGGCCGTCAACCTCTACCCCTTCGAGCAGACCGTGGCGCGCCCCGGCTGCACCCTCGAAGATGCGATCGAGAACATCGACATCGGCGGCCCGGCCATGGTGCGCGCCGCGGCCAAGAACCACGGCAACGAGCGGGGCGGCGTCGCCGTGCTCACCGATCCGGCCGACTATGCGCCGCTGCTTGCCGAGATGCGCACAAGCGGCGGGCGCGTGAGCTACGCCACCCGCTATCGCCTCGCCGCCAAGGCGTTCACCCACACGGCGCGCTACGACGCCGCCATCTCGCACTACCTCACCGCCCGCACCCCGGAAGGTGAAACGAGCCGCTTCCCCGCCGCCTTCCAGCCCGCCTTCGACAAGGTGCAGGACCTGCGCTACGGCGAGAACCCCCACCAGAGCGCCGCCTTCTACCGCGACCCGCGCGCGGCCGCCGGCGGCATCGCCCAAGCGCAGCAGTTGCAAGGCAAAGAGCTCTCCTACAACAACCTCGCCGACGCCGACGCCGCCTGGGAATGCGTCAAGAGCTTCGAACCTGCCGCCGACGGCCCCGCCTGCGTCATCGTCAAGCACGCCAATCCCTGCGGCGTCGCCCTGGGGCAAAGCCCCCTCGAAGCCTATCAGCGGGCCTTTGCCACCGACCCCACCTCCGCCTTTGGCGGCATCATCGCCTTCAACGTGCCCGTGGACGCGGACGCGGCGCAGGCCGTCTCGCAGCAGTTCCTCGAAGTGCTCATCGCGCCGGGCTACACTGCCGAGGCGCTCGAAGTACTCGCGGCGAAGAAGAACGTGCGCGTGCTGCGCTGCCCCCTGGGCATAGATCCTGCCCAATGGGAGTACAAGCGCATCGGCGGAGGGCTGCTGGTGCAAACGCCCGATGCCGTCTCCTTCGACCCGGACCAGCTGCGCGTCGTCACCCGCCGAGCGCCCAGCGCCGAGGAAATGCGCGATCTCCTCTTCGTGTGGCGCGTGGCCAAGTACGTCAAATCCAACGCCATTGTCTACGGCAAGGAACGGCGCACCGTGGGCATCGGCGCCGGCCAGATGAGCCGGGTCGACTCCTCGCGCATCGCCGTCATCAAGGCGCACAACGCCGGGCTGGACGTGCGCGGCAGCGTGGTCGCCTCCGATGCCTTCTTCCCCTTCCGCGACGGGCTCGACGTGCTCGCCGAAGCCGGCGCCACCGCCGTCATCCAGCCCGGCGGCTCGGTGCGCGACGAAGAAGTGATCGCCGCGGCCGACGAGCATGGCCTGGCCATGGTTTTCACCGGCATCCGCCATTTCCGTCACTGACCGTCTGCCAACAACGAGCGAACCCCATGAAGAAACACGGCCTCAGCGTGATGGTCATCGGCAGCGGCGGGCGCGAGCATGCGCTCGCCTGGAAGCTCGCCCAATCGCCGCGCGTGCAGCGCGTTCTCGTCGCCCCCGGTAACCCCGGCACCGCCCGCACGGAAAAATGCCGCAACGTCGCGGCCAGCACCATCGAGCAATGGCTCGACGCCGCCCGGCAAGAGCACGTCGATCTCACCGTCGTCGGGCCGGAGGCGCCGCTTGCCGCCGGCATCGTCGACGCCTTCCGCGACGCCGGGCTCGTGATCTTCGGCCCAACCCAAGCCGCCGCCCAGCTCGAAGCGAGCAAGGATTTCGCCAAGCGCTTCATGCAGCGCCACGGCATTCCCACCGCCGCGCACCACACCTTTACCGACGCCGCGCAGGCACACGCCTGGGTCGAAGCCCAGGGCGCACCCATCGTCATCAAGGCCGACGGCCTTGCCGCCGGCAAGGGCGTGGTCGTGGCGCAGACGCTCGCCGAAGCGCACGAGGCGATCGACCGCATGCTCGTAGCCAACGCCATGGGGGATGCCGGCGCACGCGTGGTCATCGAGGAATTCATGGAAGGCGAAGAGGCGAGCTTCATCGTCCTTGCCGACGGGCGCCATGCGCTGGCCTTTGCCACCAGCCAGGACCACAAACGCCTGCTCGACGGCGACCGCGGCCCCAACACCGGCGGCATGGGCGCCTACAGCCCCGCCCCGGTGGTCACCCCCGACGTGCACGCCCGCGTCATGCGCGAGATCATCCAGCCCACGCTCGCCGGCATGGCCGCCGAAGGCACGCCCTACGTCGGCTTCCTCTACGCCGGCCTGATGATCTCGCCGCAAGGCGAACCGCGGGTGGTCGAATTCAACTGCCGCCTGGGCGACCCCGAGGCGCAGCCGCTGCTCGTTCGCCTCAAGACCGACCTGGTCGATCTCATCGAAGCGGCGCTCGCCGGGAACCTGCTGGAGGCGGACGCCCAATGGGACCGTCGCCCCGCCGTGGGCGTGGTGCTCGCCGCCGCCGGTTATCCGGAAGCACCGCGCAAGGGGGATGTCATCACCGGTCTGCCCGGGGAATGCACCCCGCTCGAACCCAAGGAACCGGTGCTCGTCTTTCACGCCGGCACCGCCGAGCGCGAAGGACAGATCCTCACCAACGGCGGGCGGGTGCTGTGCGTCACCGCGCTCGGCGAGACGCTGCGCGACGCGATCGCGCGCGCCTATGCCGTGGCCGAGCGCATCGAGTTCGCCGGCAAACAGATGCGCCGCGACATCGGCCACCGGGCGCTCAACCGCCACCACCCATGACGCCCGACACCGCCGCCATCCGGCGCCATTTCCTCGCGCTACAGGCGCGCATCGTGGCGGCGCTCGCCCAGATCGACGGCCGCCCCTTTCGCGAAGAACGCTGGGAACGGCCGCAGGGCGAGGCGCTCACGGGCGATGGCGTGAGCTGCATCAGCGAAGACGGCCCGGTGCTCGAGCGCGGCGGCGTCAATTTCTCCCACGTGCGCGGCGCGAGCCTGCCGCCTTCGGCCAGCGCCCGGCGGCCGCAACTCGCCGGACGCGCCTACGAGGCGCTGGGCGTGTCGCTCGTGCTGCACCCGCGCAATCCCTACTGCCCCACCGTGCACCTCAACGTGCGCGCCTTCGTCGCCACCGCCGCAGGATCGCCGCCCCTGTGGTGGTTCGGCGGCGGCATGGACCTCACGCCCTACTACCCCTTCGTCGAGGACATCGTGCACTTTCACCGCACCTGCCGCGACGCGGTGCTGAATGCGGGCTTCAACGAGGAAACATACTGGCACTACAAGCGTTGGTGCGACGAATACTTCTACCTGAAACACCGCGAAGAGCCGCGCGGGGTGGGCGGACTCTTCTTCGACGATCTGGGCGCCGACGGCGCCGTCCCCTTCGCATCCGCCTGGCAACTCACCCAAGCCGTGGGAGACGCCTTCCTGCCGGCCTATCTCCCCATCCTGGAGCGGCGGCTCGCTCACCCCTACGGCGAGCGCGAGCGCGACTTCCAAGCCTACCGCCGCGGCCGCTACGTCGAATTCAACCTCGTGTGGGACCGCGGCACCCACTTCGGCCTGCAAAGCGGCGGGCGGACCGAGGCCATCCTCATGTCCCTGCCGCCGCTCGTGCGCTGGCGCTACGACTGGCACCCCGAGCCCGGCAGCCCCGAGGCGGCGCTCTACGAAGCGCTCAGGCCACGCGACTGGGCCGAACGCTCGCCCGAGGCTGCGCTCACCGGAACGGAATGAAGACCGGCGAGACGTCTATCGTCACGCCCGGACCATAGTACGGACGGGCGTAGCGATACTCCACCACCCGCGGCGGCGCCCAGTTGCGATAGATCACCGTCTTCTCGCGCACCACCGTCACCGGCCGGCGATCCCAACCGTAATAGCGCCCATGGTCATGGCGCTCGATCACCACCACCTCCGGACCGCGATGCCCCTTGTGATGCCACGGCCCGCCTGCCCACGCCGACGTCACGCCCAGCAACAAGGCGCCCAGTCCGAGCACGATCTTCTTCGTATTCATGATGCTTCCTCCGGCAACAGCGTCTTTTTCCTGTCTATAGGATAGCGTCCCTGGCGCTTCGTCCGCGTAAAAAGGTGTTTCGCCGCAGACACGGCGGCGAAGCGCCTTCTTGCTACAATGAACGGGCGCAAACGCCTTCCCGCCGTCATCCGGAGTCCCCATGCCGCTACGCCACACCAAGATCGTCGCCACGCTCGGACCGGCGAGCACCAGCCCCGAGGTGCTCGGCCGCATGATCGACGCCGGCCTCGACGTCGCCCGGCTCAACTTCTCTCACGGCAGCGCCGACGAACATCGCGCCCGCGCCCGGCTGGTGCGCGAACTCGCCCTCGAGCGGGAAAAACCCGTGGGGCTACTCGGCGACCTGCAAGGACCCAAGATCCGCATCGGCAAGTTCGCCCAGGGGAAGATCACCCTCGAGCGCGGGCAAAAATTCGTGCTCGACGTCCACTGCCCCGTGGGCGACCAGACCCGCGTCGGCCTCGACTACCCCGATCTGCCGCGCGACGTGCGCCCCGGCGACGTGCTGCTGCTCGACGACGGCAAGATCCGGCTGCAGGTCGATTACGTCGCCGGCGATCGCATCCACACCACGGTACTGGTGGGCGGCGCGCTCTCCGATCACAAGGGCATCAACCGCCAGGGCGGCGGCCTCTCGGCCCCGGCGCTCACCGCCAAGGACATGGACGACATCCGGCTCGCGGCCGAGATCGGCGTCGACTTCCTCGCCGTGTCTTTTCCCAAGAATGCCGCCGACATCTACATGGCGCGCCAGCTCATGCGCGCCGCCGGAGGGCACGCGCTCATCATCGCCAAGATCGAACGCATCGAAGCGGTGCAGAACCTGGAAGAAATCCTGGAGGCGAGCGACGGCATCATGGTCGCGCGCGGCGATCTCGCCGTGGAAGTAGGCGACGCGGCGGTGCCGGCGCTGCAGAAGAAGATGCTGCGACGCGCGCGCGAGCACAACCGGCTCACCATCACCGCCACGCAGATGATGGAATCGATGATCGAAAGCCCCGTGCCCACGCGCGCCGAAGTCTCGGACGTCGCCAACGCCGTGCTCGATGGTACCGACGCGGTCATGCTCTCGGCCGAAACCGCCAGCGGCCGCTATCCGGTCGAGACGGTGGAAGCCATGCACCGCGTCTGCCTCGAAGCCGAACGCTCGCAGGAGAGCTCGCTCGATCGCGAGCTGCTCGACCGGGTCTTCACCCGCATCGACGAGGCGATCGCCATGTCGGCCATCTGGACCGGCTGGCACCTGCGCGTCAAGGCGATCGCCGCCATGACGCAGACCGGCGCCACCGCCCTGTGGATGAGCCGCATCAACTCGGGCGTGCCCATCTTCGCCCTCACCCCGGATGAGCACACGCGCAACCAGATGACGCTCTACCGCCAGGTCACCCCCATCCTCGTGTCGCAGTTGCACCAGGATCGCGACGAAATGCTGTGGGAGGCGGAGAAGATCCTCCTCGAGCGCGGTATCGTCGCCTACGACGAGCTCATCGCGCTCACCATCGGCGAACCCATCGGTGTGCCCGGCGGCACCAACACCCTCAAGATCGTGCGCGTGGGCCAGACCCTGCGGGCCAGCGTCCCGCCGGTGTAGAATCGGCCCGAACGATCTGCTCCCAAGGAGAAACGTCCCATGCCTCTCGTCTCGATGCGCCAGCTGCTCGATCACGCCGCCGAACACGGCTACGGCATCCCCGCTTTCAACGTGAACAACCTCGAACAGGTGCAGGCGATCATGGAAGCCGCGGCCGAGACCGACAGCCCCGTGATCATGCAAGCCTCCGCCGGAGCGCGCAAATATGCCGGCGAACCCTTCCTGCGCCACCTGCTGCTCGCCGCGGTCGAAGCCTACCCCCATCTGCCGGTGGTGATGCACCAGGACCACGGCCAGACCCCGGCCGTATGCATGGCCGCCATCCGCTCCGGTTTCACCAGCGTGATGATGGACGGCTCGCTCATGGAAGACGGCAAGACCCCTTCTTCCTACGACTACAACGTGGCCGTCACCCAGGAAGTGGTGCGCTTCGCCCACTACATCGGCGTGACGGTGGAAGCCGAGCTCGGCTGTCTGGGCTCGCTCGAGACCGGCCAGGCGGGCGAGGAAGACGGCATCGGCGCGGCGGGGACGCTCGCGCACTCGATGCTGCTCACCGACCCCGAGCAGGCCGCCGACTTCGTGCGCGCCACGCAGTGCGACGCGCTGGCGATCGCCATCGGCACCAGTCACGGCGCCTACAAGTTCTCGCGCAAGCCCACCGGCGACATCCTGGCCATCGAGCGTGTCAAAGAGATCCACGCCCGCCTGCCCAACACCCACCTCGTCATGCACGGCTCCTCCAGCGTGCCGCAGGAGCTGCTCGAAGAGATCCGGCGCTACGGCGGCGACATGAAAGAGACCTATGGCGTACCCGTCGAGGAAATCCAGACCGCCATCCGCTACGGCGTGCGCAAGATCAACATCGACACCGACATCCGCCTGGCCATGACTGGCGCCATCCGCCGCTTCTTCGCCGAATCGCCCGACAAGTTCGACCCGCGCGAATACCTCAAACCGGCGCGCGCCGCGGCCAAGGCCGTATGCACCTCGCGCTACGAAGCCTTCGGCTGCGCCGGCATGGCGAGCAAGATCAAACCGATCCCGCTCGAAAAGATGGCCGAGCGCTACCGCAAGGGCGAACTCGCCCAGCAGGTACGCTAACCCCCAAGCCCGCCACGTGCGGGCTTGTCCCATTCCACCAGGAGGAGACATCCCATGAATGAAGAACAGCGCATCAGCCGCTTTCCTGTCGCCCGCCTCGACGAACTGCCCGAGGACATCCGCGCCCGCATCCTCGCGGTGCAGGAGAAGACCGGCTTCATCCCCAACGTCTTTCTCGCGCTCGCCCACCGCCCGGAGGAATTCCGCGCTTTCTTCGCCTATCACGACGCCCTCATGGAAAAGAACACCGGGCTCACCAAGGCCGAGCGCGAGATGATCGTGGTGGCCACCTCGGCGGCCAACGACTGCCTCTACTGCGTCATCGCCCACGGGGCCATCGTGCGCCTTCGCAGCAAGAACCCGCGCCTGTCGGACCAGCTCGCCGTCAATCACCGCCGCGCCGAGATCACGCCGCGCCAGCGCGCCATGCTCGACTACGCCATGAAAGTGGCCCTGCGCTCGGCCGAAGTCAATGACGAAGACTTCGCCGCCCTGCGCGCCCACGGCTTCACGCTCGACGACATCTGGGACATCGGCGCCATCGCCGCTTTCTACGGCATGAGCAACCGCATCGCCAACATGAGCGCGCTGCGGCCCAACGACGAGTTCTACGCCATGGGACGAGGCTGAGCGAGGCACGGCGAGCGCCCTCCCAGGCCGTGCAACTTATATAGCCAGGGTTTATAAACAAACCCTTTCCGCCCGCTTGGCACCGCCGTCAACCTCCCCTATCATCGACCACCTCGACCCACGAATTGCCCGTTGAGGTGGTTTCGATGCCTTTCCCTCTCGCCTCGTTTCGCTCCTTTTTGGCGATGTTCCTGCTGGCATTCGCCGTCCTTGCCGCCGCCCAGACCCAGCCCGTGCGGCCGCTCCTCACGCCGGACGAACTCGCCGCGCTGCTGCGCGACCCCGCCGTGCGCGTGCTCGACATCCGCCCCGCCGCGGAATACGCCGCCGGCCACATCCCCGGCGCGGTCAACATCCCCTATGGCGTCTTCCGCGGCCCGGCCGACAATCCCGGCGCCCTGCCCTCCGAGCAGGCGCTCACCGAGGCGCTGCGCCGCGCCGGGATCGACCCCAGCCTCCACGTGGTCGTCGCCCACGCCGGCAAGGACGCCACCGACTTCGGCGCGGCCGCCCGCGTGTATTGGACGCTCAAGACGGGCGGGCTCACCCGCCTGTCGGTGCTCGACGGCGGCACGCTCGGCTGGAAAGAACGGGGTGAAGCGTTGGAGACCGCCGCCGTCCAGCCTCGGCCGAGCACCTTCACCTTCCGCTACGATCGCCGCTACGTCCTCTCCACCGAAGATTTGGCCGCACGAGTGCACAGCTCGGCCCCTCCGGTGCTCGTCGACGCGCGACCCCAGGCGTTCTTCCGCGGCGACGAACGCCACGGCGCCGCCGCTCGTTACGGCACGCTGCCCGGCGCCACGTCCTTGTCCTATGCGCACTTTTTCAACGCCGATGGCCGGACCCTCAAGCCGGTCGAGGAGCTTCGCGCTCTCGTCGAGCGCGAAGTGCCGCCCGCGGGCAAACCGACGGTGACCTTCTGCAATACGGGACATTGGGCCGCCATCGACTGGTTCGTCCTCTCCGAGCTCTTGGGCAGGGAAGACGTGCTGCTCTATCCCGAGTCGGTGGTGGCCTGGAGCCGGCGCGACCTGCCGATGGAGCATGAACCCTCCCGCCTGCAGGCGCTCGCGCGCGAGGCCAAGCGCTGGTTCGACCAATGAGGACAGCCATGCCGATCCGCCGTCTCCTCCTCATCGCCGGCGCGCTCGCGCTCGTGTTCGCCGTGACGCTGCTCGCCGGCCTGCGCCAGGGGCTGCTGGCGCTGCTCGGGCTCGGTTTCGGCGCCGTGCTGCAGGCCTGCCGCTTCGGTTTCACCACCGGCTGGCGCGAGTACATCGAGCGGCGCAATCCGCACGGTCTGTGGGCGCAGCTGCTCTTGCTCGCGCTCGCCTCCAGCCTGATGCTGCCGCTGCTGGCGAAGCATTCCGGCGAGCTGGTCGGCGCGGTGGCCCCGCTCACCCTCAGCCTCGTGCTCGGCGCCTTCCTCTTCGGCGCGGCGATGCAGCTCACCGACGGCTGCGGCTCCGGCACGCTCTACAAGGCGGGCGCCGGGTCGCCGCTCTCGGTGGTGGTGCTGCCCACCTTCGCGCTCGGCAGCTTCGTGGGCGCCTCCCATCAGCCGGCGTGGATTGCCCTCGGCGGGCTGCCGCCCGTCGATCTGCTGCGCTACGGCTGGCCGCTGGCGCTCGCCCTCACGCTGGGCGGCTGCGCCCTGGTAGCGATCGTCACCCTGCCGCAGGCGCGCGCCGCCGGCCCCTGGCCGCGGCGCTGGGTGATCGGCGCCGTGCTGCTGGCGCTCCTGGCGGCGCTGCACCTGATCGTGGCCGGCCAGCCCTGGGGCATCGTCTACGGCGTGGGGCTGTGGGGCGCCAAGGCTTTCGCGGCCCTGGGCTGGAATCCGGCCGCCGACCCCTTCTGGGGCGTAGCCCCGCACGCGGCGCGCCTGGCCGAGCCCATCGTCTATGACGTCACCTCGGTGACCAACTTCGGCCTCCTCTACGGCGCCTATGCCGCCTCGCGCTGGCGCGCCCCCGTGACCACCCGCCTGCCCTCGGCGCGCCGCCTGCTGGTGGCCGCCACGGCCGGCCTGGTGCTGGGTTATTCTTCTCGCATGGCGTTCGGCTGCAACGTCGGCGCGTTCCTGGGAGGCGTCACCTCGGCCAGCCTGCACGGCTGGGTGTGGTTCGCCATGGCTTTTCTCGGCTCGATCCTCGGCGTGCGCCTGCGCCGGCGACTCGAAGCCCCTGCCCGCATCTAAAGGAGCATCGAATGGACGACGCCCGCTGGTTCCGCCGCGCCACGGCCATCTTCTGGCTCGCCTTCACCGCTCTGGTGCTGCTCGACGCCCTCGCCATCCGTACCTACCGCCCCGAGCCGCCGCCCATCGCGCTCGGCAGCGGCCAGGCGCCCGGCGGCGGCCACTGCTCCGGGCGCTGAACCCCCGCACGCAGGCACCCGCGGCGGAACGAACGGACTCGGTGAGGTCCACGCAGCGAAAACGGCGCTATACTGCAAGGTCGATACGCAGGGGCTGCCATGCCATGTCGATCAAACACCCGATCATCGCGGTCACCGGCTCTTCCGGCGCAGGCACGAGCACCATCACCCGCACCTTCGTGCGCATCTTCGAGCGCGAGGGAGTCAACGCCGCCATCGTCGAGGGCGACGCCTTCCACGCCTTCGACCGCGCCGAGATGCGCCGGCGCATCGCCGAGGAAACCGCCCGCGGCAATCCGCACTTCAGCCATTTCGGTCCCGAGGCGAACCTGCTCGACGAGCTGGAGAACCTCTTTCGCTCTTATTCCGAGAGCGGCACCGGGCGCACGCGCCACTACCTGCACGACATCGAAGAGGCGGCCAAATACGGCGGCGAACCGGGCACGTTCACGCCCTGGGAGCCGCTGCCGGAGAACACCGATCTCCTCTTCTACGAGGGGTTGCACGGCGGGCTCGTCACCGAGACGCACGACATGGCGCGCTTCGCCGATCTGCTGATCGGCGTGGTGCCCATCATCAACCTGGAATGGATCCAGAAGCTGTGGCGCGACCGCAGCGAGCGCGGCTATTCCACCGAAGCCGTCACCGACACCATCCTGCGCCGTATGCCCGATTACGTGCGCTACATCTGCCCGCAGTTCAGCCGAACGCACGTCAATTTCCAGCGCATCCCGGTGGTCGACACCTCCAACCCCTTCATCGCCCGCGACGTGCCCACCGCCGACGAGAGCCTGGTGGTGATCCGCTTCGCCAACCCGCGCGGCATCGATTTTCCCTACCTCCTCAACATGATCGCCGACTCCTTCATGAGCCGCGCGAACACCCTGGTGATCCCCGGCGGCAAGATGGACCTGGCCATGCAGCTCATCTTCACCCCCTTCGTCTGGCGCCTGATGGAGCGACGGCAGCGGGTGATGGGGGTGCTGTAGGGGAAATCGCCAGACGGGCTGAAGCACGACCGACCTGGTCACCCCGCTCACTGCCCCTGCAACAGGCGTTTCTCCGCTTCGAGCACCGCCAGGCTGATGTATTTGCCAATGTTGCTCTCCCAGCCCTTGGTCTCGGCGGCGCGGCTCGCCACGCGCGGATCTTCGAGCACCAGCTCCTTCGCTTCCGACGGGTCCAGTCCCTCCTCGACCGCCTTCTGCGCGTTCTCCCAGATACCGAGGAAGAGCTCCCGCTGCCAAGCGAGCACTTCCGGCCCCGGGCGACCGTGACCCGGCACCCAGATCCTGGAGGCCACGTTCTTCTCCAACGTGTCCATGAACTGAAGGCTGCCGGGATAGGAGCCGTCGTCCATGTTGGCGATGCGCCGATCCATCGCGACGTCGCCAACGTAGGTCAGCCGGTCGGGCAGCACCTCCATGCAGAGGTCACCCGGCGTGTGGGCATGGCCGTAGTGGTGGATCTTCACCTGCACGTCGCCAAACTCGAAGAGCTCGCCGTGCTTGGCCTCGCGATTGGGCGGAATCAGCCGAGTGCCGAGCGTCGCGCCGTTGGTGAAACGCTCCATCATGTTCAGCCAGGCATTGCCGTCGACCTTCGCGATGCGCTCCTTGCTCACCGGATGGGCGTAGATCGGCAGCGCCGCGCCGAAGGCTTCGACGAAAGCCTGCGCGCCGAGGTAGTGGTCCCCGTGATAATGCGACACGAAGATCGCCACCACGGGTCGCTCGGTCACTTTGCGGATCATGCGCAGCGCCATCTCGCCGATCTGCACCGAGCTGCCGCAATCGAGCAGCACCACCCCTTTTTGCGTCACGGCAAACGTGACGTTGGCCATCATGCCGCGGTTCTCCGGCGTCGGAAAACCGTCCTTGGCATAGATCATCCATACGTGCTCGCTCAGGCGCTCGGGTTCCACGTCCGGCACCGGCGGCCCCTTGACGAAGGAGGCGACCTCGGCGGCGAAACCGCGCACCCCGGGAAGCGCCGAGACGCCGAGCGCTGCTGTCAGCCCCAGCCCCCAGCCCAGGAAACGGCGGCGCGAAGGCTTCGGCGCACAGAATTTCTGCCCGTTCATGTTTCCCTCCTTTGCCCGGACGTGCCCGGGTACGTGTCACTGCTCCATGCCGAGATTGCCTGCCATGCCGAGAATCTGCGGCGTATTGACGCGCTCGATGCGCACCGTCTTCACGTTGCGCAGATAGGCTGCCACCACCTCCCACACCGGCGGGCCCGACTCCCTCGCCTCTTCGGATACCGGCGCCCAGCCGGCGACCTTGTACTTCTTGTCGGCAGCGAGCGGCTCACCGCGCAGGCGTAGATGATCGATGCGCTTGCCCCGAGCGGCAGCCGGCGCGATCGAGTATTCGAGGCCGCCGACGCGGACCATGTCGCCGCCTTGCTGATAGTAGGGATCGGGGTTGAAGAGGTTATCGGCCACGTCCTCGAGCACCTCCTTGATCTGCGTCCCCGTCATCTCGGTGAGCGTGGACCAGGGATAGGTGATCGCCGTCTGGTCGAGCAGATGCTCCATGGTGAGGGTTTCGCCAGGCAAGAGGGTGGTGCCCCAGCGAAAACCCGGTGAAAAAGCGATCTCCGCCCCGCGCTCGGCCATCAAGGCCTCGCACAGCAACTGATCCCAGGTTCCGTTGAAGTTGCCGCGGCGGTAGAGCAACCCCTCGGTGCGCGCAAGCGGCATGGCGAGCCGGTCGGCGAAAGGCGCGCGGATCTTCTCGATCAAGGCGGCCATTGCCGGATCTGGTGGCAGGAAGTTCGCGAACACGGGCAGAAGTGCGTAGCGCCAATCGACCACCTTACCGTCCTTGACCGCGAAGTCGAGCACGCCGAGAAATTTGCCGTTCGAGCCGGCGTTCGTCACCAGCGTCTTGCCGCCCGGATTGTCGACCAGCACCGGCTGAGGCACACCGTCGTGCGTGTGCCCGCCGAGGATCGCATCGACGCCGCGCACACGGCTGGCCAGCTTCAGATCGACGTCCATGCCGTTGTGCGACAGCACGACGACGACCTGCGCCCCTTCGGCCCGCGCCTGCTCCACCGCCTGCTGCAGCTGGGCCTCCTTGATACCGAAACTCCACTGCGGCATCAGCCAGCGCGGGTTGGCCACCGGCGTATAAGGGAAGGCCTGGCCGACGATCGCCACCGGCACGCCGTTGACCTCGCGCAGGACATAGGGCTTGAACACGGGGTCTTCGAAGTCGGTGGTGTGCACGTTCTGCGCTACGATGTCGATGGCGCCGCGGAAATCCTTCTCCTCGATCTCCTTGACCCTGTCGGCCCCTAGCGTCGCCTCCCAATGCAGCGTCATCACCTCGACACCAAGGAGCTTGGCTGCCTCGACCATGTCCTGCCCGCGGGTCCATAAGGCCGTGGCCGATCCCTGCCAGGTATCTCCGCCGTCGAGCAGCAAAGCCCCGGGCCGGCTCTCCTTCAGGCGCTTGACGAGGGTAGCCAGATGGGCGAACCCGCCCACCTTTCCGTACAGTTTTGCCGCCTCGACGAAGTCGAGGTGGGTGAAGGCGTGCGCCTGCGGCGTGTTGGGGGCGATGCCGAAATGGGCGAGAAACGCCTTGCCGACCAGATGCGGTACCCGGTTGGCCATCCCAGCAACGCCCAGGTTGATGCTCGGTTCGCGGAAATGAACGGGCAACAGCTGCGCGTGACAATCGGTGAGGTGCAACAGGCTCACGTTGCCGAAGCGCGGCAAATCGTAGAGCGCGTCGGCCGCCTGCGCCGCGCGCGCCCAATCGCTCGCAAGCGTCATCCCCCCTGCCGCAGCCACGGCCAAAACCTGCATGAATTCACGGCGATTCATCGACATGGCGCCTCCCGCGTCATTTCGCGTCTTTATTGACGGGTGATTCTGGATCGAACAGATAGGCCATCACGTCCTTGAGCTGCGCCTCGGTGAGGATACCCGCATCGCCCAGCCGATACATCGTCGTACACAGATTGAGCGCTTTGGCGTTCCACAAACGAGACCACGTGTACCTGACCGACTCCTCGGAAACACCCTTCATCTTGCGATAGCCGGTAAGGCTAGGGCCGATGGTGCCGAAGGAGAGCTCCTTGGGGTCGAGCTGATGGCAGTTGTAGCACCCGCCGCCATTGACCGTACCCGGCTTGTCCGACCAAGTGAGCCCGCGGCCGCTTTGCGCGATCGCCTCTCCCCGCTTCCAATCGCCAAAGAAATTGCCGTCGGCCGGCCAGCGGATGGTGTCTTGCTGGATCTTGCGCAGCGCTTCCAGCGTCGCGAAATCCACTTTGTCTCCGGCATCGAGCCGCGAACACACCCGCTGGAAATCGAGCTGGAGCATCCGCTCCTTGCCAGCGATCCCACGGCTTTGGAAGGAACGGTCCACCATCTCGCGAAACTTCTGCTCCATGTCTTCGGCCTGGGCCGCGCCGATGCCGGCGAGCGTCCCCAGCATGGCGATCATCCATTTCTTTTTCATCTCCGCCCTCCTTCAGCGCTTGATCCCTGGCGTCATCATCTCGCCACCGTTGGCGTTGACCGCCATGTAGACGGACAGCGCGACCGTAGCGTCCGACCCGTAGATCGGCTCGGCGAGGCGCTGCTGGCGGAAGCAGTCCCACAAGCGGTGTTGCATGGTCCAGAACTGGCTGGCCGAGACGCGGTATGCCGGCCAGGAACCCCAGCCGGCCGCCGCACCTTTCTGTTTCGTCAGATTGGGCAGATCCTGGAGACGAATGCGCTGATTGTCGGCACCGTGGCAGCTCGCGCAGGAGAAATCCATCGGCCCGGCGCGGTAGAAAAACATCCGGCGGCCGAGCTCGTACATCTCCTGCATTTTGGGATGAGCGGTGTCCACGGCGATCGTCTCGCCCTGGCTCTCGGTGACGACATAGGCCACGAGCTTGGCCACCCGCAACCGTTCCCCTTTGAGGAAGTCCTCTTTGACAATTTTCTCCGGATCGACGCCTTGCAGGGTCTGCATGCAGGTCATCAGGCGCGATTCCAGATCCTGCACCCGAGCCGTATCGGCGAAATAACGCGGCAAGCGCGCATAGGCCCCTTTCACCACGCCCGGCCCCAGGCCGAGATCACACTGCGCCAGGCTCTGCTGCTTCGGACCATAGGACGTCGTCCAGATCTCATCACCTTCCATCGCCAGCAGATCCGCAGGGTTTCCGTCCTGGATCATCCGGCGATATTCTTCGATGCCTTTGGTGGTATCGACCTCCTGGGCCAATGCCAAGGATGCGCATAGACTCCAGCCGACGGCGGCGGCCCATCCCGCCGCCTTCATCGCTTTGGATTTCATTCCTTGTCTCCTCTCATCCCCTTCCTGGCGGAAAGGTGTCTATTTCACCTGCACGCTGTCCTCGCGCGATTCCCCCTTGTTGTCGACCCATTTCACCTTGACGGTGTCACCAGCCTTGCCTTTGGCATTGAATTCGAAGTAGGGGTTGGTGGAGACCGCCGGGCCCCATTCCGCCGTGAGCACGATCTTGTCATTGATCGTCGCTACCACGTCGGTGATGTAATGCGCCTCAATGACGTTCCCCGAAGGGTCCTTGCGCTGCCCCGTCTCCATCGGGTGCGCCATCAGCACCCGCACGTTGATCTCATCCCCACTGACGCTCGCGCGAATCCGCATCGGTCCAGCTGCCATCGTTTCTCTCCTTCATCGACTCATTGTCTGGAGGGTAGAACTCCCTCAACCGCCGCATCCACCCAAGGTGACCTTGATTTCCTTCTTCACCTGGTAAAACTTGCCGTCCGCCTTCACCAGCAGATAGACATCGGAAGACTGCCCCATCTTGACGCGCGTCTTCACCCGGGGCAGGGCCCCCTCGTGGAAATGAAAGATCGCCGCCAAGGGCGTGGGATTCTTCTCGATCAGGACCATCACCGATTCGGTGTTGGGCAATTTGCTCTCCAGTTCCACCGGAACCACGGCGCCATTCTCGGCGATGTCAGGGGCCGTGAGCACGATGTCCCCGCCCTCGGCCGCACTCGTCACCCCCAGCGCCTTGAGCACCTCGTCCAGCTTCTCCAGCTTGAACGCAGCATCGTTGGCCCGCGCCGCAAACACCTCCGAGGGCTTGAGCAGCCCCACCCCCGCCAGCAGCGCGAGCAAACCCGCACCTGCCCCGCCTTGCAACACCGTACGCCTTTTGCTATCCATCGCTTCCTCCTTTCTCGTCATTGCACCTTACCACCGCTGATGACCCACTGGGCCAATCCTTCGAGCTCATCGTCGCTCAAAGCCGGATGCGGCGGCATCGGCACTTCGCCCCACACGCCGGAGCCGCCGTTCTTGATCTTTGCCATGAGATAGGCGAGTGCATCGGGCCGATCCTTGTACTTGGCTGCCACATCCTTGTAGGCAGGGCCCACGATGGCATGATCGACGCCGTGACATGCCGTACAGCCCTTCAGCTTGGCCAGCTCGAGCATGTTCTTCTGCCGTCCCGCCGCCGTGGACGCCTCGGCCTGCGCTGCCGCCGAGATCGGCTTGCCCAGGATCGGACCCCATGAGCGGTTTTGCTCGGCGAGGTTACCGTGAGCATCCCAGGCGTATTCCGGCAGGCGTGAGGCGATCTGCACCTCCTTCTTGCAATCTTTCATGCAGACGACGTTCTTCACGTCGGGAATACCGCCATTGCCTATCCCTCCTTGCGTCACGCCAGGCCCCCAGGGCCACAGGCCGTGCTTCCATGTCATGCCATTGCGATTGGGCATGCGCTCCTGCACCTGCCGGATCGAATCCTGGTCGAGCTGGAACTCCTCCTCGACCACGCCCGCGAGGTTGAGCAGATAGGCGACGAGTGAATAGACCTGGTCGGGGGTGAGCGACTTTGGTTCGGTCCACGGCATCGCCCGATGGATGAAATCCCACAGCGTAGAGACGGTGGGCACTTTCATCAGCGTCGTGCGCTGCGGCACGCTGCCGTCGGCGAGTGCCTTGACCCGGCCGGTGCGGATGTCCTCCTCGGTGGTGCCGCCGACGAGCGGGGTGAAGATCTCGTTCGACTCACCGAAAGTGCCGTGACACATCGCACATTTCGCCTCCCACAATTCCGCGCCGAGCACCGCGTTGCCCTTACCCGGCGGCAGGCCGACGAAATCGGGGCGCACGTCGATATCCCAGGCCTGCACTTCGGCCGGCGTCGCCGCCCGGCCGATCCCTTCGAACGAGGCGGCCATCGCCGTCTGCGCGAACAGCAGCGCTACGACCAGCGCGGCTTTTTCATAGCACTTGAACATTGCTCACCTCTCCGGCTTCATTGACCAGCCAGGACTGGATCGCGTTGTTGTGATAGATCGACCGGGTGCCGCGCACCGCGCGTAGCTGACCGTAGGTCGGTTGGACGTAGCCGCTCTCATCGACGCAGCGCGACTGCAGGATCGCCGGCTTGCCGTCCCACACCCAGTCGATGTTGAATCGCGTCAGCGCCTTCGACAGGATCGGCGTCTCTAGGCGCGCCGGACGCCAGTTGATGCCGCCATCGGTCGAGACGTCGACGCGTTTGATCTTCCCTCGCCCCGACCAGGCAAGCCCGGTGATGTTGTAGTACCCTTTGTCGAGCAGGATCTGCCCGCCGGAAGGGGAAGTGATGACCGATTTCGCCTCTTGCAGCGAGGTGTATTGGCGATGGATGCCGTCGGGCATGAGGTCGATGTAATGCACCGCCTCATCCTTCGTCCCCCAGGGTTTGTCGCCCACCTCGACGCGCCGTAGCCACTTGACCCAGCTCACCCCTTGCACCCCCGGCACGACCAGGCGCAGCGGATAGCCGTTTTCCGGGCGCAGCATCTCGCCGTTCTGGCCGTAGGCCAGCAGCACCTCGCCGGACTCGACCAGCTCCATGGGAATGGTGCGCGTAAGCGATGAGCCGTCGGCCCCTTCGGCGAGCAGATAGCGCCCCTTCTTCAGGTCGGCACCGCACATCTCGAGCAGGTCGATCAGGCGCACCCCGGTGTATTCCGAGCACGACAGCATTCCGTGCGTGTATTGCACCGTCGGCACCGCCACGTTGCCCCATTCCATGCCGGTATTGGCGCCGCACTCGATGAAGTGGATGCGTGACACCGGCGGCAGGCGCAGCAGATCCTCCATCGTAAACACCATTGGCGTGCGCACGAGGCCGTTGATCATCAAACGGTGCTTGCTCGGATCGATGTCGTGCCACCCTTGATGGTGGCGTTCGAAATGCAGGCCCGAGGGGGTGATGATGCCGAACATCCCCTGCAGCGGCGTGAAGGCCACCGAGGAGGCGGCGGTCTGCGTCAACCCCGGGCTCTGGCGTCGGATGAGACCAGCCTCGTATTGCGACGGCATGCCATAGCCGCGGGTAGCCACCGGCATGCCGAGCGTCTTCGACCACTCGGGCAGGTTCAGGATGGCCGGGTCCCCGGCCGGTGCCGTCTGCGCCAACGCCGCGGCGCCCGCCCCAGCACCGAGCGCGGCACTGGCGCTCAGAAAGGCCTTGCGCAGGAAATCCCGCCGTCCCTGTTTGACCGCCTCGATCTCTGCGGGTCCGAGAAAATTCTCTGGGGCACGGCGGATGCGCCCAGGGCGTTCGTTCCACTCGGTCATCGTCCTCTCCCCCGATATGGGTCGCTCACGTGTTCGTATCGGAAGGGCATTGCCGGCGCCGCGATCCCCGGCGCCGGCAAATCTTTTCCATCAGCCGAAGATGTCATCGGTGATGTTGTTGAACCAGGACTGGGCATAAGCCATCTCGCGCCGCAACATCTCCTCCGAGGCATCGACCGGCGTGATGCCGCCAGAGCCCGGCACCTCGGAGATTCTTCCGTCCTGCAGGCGATAGACGCCGACGATCGTCACCGCATGATCGGGCGCGATCATGCTGTAGCAGGTGTTGAAATAGGACGGCGTGGGCGGCTGTTTGCCGGAGAGCAAGGCGACCACGGCCATCGCACAGACTTTGGCCTGCGAATTGGCCGCATAGGCGGACTTCGGCATCGCCCCGGCGATGCTCGCATCGCCGATGACGTGGACCTTGGGCACCAGCGTCGATTCGAACGTGGCCGGATCGTTCGGACACCATCCCTTGTCGTCGGCCAGCCCCGCGGCGAGCGCGATCCGCCCGGCCGTCTGCGGCGGGATGACGTTGATCACGTCCCCCTTGAACTGATCCATCTCGGTGCGCACCACGCGCGCCGCCACGTCGACGGCCTCCGCCTTGCCGCCTTTTTGCCCGCTCACCCACTCGATCATGCCGGGATAGTGTTTCTTCCAGCCGGCCTCAAACAGCGGCCGCTTGGAAAAACCGTCCTTCGGATCAAGGATCAGGATCTTGGACTTGGGTTTGTGCGTCTTCAAGTAATGGGCAATCAGAGAAGCCCGCTCGTAGGGCCCTGGCGGACAGCGATACGGCGAAGGCGGCGCGACGATGATGACGGTGCCGCCGTCGGCCATGCTCTCGAGCTGGCGGCGCAACAGCATCGTCTGCTCGCCCGCTTTCCACGCGTGCGGCAGCGTCTCGGAGGCCTTCTCGTCGTAGCCCTCGATCGCCCCCCATTTGAAGTCGATGCCCGGCGCGACGATGCAGCGATCGAAGGCAAACCTCTGGCCGCCAGCCGTCGTCACCGTTCCCGCCCCGCCGTCGATGCCGGTGACGGTGTCGTGCACCACCTGCACCCCGTGTTTCTTCAGCCCGTCGTAGGTGAAACGCAGCGTCTCGAGCGTGCGCCCGCCGCCGATCACCTCGTTGCTGAAGAAGCAGGTGTAATACTCCTTCTTCGGCTCGATCAGCGTCACCTCGATGCCTGGGTCCAGCCGCCGTAGGTACTTGGCCGCCGTCGCCCCACCGGGACCTCCACCGACCACCACCACCTTCTTCGTAGCCCCCAGCGCCAGATAGGGCGCTCCCAGCATCCCGACGAGCGCCGTGCTCCCCGCCGCTTTGATGAATCCCCGTCGACTGATCCGTTCCATGGTCCCCTCCCCTTACTTGTCGTGCTGGCTGCCATAGAAATGCACCACCGCCTCGAGCCCTTCCTTGCCTTCGGCCGCGAGAAGATCGTCCACCTTGGCCTTCATCTTCTTGTCGATCTCGCGGCGCCCCTGGAGGAAGTCATCGAGCGAGAAGCGCAGGTACGGCATCATCTGCCCAGCCAGGACGCCCGCCTCGTCAGATTTCATCCCGCCGTCCTCGTGGCATTTCTCGCAGTAGTTCTCGTGCAGGCGTTTGCCGCGCTCGGCCAGTTTCGGGTCGAAGGACTGCGGGAATCGGACGAGTTTCTGCGCAGCGAAATACTGCGCCATGGCCTCGATCTCCTGATCGGTGTAGCCCTTGGCGATGCGCGTCATCACCGTGGCGGCGCGCGTTCCGTCACGAAAAGCCTTCATGCTGTCGACGAAATACTCCGCATTCATTCCCGCGATCGACGGGATGGTCGGGCCGCGGCTCGAGCCGTCGGTGCCGTGACAACCGGAGCACATGGCGCTCAGCAGATTCGTTGCCGGATCGGCGGCAAGGACAGGAACGGTCGACAGCGCTGCGCCGGCGATGACCATCGCCCCCATCAAGGTCTTCGTCTTCATCGATCTCCTCCTCGTTGACTGTATTGCCCCGGTTTGTCACCGAACCAGGAACTTCCTCGGCACGCCCAACGAGCGTCCCCTCGGCCAACACCCGTCATACCGCCCCTTTCTAGCGCCGTGCCGCGGCCGTCTCGGCCGGCGCCCGCGGAATTTGATGCACGATGCCCTGGTGACATTCGATGCAGCTCTTGCCTTCCATCGCGGCCTTTTCGTGGCGCCGCAGCGCGATCTTGGCCTGCGCGGACAGATCCATGTCTTGGTACTCATGGCAGCTGCGGCACTCGCGCGAATCGCTCGCTTTCATCTTGTCCCAGACGCGATTGGCCATCGCCCAGCGATGGGCGTCGAATTTCTCGCGGGTGTCGATGGTGCCGGCGAACTGGTGGTAGACGTCCTTGAGAGCGACGATCTTGGAGACCACCTTGGGAAAGAAGGGCTTGGGGACGTGGCAGTCGGCACATTCGGTCTTGATGCCGAGCCGGTTTTTGTAATGAACGGTGGTTTTGTACTCTTCGTAGTTCCACCGCATCGTGTGGCAGGAGATGCAGAATTCGGTCCGGCTGGTGTAATCGAAGACGGCGTCGGCGCCGGCCAGAGCCACCGCGCCGCACACGAAGGCAACCAGCACGATCGCGAGCTGCTTCATCGAACGTCCCCTCCCTCCGATGCCGATCGTCATCCAGCGACCGAATTATAATTTATAGTGATAAATAATAAACTAGGGTTTATACAAATCCTCGCACATAGGGTATAGGATGTCAAGTAGGGGAATTGGGTTTGCGGCCAGCAGGCGTGCAGGGGAAGCGAGCGCACCGTCGGCGCGCCCGCTCGAACGCCGCGGAACGGGATGAAAAAGCGCGGAAAGGGTCAGGCGCGCTGCGCTAGCGCCACGCGCCGAGCGGTCACCGCCTCGGCAAGCCGATCGAGCGCCGCGACCGTATCTTCCCAGCCGATGCAGGCATCCGTGATGCTCTTGCCGTATTCGAGCGGTTTGCCCGGCACCAAATCCTGCCGCCCTTCCTTCAGATGCGACTCGATCATCACGCCGATGATGCGATCCTCGCCCCCGGCGAGCTGTTCGGCCACCGCTTCGACCACTTCGAGCTGCCGCTGGAACTGCTTGCGGCTGTTGCCGTGCGAGCAGTCGATCATCACCTTGGCCGGGATGCCGGCCGCGCCCAGGTCACGGCAGGCCGCCTCGACGCTGGTGGCATCGTAATTGGGCTCCTTGCCGCCACGCAGGATCACGTGGCAGTCTTCGTTGCCGGCGGTGCTGACGATGGCCGAGTGCCCGGCCTTGGTCACCGACAGGAAATGGTGCGGCGCCTGGGCCGCCTTGATGGCGTCGATGGCGATGCGCACGTTGCCGTCGGTGCCGTTCTTGAAACCCACCGGGCAGGAGAGCCCCGAAGCGAGCTCGCGGTGCACCTGGCTCTCGGTGGTGCGCGCCCCGATCGCCCCCCAGGCGATGAGGTCGGCGATGTACTGCGGCGTGATCATGTCGAGGAACTCGGTGGCGGCCGGCAGACCCATCTCGGTGATCTCCCACAGCAACCGCCGCGCCAGCCGAATGCCGTCGTTGATGCGGTAGGAGTCGTCCAGATAGGGGTCGTTGATGAGCCCCTTCCAGCCCACCGTCGTGCGCGGCTTTTCGAAGTAGACGCGCATCACCACCAGCAGCTCGCCGCGCAGCCGGTCTGCCTGCTCCTTGAGCCGGCGGGCGTACTCCAGCGCCGCATCCGCGTCGTGGATGGAGCACGGACCGACGATCACCAGCAGCCGATCATCGGCGCCGTAGAGGATGCGGTGGATCGCCTGGCGCGCGAGAAAAGTGGTCTCGGCCGAAGCGGGGGTGGCGGGAAACTCGCGCAGCACGTGCGCTGGCGGCACGAGTTCCTTGATCTCCTTGATGCGCACGTCGTCGACGTGCAACCGGGTATGGGCTTTGGCGGTATTCATGGGTTTTCCTTTTCCTCGCTACCTCCTCCCTGGAGGGGTTTGACGGCGCTTTTGGGACGGAACGCCGCGACGACCGCGGGATCCGTTTCCAGATAGGGCCCGCCGATGAGGTCGATCGCATAGGGAATGGCCGCGAAGAGGCCGGCGTGGATCACTTTGCCCTCGGCATCGCGCAACCCTTCCAGGGTTTCCTGAATGGACTTCGGCTGCCCCGGAAGGTTCACGATGAGCGTGCGGCCGCGGATCACCGCCACCTGGCGCGACAGGATGGCGGTAGGCACGAAACGCAGGCCGATGCGCCGCATCTCTTCGCCGAAGCCGGGCAGCTCCTTCTCCCCCACCGCGAGCGTCGCCTCGGGCGTGACGTCGCGCGGCGCCGGCCCCGTGCCGCCGGTGGTAAAGATGAGGCAGCAGCCGAGCTCGTCGGCCAGTTCGATCAAGGTGCGCTCGATCACGGCCCGTTCGTCGGGAATCAAGCGCTTTTCCGCCCGCCAGGGCGAGACGAGCGCCCGGGAAAGCCACGTCTCCAGCGCCGGCAGGCCGCGATCCTCATAGATTCCCCCGCTTGCCCGGTCGCTCACCGATACGAGCCCGATCACTGCCTCCGCTTTCATTCCTCCGCTCCTTGTTCTGCGGCCGCATCCAAACCCTCATCTGTCTCGCGCGCATGGAAGAGCGCCTTCAACTCCTGATAGAGCGCACGATAGGCCTCGCCCGTCGGCTCTCCCTTCTGCCGTTCTTCCAGCGCCTTGCGCCGCAGCGCGCGCAAGTGCTGCACGTCGGCCTGCGGCGCCCAGGAAAGGATTTCGCCCAGCACGCCTTCGTCTGCGAGAAAACGCTCGCGCAGCCGTTCGAGCTGCGCCCGCCGCGCCTTGGCCTGCGGCGAATCCCCCTCCAGCCCCGCGAGGCGCTGGGCGAGCGCCGCTGCATCGACCTCGCGCATGAGACGGCCGACGTACTGCATCTGGCGGCGCCGCGCCTCGTGCTTGCCCTCCAGCCGCTTGGCTTCCAGAATGGCTATGAGCAGGGTCTCGGGCAGATCGAGCCGCGCCAGACGCTCGCGCGACAGCGCCGAGAGCCGCTCGCCCAGATCTTGCAAGGCGAGCATGGCTTTCTTGCGCCGCGTCTTCGAGGGCGGGGCTTCGGGGCGGGATGGCGGCAGGGAGGAAGTCATCGGCAAGGATTACTCGGGATTACAGCCAGAGAGGGATAGAATTATAAGCCAGTCCCTTAGGAGAGCCCGGAATGCCAGCGGTCGAATTTGCCTATCCCCGCGATGAACTGGCGCGCATCGCCGAAGCGGCGCTCGCTCAGGCGCGCAGGCTCGGTGCCGATGCGGCCGAGGTCAGCGTCTCCGAAGGCCGGGGCCTGTCGGTCACCGTACGCCGCGGCGCGCTCGAGACGCTCGAACACCATCACGACAAAGGCTTGAGCGTCACGGTCTACGTCGGCAAGCGGCGGGGGCAAGCGAGTTCGAGCGACATGAATCCGGAAGCGATCGAGCGCACCGTGGCCGCCGCCGTGGCCATCGCCCAGCTCACTGCCGAAGACGATGCCGCGGGCTTGCCCGAGGCGCAACGCCTGGCCGATCCACAGCATTTGCCCAAGCTCTCGCTCTTCCACCCTTGGGCGCTGGAAGCCGAGGCGGCGATCGAACTCGCCCGCGCCTGCGAGGCGGCCGCGCTCGCCGTGGATGAGCGCATCGTCAATTCCGAAGGGGCGACGGTCTCGACCCAGGCGCAGCAGTTCGTGCTCGCCAATTCGCTCGGTTTCCTCGCCGGCTACCCGACCACGGCGCACTCCCTTGCCTGCAGCGTGATCGCCCAGGACGAAGCCGGCATGGAGCGCGATCACTGGTGGGATTGGCGGCGCGATCCGCTCGATCTCGAACCGGCCGAGACGATCGGACGCAGCGCCGGACGGCGGGCGATCGCCCGGCTCGGCGCGCGGCGCATCCCCACCGGCACCTACCCCGTGGTGTTCGACCACACCGTCTCGAGCAGCCTGCTGTCGCACTTCGTCCATGCCGCGAGCGGCGGCGCCCTCTACCGCAAGACCTCCTTCCTGCTCGGCAAATTGGGCGAGCGCGTCTTCTCCCCGCGCGTCACGCTGCTCGAAGATCCTTTCATCCCCAAAGCCCCCGGCTCGGCCCCCTTCGACGACGAGGGCGTAGCCACGGCCAAACGCACGGTGGTGACCGAGGGCGTGCTGCAGGGCTGGTTTCTCTCCACCTATTCCGGGCGCAAACTGGGCCTGCCGAGCACCGGCAACGCCGGCGGAGCGCACAACCTGCTCGTGCCGCCGACGCACCCCAGCCGCGAGGCGTTGCTGCGCGAGATGGGGCGGGGGCTCCTCGTCACCGAACTGATGGGGCATGGCGTCAATCCCGTCACCGGCGATTATTCCCGCGGCGCAGCCGGCTTCTGGGTGGAGCACGGTGAAATCGTCCATCCGGTGAGCGAGATCACCATCGCCGGCAATTTGCTGCAGATGTTCGCCGCCATCGGCGGCGTGGCCGACGACGCTCGTCCGTGTCACCGCTACCGCCTCGGCTCCACCCTGATCGAAGTGATGCAGGTGGCCGGCGACTGAAGAGTAGACCGCCGCTTTGCGGTACCATAGAACACCTCGAACGCACGCGTACGCGGCCGCTTGCCGCATTTGCAGGGCTGGATGCTTGGCTAGCCTGTGATGTTCCTCGCATTCTGCCATCGACGCTTGCCACTGCCGCCGCTCGCGACGGGTGTTCGAGGTGCTCAATTGGAGGCCGCCGCCTCGGCGCGCCGCTTGTTTCAACCATAAAGGGAGACCCACCATGCAACGACGCAAGTTCCTCCAGGGAGCCGGCATCGCCGGCATCCTCGCCAGCGGCACCGCTCCGGCCATCGTCATGGCACAGCAGAACATCCGCTGGCGCCTCGCCTCGAGCTTCCCCAAGTCGCTCGACACCATCTATGGCGCGGCCGAGGAGATGAGCAAAGCCATCAGCGAACTCTCCGAAGGCAAGTTCCAGATCGAAGTCTTCGCCGCCGGCGAACTGGTGCCGGCCTTCGGCGTATTCGACGCGGTGCAGCAAGGCACGGTCGAGATGGCTCACTCCGCCTCGTACTACTTCGTCGGCAAGAACGATGCGCTCGCCTTCGACTGCGCCGTTCCCTTCGGTCTCAACGCGCGCATGATCAACGCCTGGATGTACGATGCCGGCGGCCTGCAGCTGATGCGCGAGCTCTTCGCCAAATACGACATCGTCAACTTCCCCCTGGGCAATACCGGCGCCCAGTGGGGCGGCTGGTACCGCAAGGAGATCAAGTCGATCGATGACCTGAAAGGGCTGAAGATCCGCATCAGCAACCTCGCCGGTCGCGTGCTCACCAAGCTCGGCGCCGTGCCGCAGGCTATCCCCGGCGGCGAGCTCTATCAGGCGCTGGAAAAAGGCACGATCGACGCGGTGGAATGGACCACCGTCTACGACGACTACAAACTCGGCTTCCACAAAGTCGCGCCCTACGGCTACTACCCGGCCTGGTGGGAAGGCGGTGCCCAGCTGTCGCTCTACGTCAACAAGAAAGCCTACGAGGGGCTGCCCAAGCGCTACCAGGAACTCATCCGCGTCGCCGCGAGCGACGCCCACACCCGGATGACGGCAAAGTACGACGCACGCAATCCCGACACCATCCGCAAACTCGTGGCCGAAGGGGCGAAGATCGGCCGCTTCCCCAAAGACATGATGGATGCCTCGTTCAAGGCCCGCAACGAACTCTTCGCTGAGCTCAACGACACCAACCCCGACTGGAAGAAGATCTACGCGCACTACGAGAAATTCCTGCGCGACGAGTATTCCTGGTTCCGCCTCTCGGAGATGAGCTACGACCAGTACATGACGAGCATCAAGCTCTGAGCCGGAGGGGGTTTTCGGTGGCACAGGACGGCCCGGCGGGGCCGTCCTTCATGGCGCCGGCGGTTCGTCCAGCCCCGCCTCGGCCATCTCGGCGGCCCTGAGCATGGCGCGCGCCTTGTTGCGCGTCTCTTGCCATTCGGCCTCGGGGTTGGAATCGGCGACGATGCCTGCGCCCGCCTGGACGTGGATGGTCCCGTCCTTGATGACCGCGGTGCGGATCGCGATCGCCAGGTCCATTTCCCCGTGAAAGCCGATGTAGCCCACCGCCCCGGCGTAGATGCCGCGCTTGAGCGGTTCGAGCTCGTCGATGATCTCCATCGCCCGCACTTTGGGCGCGCCGCTCACCGTCCCGGCCGGGAAAGCCGCACGCAGCACCGACAAGGGGGTCTCGCGCTCACCGAGCTCACCCTCGACCTGCGAGACGATATGCATCACGTGGGAATAGCGCTCGACGGCGAAGGACTCGGTCACTTTCACCGAACCGATCTTGGCCACGCGCCCGACGTCGTTACGCCCCAGATCGAGCAGCTGCACGTGCTCGGCACGCTCCTTCTCGTCGGCAAGGAGCTCACGCTCCAGCGCCTGGTCTTCGGCCGGCGTCGCCCCGCGCGGGCGGGTACCGGCGATGGGACGCACGATCACCTTGCGCGCCGTGCCCTCGTCTTCGAGGCGCACGAGGATCTCGGGCGAGGCGCCCACCACGTGAAAATCCTCGAAATCGAAGTAAAAAAGGTAGGGTGAAGGATTGAGCGAGCGGATGGCGCGGTAGAGCGTGAGCGGGTCGGCGCAAAAGGGCTTGCTCATGCGCTGCGACAGCACCACCTGCATGACGTCGCCCTCGACGATGTAGCGCTTGACGCGCTCGACCGCCGCCTTGAAGGCTTCTTCGCCGAAGGCCGACACCGGCTCGCTGGGCGGGAACGGGCGCGAAACGGGGATACGCACCGGCGCGCGCAGCCGCTCGAGCAGTTCCTGCAGGCGTTTCTTGGCCCGGCGATAAGCACCAGGAACTTCCGGCTCGGCGTAGACCACCAGCGTGAGCTTGCCGGTGAGGTTGTCGACGATGGCCAGTTCCTCGGAGACGAGCAGCAGGATGTCGGGCGTGCCGATCGGGTCGGGTTTTTCGATGCCGGCAAGGCGCGGCTCGATGTAGCGCACCGTGTCGTAGCCGAAGTAGCCCACGAGCCCGCCGAGGAAGCGCGGCAGACCGGCGCGCGGCGGCACCTTGATGCGGTCGAGATACTCGCCGATGAAGGTGAGGGGATTGCCGTAGTCGCGCCGCTCCACGAGTCGGTTGCCGTGCAGCAGCAAGGCGCTGCGGCCATAGACTTCGAGGCGCACGGGGCTGGAGAGCCCGATCATGGAGTAGCGCCCGAAACGCTCGCCGCCCTGTACCGATTCGAGCAGATAGCTCCACGGCCCGTCGGCGAGTTTGAGGTACAAGGACAACGGCGTGTCGAGGTCGCAAAAGGTGGTGAGCGTGACCGGGATGCGGTTGTAGCCCTGCACCGCGAGGGCGTCGAATTCGGATTCCTGCATGGCTTCGCCCTGGAAGGACTCAAGCCAGGTAGTTTAACAGCTCCGGCAAGCGATCGAGAAAGACGGCGGCCGGCAGGCGGCGCAAAGATTGCGGATCGCCGTAGCCATAGGTGACGAGCGCCACCGCCACCCCCGCCCCCTGCCCCGCCTGGGCATCGATGACCGAATCGCCCACGAGCAAGGCCCGCTCGGCCGGACGGTTGAGGTGTTCACAAGCGTGCAGCACCATGGCCGGATCGGGTTTCTTCACCGGCAGGGTGTCGCCGGCCACGACTACGTCGAAGAACGGCGCCAGATCGAGCGCTTCGAGCAGCGGCAGGGTGAATTCCCAGTCCTTGTTGGTGACGCAGCCCATCACCAGGCCGCGGCAGGAGAGCTCGGCAAGCGTCTCCGGCACCCCTTCGTAAGGGCGGCTCGCCATTCCATTGACCACGGCGTAGTGTTCTTTGAAACGGCTCGTGGCTTCGGCCACCTCCGCCGGGTCGGTGCGGCCGTTGGCGGCCATCAAGCGACGGACCAGCTCGGCGATGCCATCGCCTACCCAGCTGCGGATCGCCTGTGGCGAGGAAACCGGCAGGCCGAAGTCGTTCGAGGTACGCGCCGCGGCCTCGGCGAGGTCGGGCAAGGTGTCGACCAAGGTTCCATCCAGGTCAAACAGCAAGGCTTCCGCTGCGATCGGCTTGGCACTCATCCTTTCTTCCTCTCCACGGTTTGCAGCCGGGCCTTCATCCCGGCGATGATGGAATCGTAGCGATGCGGATCTTCCGAGCGGGCAGCGCCGAACACCGCCGAACCGGCGACGAAGACGTCCGCGCCTGCCCCCGCCACCTCGGCGAGGTTGTCGAGGTTCACCCCGCCGTCGACTTCCAGGAGTAGACGGCGGCCGCTCTCAGCGGCATAACGATCCAGCATGGTACGCGCGGCGGCGATTTTTTTCAAGGCATGCGGAATGAATCGCTGGCCGCCAAAGCCGGGGTTGACGCTCATGAGCAGCACGACATCAAGCCGGTCGAGTACGTGTTCGAGCCACACGAGGGGAGTGGCCGGATTGAGCACGAGTCCGGCGCGGCAGCCGCAGGAGCGGATGAGTTCGAGCGTGCGGTCGACGTGCTCGGACGCCTCGGGATGAAAGGAGATGAGATCGGCCCCGGCCTCGGCGAACTGCGGTACCAGCGCGTCGACCGGTTTCACCATGAGGTGCACGTCGATGGGCACGGTGGCGTAGGGTTTGATCGCCCGGCACACCATCGGCCCCATCGTGAGATTGGGGACGTAATGGTTGTCCATCACGTCGAAGTGGATCCAGTCGGCCCCGGCGGCGATCACGTCGCGCACTTCTTCGCCGAGACGGGCGAAATCGGCCGACAAGAGGCTGGGAGCGATCAAGAAATGAGAGGAATTCATGCGGCAGGTGGAGGTGCGTAGAGAAAGACGAATTCCATGGTGTCGATGACCACGCGATCCCGGTCGTGCAGGGGCACGAGGGGAGCGTTGGGAAAGACGCCATTGATCTTGGGCGGCGCTCCGCTTTCGTGGCGCAGGAGCACCCGCCACCCCTGGTCGATGAGGGCGATGACGGTGTGTCCGGCCTTACCCAGACGAGTCACCTCGCGCACGAGCGGAATCGTGCGGTTCTGACCGTTGTTCATGCCCATGCGCAGCTGGGGAACGAGCCCGCAGCGCAGCGGCGTACCTTGAGCGGCGAAGGGCCAAGGTGGAGTGCGCTCGAGGCGGGAAGCGCCGTAGAGGAAATGGTAACGGGCGATGCGAAACCTTTCGCCAGGCTTGAGGCGGTATTGCTGGATCTTCTTGCCCTCGACCCAGGTGCCGTTGCGGCTGCCCAAATCCTCGAGGAGGAGCTCGCCCCGCGAAGGTTGCAAGCGGGCGTGCTGCCCACTCACCGCCAGGCTGTCGATGCGCAGATCGTTGCCGGGTTTGCGGCCGATGAAGAACTCGCGCGCGGGCAGATCGACGCGCACGAGCTCGCTGCCGTGATGGATGAGCCGCAGATGCCCCGCCCCCGAGGCGGGGGCGGAATTGGGATCAGTCGCACCCCCCATGACACTTCCTCAGTAGGGCAAGGGACGGCCCAGCCCGCGCTCACGCGCGCGCCCGAGCACCAGAGCGGCCACGGCGAGATCCTGCACCGCCATGCCCTGCGATTCGAAGAGGGTGATCTGGCGCTCATTCCTGCGTCCAGGGCGCATGCCGGCGATCACCTCGCCCAGGTCCGCCCACAGCCCCGGGCGGGTGCGGCCTTTCTCCAGCGCCGGCAGCAGGTCGCCCGCCTCGCGCAAGGCCACCTCGCGGCTGTCGACGCAGATGAGGTCGGCGCGCAGCACGGCCTTCTCCGGCAACTCCTGGCGCGCGAGGCTATTCGAGCCGGCGGCGGTGACATGCACCCCCTCCTCGAGCCAGTCGGCCTCGAGCACCGGCTTGGGCGAGGTGGTGACGGTGACGACGATGTCGGCGCCGCGCACCGCCGCCTCGATGGACTCGGCTGGCACGAACTTCCGCCCGGTGCGTTGAGCCATGGTCTCGCAGAAAGCGCGTACGTGCTCCAGGGTGCGTGCCGCGACCCGGAAGGTTTCGACCGGCAGCGCTTCGGCGAGCGCCAGCGCCTGCCCCTGGGCCTGCCAGCCGGCGCCGACGATGGCGGCGATCTTCGCATCGGGCCGGGCGAGGTATTTCGCGGCCACGCCACCCGCAGCGCCGGTGCGCATCATGCCCAGCGTATCGGCTTCCAGCACGGCCACGGGCTCGCCCGTGTCGCTGTCGAAGACGTGCACCCAGAAGCGCGCCCGTCCGCCCGAGGAGGTATAGACCTTGAAGCCGGTGAGCCGCTCGTTTGGCACCGCCCCTTGCAGCATGTGCGTCATCGAGGTGGGCAGGCGCACGCGCTGCCGGGGGTAGTCGACCACCTCGCCCCGGGCGTGCGCCGCCATCACCGCCTCGACGGCGGCCATCACGGAGGGCATATCGAGCAGCCCGGCGACTTCTTCTTCCTGCAAATAAATGGCCACGCTCGCCTCCTCGGCACAAGGGATGGGATCAGAGCAAGCTCTTCATCAGCTTGCCCATCTCGGAGGGGTTGCGCGTGACCTTGAAGCCGCACGCTTCCATGATCTCGAGTTTGGCCTGGGCCGTCTCGGCGCCGGTGGAGATGATGGCGCCGGCGTGCCCCATGCGCTTGCCCGGCGGGGCGGTGATACCGGCGATGAACCCGACCACCGGTTTCTTGAAGTGGTCCTTGCACCACAGGGCGGCGTCGACTTCATCCGTGCCGCCGATCTCGCCGATCATGATGACGGCGTCGGTGTCGGGGTCGTCGTTGAATAACTTCATCACGTCGAGGTGCTTGAGCCCGTTGATCGGGTCGCCGCCGATGCCCACGGCGCTCGACTGTCCCAGGCCGAGCTCGGTGAGCTGCGCCACCGCTTCGTAGGTGAGCGTGCCGGAGCGCGACACCACGCCGATGCGCCCTTTCTTGTGGATGTGACCGGGCATGATGCCGATCTTGAGCTCGTCGGGGGTGATGATGCCGGGGCAGTTGGGCCCCAGCAGCAAGGTCTCCTTGCCGCCGGCGGCGACCTTGTGCTTCATCTTGTTGCGCACGATGAGCATGTCGCGCACCGGAATCCCCTCGGTGATGCAGATGACGAGGTCGAGGTCGGCCTCGACCGCCTCCCAGATGGCGTCGGCTGCGCCCGCCGGCGGCACATAGATGACCGAGACGGTAGCGCCGGTGGCCTCTTTGGCTTCTTTCACCGAGGCATAAATGGGGATGTCGAAGATCTTCTCGCCGGCCTTCTTGGGGTTGACGCCGGCCACGAAGCAGTTGCGGCCGTTGGCGTACTCGAGGCACTTCTCGGTATGGAACTGGGCGGTCTTGCCGGTGATGCCCTGGGTGATGACTTTGGTGTCTTTGTTGATGAGGATCGACATGGGTGGATTCCTTGGCGTCGGTTCGGTCAATGAGTGGCGGAGAGGGCGGAGACGATTTTCTGCGCCGCTTCGGCCATCGTTTCGGCGGAGATGATGGGCAGCCCGGATTCGGCGAGAATCTTCTTGCCGATGTCCTCGTTCGTGCCCTTCATGCGCACCACCAGCGGCACGTTGAGCTTGACTTCGCGCGCGGCGGCCACCACCCCGTTGGCGATGGTGTCGCAGCGCATGATGCCGCCGAAGATGTTGACCAGGATGCCTTTCACCTTGGGATTGCGCAGCATGATCTTGAAGGCCGCGGTGACCTTTTCCGTGGTGGCGCCGCCGCCCACGTCGAGGAAGTTGGCCGGCTCGCCCCCGAAGAGCTTGATCGTGTCCATCGTGGCCATGGCCAGGCCCGCGCCATTGACCAGGCAGCCGATGTTGCCATCGAGCGCGATGTAGGAAAGCTCGTACTTGGAGGCTTCCACCTCATCCGGATCCTCTTCGTCGAGATCGCGGTAGGCCACGATCTCGGGATGACGGAAGAGCGCGTTGTCGTCGAAGTTGAACTTCGCGTCCAGCGCCTTGATGCCGCCGTCGCCTTCGAGGATGAGGGGGTTGATCTCGGCGAGCGAGGCGTCCGTCTCCATGTAACAGGTGTAGAGTTTCTTCAAGGTATCGGCGGCCGCCGGAACGCTCGCCTCGGGAATGCCGATGCCGCGGGCGAGCCGCTCGGCCTCTTCGTCGGGAAAGCCGGCGATGGGATCGATGAAGGCCTTGAGGATCTTCTCGGGAGTTTTCGCCGCGACTTCCTCGATCTCCATGCCGCCTTCGCTGGAGGCGAGCACCGCGACTTTCTGCGTGGCCCGGTCGGTGAGGATGGAGACGTAGTATTCGTGTTTGATGTCGGCGCCCTCTTCGATGAGCAGGCGCTTGACGATCTGGCCTTCGGGGCCGGTCTGGTGCGTGATGAGCCGCATGCCGAGGATGGCCGAGGCGTGCTGGCGCACCTCGTCGAGCGAACGGGCGAGCTTGACGCCGCCGCCCTTGCCGCGCCCGCCGGCGTGGATCTGCGCTTTCACCACCCACACGGGGCCGCCGAGCGACTTGGCTACTTCCAGCGCTTCCTCCACCGAAAACGCCGGCCCGCCCTTGGGCGTACGGATGCCGAACTTCCTCAGGACTTCCTTGGCTTGGTATTCATGGATTTTCATGTTCACCCTTCGTTTTTCGATACCCACTCGGGCATGGTTGGTCGTACGTGCCAAAATTCGCTTACGGCACGGCTAAGCCACAGTAAAGCCGCCTCGGACATCGCGGCGGCTTTACCACGCGAAATCCCCCAGTTTGGTAGGCGTAATTATAGGGCAATCCCCGACAACCGGTTTCAGGCGTTTTCTTCGTAACATCGCTTGACCGGGCGATACCAACGAGGATAGTAGGCCGCGACGGCGGGGGAAGACGTGGTATCGAGGGCGTGGCAACCATCGAGCTGGAACGGCTTCTTGCTTCCTTCGTCTTCCCGCTGCTTGAACGTAGCCCAGGTTTGGATCGCCGCCGTAGGCAAGCTGTAGAGAAGTTCCGTGAGATGGGTACAGCCCTTGATGCCGGCGAACAGGGCACCGACGTCACGGCGGAACCCCCGCAACAGATTGAGGCCGATCAATCGGCGATAAGAAGGCGTGACTTTCTCGCAGGTGCCGGGATATGGCACCCAAGGGCTCTCAGCCTGGGCATCGAGAATGTTGAAGTCCGCATCCACCGTGATGCGCACATGCATCTGATGGATGGGGTCGCCCGCCTTGCGCAAGCCCGAGGCGAGCGGATAGTCGAGCGTCTTCACATCGGTGAGCGTGGCCTCTAGTTCAAGCAGACCATCGTCACGCAGGTAACCGTCGAGGGTAAGGGTTCGCCGATGGATATGGCGCCGCTGCGGGGAAGAAGGAGAGGAGGTCATGGTTCATCGAGTCATGAAAAAAGCTGCTATTGAGTTATATTAACACGCGAAACCACGCCAGTACCGTCACACCGGACTGGGAATTTCGTGGTAATCGACCACCAGCCCGTGCTCTTGTCTCAGCCAGCGCCCCAGCGCCTGCACGCCGAAGCGTTCGGTGGCGTGGTGCCCTGCGGCGATGAAGGCCACGCCCGCATCACGCGCCAGATGCACACAGGGTTCGGAGACTTCGCCGGTGACATAGACGTCGACTCCCTCGGCAATCGCGGCGGCGAACTCGCCTTGCGCCGCGCCGCTGCACCAGGCGATCCGCTCGATGCGCCGTTGCGGCGCGCCCAGCACCAGCGGCTCGTGTTCCAGCACCGCGTTCAGCCGTCCGGCCAGGGCGGAGAGCGTGAGCGGCGCCTCGGGCCGGCCGAGCCAGACGAGATTTTCCCCACCGCAGCGCCCCTCGGCGCACCAGCCCATCGCTCGCGCCCAGCCAACGTTGTTGCCCACTTCGGGATGCGCGTCGAGCGGCAGGTGATAGGCGATGAGGCTCAGCTCGTGCACGAGCAGCGGCCGCAGGCGCCGGAGCCGCCAGGCGGTGAGGGTGGGATCCTCGCCCCGCCAGAAAAACCCATGATGCACCAGGATCGCGTCGTAGCCGCCGGCAATCGCGCGTTCGACGAGCGCGACGTTGGCCGTCACGCCGCACAGCACACGCTCGACCTCGGGCCGTCCTTCCACTTGCAGCCCGTTTGGGCAATAATCGCGAAACGATGCAGGCTGCAAAAGGGCGTCCAGCGCCTCCACCAGATCCGTCAATCGCATATTCGCCGCTCCTAGGGGGGGTCGATGAAGAAACTATGGCAGATTTTCGCGCAAACCGTCACCGTCGTCGCCCTGGCCGGCTTCGTCGTCGCGCACCTGAAGCCGCATTGGTGGTTAGGCACCGGCGCTCCCCTCACCATCGAGCGCGACGCGCCCGCTGCCGCGGCCGCCAAGGACTACCGCCTCGCCGCCGCCCGGGGAGCAGCCGCCGTCGTCTCGCTGCAAGCGATGGAGACGGATCGGGCGGATGACGAAAAAGCGCCGCGGCGATTGCAGCTGCCGCAGGGACACCCCGACGTCCCCCTGCCCGACGAAGACCCGCCCCGCCTGCCCGAAGCCATGGGCTCAGCGGTCATCGTCGCCGAGGATGGCGTGCTCGTGACCAACGCCCACGTCGTGGAAGGGCACGAACGCTTTCTCGCGCGCTTCGGCGACGGACGCAGCATCCCGGCACGCGTGGCGGGACGCGATCAGGAGAGCGACCTCGCGATCCTGCAGCTCGAAGCCTCCGGCCCCTTCGCCGCCCTGCCCTTCGCGCCGGCCGACAGCTTTGCCGTGGGCGACGTGGTGCTCGCGGTGGGGCACCCCTTCGGCGTGGGGCAGACGGTGACGATGGGCATCATCTCGGCGCTGGGGCGCAACGACCTGGGTCTTTCCACGTTCGAGAATTTCATCCAGACCGACGCGGCGATCAATCCTGGTAATTCCGGCGGCGCCCTCATCGACACCCAAGGGCGGTTGGTGGGCATCAACACCGCCATCTTCTCGCGCACCGGAGGCTCTTTGGGCATCGGCTTCGCCATCCCGGTGCAGATCGCGCAGCCAGTGGTCGAGGAACTGCGCACCCGCGGTTACGTGCGCCGCGGCTGGGTCGGGGTGCAGCTGCAACCGCTCGAAACGGCGCTGGCCGAGGCCATGGGAGTCATGGCGCGCGAAGGGGCGCTGGTGGCGGCGGTGCTGCCCGGCTCGCCGGCTGCTGCCGCCGGCCTCGAGCCCGGGGACGTCATTCTCGCCATTGACGGCAAACCAACGCGCACGGTACGCGAAGTGCTCGACGCAGTGGCGGCGGTCCCGCCGGGCCATGAGATCACGCTGCGGCTGGAACGCAAACGGCGCACGCTCGAAGTGAAGCTCATCGCCGGCGAGCGGCCGCGACCGGACTCGTGACCTTTCTGCCGCTCTAGTCCTGCATCCGCTGCGGCGACGTCTCTTCCCGCGGCACAGGCAAGGTCTCTTCTGCCGCGTCCTTGGCTGAGGCGCTCCAGCGCACGAAGATGACCCCCAGCTCGTAGAGCAGGATCATCGGCACCGCCAGCATGAACTGGGAGATGACGTCGGGCGGGGTGACGACCGCCGCGATGACGAAGGCGCCGACGATCACGTAAGGCCGGGCCTGGCGCAGCTTGGCGGCGTCGACCACGCCGGCCTTGGCAAGGAGGATTACCGCGATCGGCACTTCGAACGTCACGCCAAAGGCGACGAACATGGTCATCACGAAGCCGAGATACTGCTCGATGTCCGGCGCGACCTGGACGCTCGCGGGAGCGAACTCGGCGATGAAGCGAAACACCCCGCGAAAGACGAAGAAGTAGCAGAAGGCCACCCCGAGCAGGAAAAGGGCGGTGGAGGCGATCACCAGCGGCGCGATGAGACGCTTCTCGTGGGCATACAGGCCGGGAGCGACGAAAGCCCAGGCCTGGTAGAGCACGTAGGGCAGCGCAATGAGGAAGGCGAGCAGAATCGTCACCTTGACCGGCACGAAGAAAGGCGTCACCACCCCCGTGGCGATCATGGTTGCGCCAGCCGGCAAGGCATCGAGCATCGGCTTGGCGAGCAGGTCGTACCACAACCCCGCCCAGGGCGCCAGGCAGAGGAAGACGAGAAGCACTGCGATCGCCGAGCGGACCAGGCGGCTGCGCAGTTCGACCAGGTGCGACAGGAAGCTCTCTTCGCCGGGCGTCGGGTCGCTCATCACGTTTTCCCGCTGCCAAGAGAGGGGGATGCTACCGAAACGGGCTCGGCGGGCGAGGAGGTCAGTTCCGGCCCGGAAGGCAAGCTCATGGGCTCGCACGCCTCAGCCGAAGGCGCAGCGCCCATGCCGGTCGTCGAGCTCGAAGGGGCAGGCGGATCGGAGCGCGTGATGGGCAGATCCCGTCCCGATGCCCGCGCCTCTTCCTTGGCGGACGGCACGTCCTCCGGTTCGGCACCGCGCGACGGAAGCGGCTCGCCGACGGCCAGCGCCTGACGCGCCTCATCGACGCTCTGGCGCACTGGCGCCTGGATCTCCTCGGCCTGACGGCGCATCGTCTCCTGCAGCTCACGCGCCTGGGACTCGATCTGCGCCTGCAGCTTCTTCAGTTCCTCGAGCTGGAGCTCGCGCTCGATATCGGCCTTGACGCCTGAGACGTAGCGCTGCAGCCGCCCGATGAGCTGACCCGCCGTGCGTGCAGCCTTGGGCAGACGCTCGGGGCCAAGCACGACGAGCGCCACCACGGCGATCAGGATCATCTCGGAGAAGCCGATGTCGAACACGCTCGCCCCTCAGACGGACAACGAATGCGGCAGCCGGCTCACGCCTGCGTCCGCGACGCGTCGCTCTTCTCCCGCACGCTCCCTTCGATCGTGCTCTGATCGCTCACGGCCTTGGGGGGAGTCGCGGCGGCGTTCTCATCTTCCGCGCTCTTCATCCCTTCCTTGAACCCGCGTACAGCGCCGCCGAGATCCTGCCCGATGTTGCGCAGCTTCTTCGTACCGAAGATGAGCACCACGACCAGCAGCACGATGAGCCAGTGCCAGATGCTGAACGAACCCATAGTCATTTCCCTCCTTGGTGCGCCGAGCGCTTCAGCGCTTGAGCATGATGGGCAGCGGCTCGTTTCCCCCGCCGAGGACATGCACGTGCAAGTGCATCACCTCCTGGCGGCCGATACGCCCGGTGTTGATGATGGTGCGCCAGCCATCGGCGCAGCCGGCCGCGAGCGCCACCTTGGTGGCCGCGACCATCAGGCGCCCCATCCAGCCGGCGTCGGCGTCGGTGAGCTCCTTGGTCGAAGGAACGTGGTGCTTGGGGATCACCAGCAAATGGACCGGCGCCACGGGACGGATGTCGTGAAACACCAGCACCTCGTCGTCTTCATAGACTTTCTTCGCCGGAATTTCGCCAGCGACGATCTTGCAGAACACGCAGTTCGGATCGGCTTGCGTCGTCATGCTTTCCCCCCTTTGGCAATCACCACGGATTCGGCTTCCGCCGCCGTCGCCACACGCGCGCGCTTCTCGTCGATGCCCGAGACGCCTTCGCGGCGGCGGAACTCGGCGGCCACGTCCTCGACCGACAGGCCGAAGTGCGTCAGCAGTACGAGGGTGTGGAACCACAGGTCGGTGACTTCCCACACCAGATGCAGCCGGTCGCCGTCCTTGGCCGCCATGATCACTTCGGCGGCCTCCTCGGCCACTTTCTTGAGGATCGCCTCCGTGCCCTTCTGGTACAGGCTGGAAACGTAGGACTGGTCGGGGTCGGCCGCCTTGCGTTCGGCGAGCGTCTGGCTGACGCGGCGCAGTACTTCCAGGTCGATCATGAGTATATCTCCTTCGGATCCTTCACCACCGCTTCGACGACTTCCCAGCCCCCGTCGCGCCAGCGGCGGTAAAAACAGGTCCGCCGTCCCGTGTGACAGGCGATGCCGCCTTTTTGTTCGACGCGCAGCAGCAGCGCGTCGCCATCGCAGTCGAGCCGCAGCTCGACGAGCCGTTGCACGTGCCCGGAGGTCTCGCCCTTGGCCCACAACCGGCCGCGCGAGCGCGACCAATAGACGGCCTGACCGCGCGCGAGCGTCTCGGCCAGGGCCTCGCGGTTCATCCAGGCGAGCATGAGCACCTCGCCGCTGGCCGCGTCCTGGGCGACCGCCGGCACGAGACCGTCTTCGCCCCAGCGTACGGCATCGAACAGGTCTTCGCTCACAGCCGTACCTCCACGCCAGCCGCCTGCATCGCTTCCTTGGCCTGACGGATGCCGTATTCGCCGAAATGGAAGATGGAGGCGGCGAGCACCGCGTCGGCGTGCCCCTCGGTGACGCCTTCGACCAGATGCTGCAGCGTGCCCACGCCGCCGCTGGCGATCACCGGCACCGGCACGGCGTCGGACACCGCGCGCGTGAGCTCGAGATCGAACCCCTGCTTGGTGCCGTCGCGATCCATGCTGGTGAGCAGGATCTCGCCCGCGCCGAGCGCGCAGACTTTCTGCGCCCATGCGATGGCGTCGATCCCCGTGTCGACCCGCCCGCCGTGGGTGAAGACCGACCAGCGCCCGGGCGCGACGCGCTTGGCGTCTATGGCCACGACGATGGCCTGCGAACCGACGCGATCGGCCGCCTCGGCGATGAGCTCGGGCCGCTGCACGGCCGCCGTGTTGATGCTCACCTTGTCGGCCCCGGCGAGCAGCAGCGCGCGCACGTCTTCGAGGCGGCGCACCCCGCCGCCCACGGTCAGCGGGATGAAGACGCACTCGGCCACCCGCGAGACGACCTCGAGCAGGATGGCGCGCTCTTCGCTCGAAGCCGTGATGTCGAGGAAAGTGAGCTCGTCAGCCCCTTCGGCATCGTAGCGCCGGGCGATCTCCACCGGGTCGCCCGCATCGCGCAGCGCCACGAAATTGACCCCCTTGACGACGCGCCCGGCATGGACGTCCAGGCATGGGAAGACGCGCTTGGCGAGCATCAGGCAGACTCCCCGGCGCGGCGCTGCGCCGCGCGCTGGTCGGCGAGCGCCTGCGCGGCTTTGAAGTCGAGCGTCCCTTCGTAGATGGCCCGCCCGGTGATCGCCCCGATCACCCCGTCCTCCTCGATGGCACACAGCGCCTCGATGTCGGCCAGCGTGGCGATGCCGCCGCTGGCGATCACGGGGGTGGCGCGCAGCGAGCGCGCCAGCCGCGCCGTCGCCTCGACGTTCACCCCGGAGAGCATGCCGTCGCGGCCGATGTCGGTATAGACGACGGCCTCCACGCCGTACTCCTCGAACTTGCGTGCGAGCTCGACCACGTCGTGGCCGCTCGAACGCGACCAGCCGTCGATGGCCACCTTGCCGTCCTTGGCGTCCAGCCCCACCATGACGTGGCCGGGAAAGGCGACGCAGGCATCCTGCAGGAACCCGGGGTGCTTCACCGCCGCCGTGCCGATGATGACGTATTCGACGCCCAACTCCACGTAGCGGTCGATCGTGTCGAGGTCGCGGATGCCGCCGCCGAGCTGCACCGGCACCTCGCCGTCGATTTCTTCCAAGATGGCTTCGATCGCCGCGAGGTTCTTCGGCTTGCCGGCGAAGGCCCCGTCGAGGTCGACGAGATGCAGCCGCCGCGCCCCCTGGTCGAGCCAATGGCGCGCCATGGCGGCCGGGTCTTCGGAGAACACCGTGGCCTCTTCCATGCGCCCCTGGCGCAAGCGGACGCACTGGCCGTTTTTCAGATCGATGGCGGGAATCAACAGCATGATGTCACAGGTCCCGTTGGGCGGTCTCGGCCGCCGTCGTTGTCACCCGGTGCGGCGAACCGCACCCCCTCCCAGCGCCGCGCTCAGGGCGCCCAGCGCACGAACCGTTCGAGCAGCGCCAGTCCCGCGCGCCCGCTCTTCTCGGGGTGGAATTGCACCGCCACGAGGTTGTCGCGCGCCACCGCCGCGGTGAAGACGACGCCATAGTTGGTACGCGCCAGCACGAGCGAATCATCACGCGGCACGACGTAGTAGCTGTGCACGAAATAATAGCGCTCGCCGCTTCCTTGGGCCGGCAAGACGGGATGCTCGCGCGCATTCTCGACCCGGTTCCACCCCATGTGCGGTACCTTGAGGTGCGCTTGCCCTGGAGCAAACGCGCCGTCGCGCGGAAAACGCACCACTTCGCCGGCAAAAAGGCCGAGCCCGGCGGCCCCGCCTTCTTCGGAGCGTTCGAAGAGCATCTGCAAGCCGACGCAGATGCCGAGGAACGGCCGCTCGCGCGCCGCCCAGGCCACCGCCTCGTGCATCTGCTGGCGCTGCAGCGCCCCCATGCAATCGGGCATCGCCCCCTGACCGGGAAAGACGACGCGGTCGGCCGCGCGCACCTCGCGCGGCGTGCGCGCCAAGGCCACCTCGACGCCGGGGGCGACGGCCTGAAGCGCCTTCTGCACCGAACGCAGGTTCCCCATGCCGTAATCGATCACCGCGATCTTCATGGCCGGCTCACAGCACCCCTTTGGTCGAAGGCATCCGTCCCTCCAGGCGCGGATCGCGGGCGCAGGCCATGCGCAGCGCCCGGCCGAAGGCCTTGAAGAGCGTCTCGCACTGATGGTGGGCGTTGACCCCGCGCAAGGTATCGAGGTGCAGCGTCACCGCGGCGTGATTGACGAAGCCCTGGAAGAATTCGCGCACGAGATCGACGTCGAAGGCGCCGATGCGCGCGCGGGTGAATTCGCAGCCAAAGACGAGCCCGGGACGGCCGGAGAGGTCGATCACCGCGCGCGACAGCGCCTCGTCCAGCGGCACGTAAGCGTGCCCGTAGCGGGCCAGGCCACGCTTGTCGCCCAAGGCCTTGGCGAGCGCCTGGCCGAAAGTGATGCCGACGTCCTCGACCGTGTGGTGGTCGTCGATGTGCGTGTCGCCCTCGGCGCGGATCTCGAGGTCGATGAGCCCATGGCGGGCCACCTGCTCGAGCATGTGGTCGAGAAAGGGCACGCCGGTGGAGAGTTCGGCGCGGCCGCTACCGTCGAGATCGAGCGCCACGCGCACGCGGGTCTCGAGGGTGTTGCGTTCGACGGCGGCGGCGCGGCCCACGGAGGATTCGGTCATGGGAAAGCCGGATAAACGGAACGTGGCGACCCGCGCATGATACCATTGGCCGTGTCAAGCGTGGCAACCCCGATCCCGAGAAAACGGCGCATGGACGATCGTTACTGGAGCTCTACCGTCAAGCGGCTCACCCCTTACGTTCCGGGCGAGCAGCCTCGAATCCCCGATCTCGTCAAACTGAACACCAACGAGCATCCGCACGGTCCCTCGCCCAGGGTGCTCGCCGCCATCCAGGCCGAGCTCGACGAGCGGCTGCGCCTCTACCCCGACCCCGAAGCAACGGCGCTGCGCCACGAGCTCGCGCAACGCCACGGCGTGGCGCTCGAGCACGTCTTCGTCGGCAACGGTTCCGACGAGGTCCTCGCCTTCGCTTTCCAGGCGCTTCTGGGCCACAGCGGGCCAATCTGGTTTCCCGACATCACCTATAGTTTCTATCCCGTCTATTGCACCCTCTACGGCCTGCCCTACGAGACGGTGCCGCTGACCGACGACTTCCGCCTGCCGGTAGACGCCTTCCTGCCCCAAGGGGAGCGCGCCGCCGGCGGCATCGTCTTCGCCAATCCGAACGCTCCCACCGGAATCGCCCTGGAACTCGCCGAAGTCGAACGCATCGTGGCCGGCAACCCGCAGTGCGTGGTCCTGGTCGACGAGGCCTACGTCGACTTCGGCGCGCAGAGCGCCATCCCGCTCGTCACGCGCTACCCCAACCTCCTCGTGGTGCAGACTTTCTCCAAGAGCCGGGCGCTCGCCGGGCTACGGGTGGGCTATGCCATCGGCCAGGCGCCGCTCATCGAGGCGCTGCGCCGCCTCAAGGATAGCTTCAACTCCTACCCCCTCGATCGGCTCGCCCAGGTCGGGGCGATCGCGGCGCTGCAGGACGAAGCGCACTTCGAGGCCATGCGGCTGGACGTGATCGCCACCCGCGCCTCGCTCGCGCGCGGACTCGAAGCGCTGGGCTTCGAGGTGCTCCCCTCGCAGGCGAACTTCGTCTTCGCCCGGCACCGCGAGCGGAGCGGCGCAGAACTCGCGCAAGGACTGCGCGAGCGCAAAGTGCTGGTGCGCCGCTTCGACCAACCGCGCATCGCCGATTTCCTACGCATCACCGTGGGCACGCGCGAACAGTGCGCCCGCCTCATCGAGGCGCTGGCCGAGATCCTTGGAGGTTAGCGCAGGATCCGGTATTGCGCCGAACGCGCGTGCGCGGCGAGCCCCTCGCCCTGGGCGAGGGTAGCGGCGATGGGAGCGAGCTTTTGCGCGCCGGCGCGCGACACGGCGACGAGGCTCGTGCGCTTTTGGAAGTCGTAGACGCCCAGAGGGGAGGAAAAGCGAGCGCTGCGCATGGTCGGCAGCACGTGATTCGGCCCGGCGCAGTAGTCGCCGATCGCCTCCACCGACCAGTGGCCGAGAAAGATCGCCCCGGCATGATGGATCTTGTCGGCCCAGGGTTCCGGATCTTCGAGGGCGAGCTCGAGGTGCTCGGGGGCGATGCGGTTGGCGATCGCCACCGCCTGCTCCAGATCGTCCACCCGGATGAGCGCGCCGCGATGGGCGAGCGAAGCAGCGATCACCTCACGGCGCGGCATCGTCGGCAGCAGGCGCTCGATGGCCTCGGCCACCGCCTCGAGAAAATCCGCCTGCGTGCTCACCAGGATCGACTGCGCGAGTTCGTCGTGCTCGGCCTGGGCGAAGAGATCCATCGCCACCCAGGCCGGATCGCCCGAGCCATCCGAGAGGATCAGCACTTCGGAGGGCCCGGCCACCATGTCGATGCCCACCACGCCGAAGACGCGCCGCTTGGCTTCGGCCACGTAGGCGTTGCCGGGACCGACGATCTTGTCGACCTGCGGGATGGTCTGCGTGCCGTAGGCGAGCGCGGCCACCGCCTGCGCCCCGCCAAGGGTGAAGACGCGATCGACCCCGGTGAGGTGCGCCGCTGCGAGCACCAAAGGGTTCTTCTCGCCGCGCGGCGTGGGCACGGTCATGATGAGCTCGCCCACGCCGGCCACCTTGGCCGGGATGGCGTTCATCAGCACCGAGCTCGGATAGGAAGCGCGCCCGCCGGGGACGTAGAGCCCGACGCGATCGAGCGGCGTCACTTTCTGCCCCAGACGCGTGCCGTCGGCCTCCTCGATCACCCAGCCCTCGAGTTTTTGCCGCTCGTGAAAGGTTTCGATGCGTTCGGCCGCCCGCACCAGGGCGTCTTTCTGGTCCGACGGCAGCGCGGCGAACGCCGCGGCGAGCGCCGACTTCGGCAGTTCGAGCTCGGCCATGTGGGTGACGTCGAGGCCATCGAAGCGGCGGGTGTATTCGAGCACCGCCGCGTCGCCAGTGGTGCGCACCGCGCGCAGGATCTCGTCGACGGCACGGCCGACAGCCTCGTCCGTCTGCGCTTCGAAGGCGAGCAGCGCGTCGAGCTGGGCGAAGAAGTCGGGATCGCGCACGTCCAGCCGGCGGATGCGCGCGGCGGAATCAGGCGTTTGGCTGGTCATGGAGGGCCTCCGCAAAGGCGTCGATGAGCGGCTGCACCAGGGCGCGCTTGAGCTTCAAGGCAGCCTGGTTGACGATCAGACGGCTGGAAATGTTCATGATCTCCTCGACCTCGACCAGATGATTGGCGCGCAGCGTGTTGCCCGAAGAGACGAGGTCGACGATGGCATCGGCCAGCCCCACCAGCGGGGCGAGCTCCATCGAGCCATAGAGCTTGATGAGATCGACGTGCACCCCCTTGGCGGCGAAATGCGCCTTGGCGGTCTTGAGGTACTTGGTCGCCACCCGGATGCGGCTGCCGAGCTGCACCGCCGCGCCATAGTCGAACCCCTCGGGCACGGCCACGCACAGGCGGCAGCGGGCGATGCGCAGGTCGAGCGGCTGGTACAGCCCCTGCCCGCCGTGTTCGAGCAGCACGTCCCGGCCGGCGATGCCCAGGTCCGCCGCCCCGTACTGCACGTAAGTGGGCACGTCGGTGGCGCGCACGATGAGCAGCCGCACCTCGGGGCGGTTGGTCTCGAGGATGAGCCGGCGCGAAGTCTCGGGGTCGTCCTGCGGCACGATGCCGGCCGCCGCGAGCAGCGGCAGCGTCTCGGTGAAGATGCGCCCTTTGGAGAGCGCGAGCGTGATCCGTTCCATGAGCCGATTCTACCGGATGCGGCACACCTGGGCACCCAAGGCGCCGAGTTTTTCCTCGAGCTGCTCGTAACCGCGATCCAGATGGTAGATGCGCTCGATCACCGTCTCGCCCTCGGCTCTGAGCGCGGCCACCACCAGCCCGGCGGACGCCCGCAGGTCGGTAGCCATGACGGTGGCCCCGTCGAGCCGCTCTACCCCCTTGACCACGGCGGTATTGCCGTCGATGCGGATGTCGGCCCCGAGCCGCTGCAGCTCGACGGCGTGCATGAAGCGGTTCTCGAAGATGGTCTCGCGGATGACGCCGCTGCCTTCGGCCACCGTATCGAGCGCCATGAACTGCGCCTGCATGTCGGTGGGAAAACCGGGGTACGGAGCGGTGCGCACGTCCACCGCCCGCAGCCGCGGCGGCGCGTCCAGCGCCACCCAGTCGGGACCGGTCTCGATGCGGCAGCCGGCCTCGGCGAGCTTGGCGAGCACCGCTTCGAGCGAATCGGGGTCGGCCCGGGTGAGCCGGACCTGTCCGCCGGTGATGGCGGCGGCGCACAGGTAGGTGCCGGTCTCGATGCGGTCGGGCATGACGCGATAGCGGGCGCCATGCAAGCGACGCACGCCGCGCACGCGCAGGGTGTCGGTGCCGATGCCCTCGATGTCCGCGCCCATGGCCACCAGGCAGCGGGCGAGATCGCTCACTTCCGGTTCGCGCGCGGCGTTCTCGATCACCGTCGTCCCCTCGGCCAGGCACGCGGCCATGAGCAGGTTCTCGGTGCCAGTGACGGTGACCAGATCGGGCACGAGCCGCGCCCCGCGCAAGCCCGCCGTGGTGGCGTGGATGTAGCCGTGTTCGACGCGCACCTCGGCGCCCAGCGCCTGCAGCCCCTTGATGTGCTGATCGACCGGGCGCGCACCGATGGCACAGCCGCCGGGCAGGCTCACGACGGCTTCGCGGCAGCGCGCCACCAGCGGACCCAGCACGAGGATGGAAGCGCGCATCGTCTTGACGAGCTCATAAGGCGCTTCGGGGGAAACGATGCGCTGCGCCTGCAGCCGCAGGGTCTCGCCCTCACGCTCGATCGCCACCCCCATGCGCGCCAACAGGACGAGCAGGGTGTCGACGTCGCGCAACTTCGGGACGTTCTCGACCTCGAGCGCTTCCTCGGTGAGCAGCGCCGCGCACAGGATGGGCAGCGCCGCGTTCTTCGCCCCGGAGATGGGGATCTCACCGGCGAGCCGCGCGCCGCCGACGATGGCGAGTTTGTCCACCCTGCTCTCCTTCAGCGCGGCTCGAGTTCGGCGCGCAGCCGTTCCCACTCCTCGGGCGTGAGGGTAGTGAGCGCAAGCGCATGGATCTGCGTGCCCATCGCCGGGCCCAGCGCCTGGTAGACCAGCTGGTGCTGCTGCACCTTGCGCTTGCCGCGAAACGCCTCGCTCACCACGAGGCCGGTGAAATGCACCCCGTCCTCGCCCTCGACCTGCACGTGCAAGCAGGGCAGATGGGCCGCGATGGCCGCTTCGATCGCCTTGGGATCGTACATGGAAGACTCCGATGGACTCACTGACGCAGTTTGTAGCCGCGGGCGAGCAGGGCCAGCGTCAGCGCCACCACCACGGCCGTGGCAGCGAGCGACACCCCCAGACTCACCCAAGGGTTGGTGTCCGCCTGGCCGAAGAAGCCATAGCGAAAGCCGTCGATCACGAAGAAGAACGGATTGAGGTGCGACACCTTCTGCCAGAAGGGAGGAAGCGCCGCGATCGAGTAGAACACCCCCGAGAGCATGGTGAGCGGCATGACGAGGAAGTTCTGGAAGGCGGCGAGCTGGTCGAACTTGTCGGCCCAGATGCCGGCGACGATTCCCAGCGCCCCCATCAGCAGCGAACCGGTCACGGCGAAGGCGAGCGCCCACAGCGGCGCGGCGAGCGGCAGATCGACGAAGACGAGCCCCGTCAGGATCACCCCCAGCCCCACGGCGAGCCCGCGCACCACGCAGGCGAGCGCATAGCCCCAGAAGAACTCCTGGTGCGACAAGGGAGGCAGAAGCACGAAGACGATATTGCCTGTCACCTTGCTCTGGATGAGCGAAGAGCTGGAATTGGCGAAGGCGTTTTGCAGCACCGACATGATCGCCAGACCGGGGATGAGGAAGGCCGTGTAGGGCACCTCGCCGTAGGTCGTCACGTGGCGGTCGAGCACGTTGGAGAAGATGAGCAGGAAGAGCAGCGCGTTGAGGATGGGCGCGGCCACCGTCTGGAAAGCCACTTTCCAGAAGCGCATCACCTCCTTGTAGAAGAGGGTGCGGAACCCCGCACCGAAGCATTCAGGCACTTCGCATCACCTCGACGAAGACGCGCTCCAGATCCGGCTCGCCCACGCGCAACTCGCGCACCTCGGCGCCCGCCTCGCGCAGACGGCGCAAGAGGGTCTCGATGTCGGCATAGTGCTCGAAGGGGATGCGCACCCAGCCATCCTCGCCCGCCTCGCCCCCCAGGGCGAGCGCCACTTCGGGCCGGTCGAGCCGCACTTCCAGCTCATGCGCCTGAAAGCGCGCGAGCAGCCGCTCGGTGGTATCGAGCGCCACGATGCGCCCGGCCTTGAGCATGGCGATACGGTGGCACAGCGACTCGGCCTCTTCGAGATAATGGGTGGTGAGAAGAATCGTATGCCCCTGATCGTTGAGCTTCTGGATGAACTGCCACAGGCCGTGGCGCAGCTCGACGTCCACGCCCGCGGTGGGCTCGTCGAGCACGATCACCGGCGGACGATGCACCAGGGCCTGCGCCACCAGCACCCGGCGCTTCATCCCGCCCGAGAGGGTACGCATGTTGGCCTCGGCCTTGTCGGCCAGCCCCAGCCCCTGCAGCAGCTCCTCGATCCAGTCCTCGTTGCGCGTGAGGCCGAAGTAGCCGGACTGGATGCGCAGGATCTCGCGCACCGTAAAGAAGGGATCGAAGACGAGCTCCTGCGGCACCACGCCGATGGCGCGGCGCGCCTGACGGTAGTCGCGCACCACGTCGTAGCCCATGACGCGCACGCTGCCCTCGCTAGGGCGCGCCAGGCCGGCCAAGAGCGAGATGAGCGTGGTTTTGCCCGCCCCGTTGGGCCCGAGCAAGCCGAAGAATTCGCCGCGCTCGATGGTCAGGTCTACGCCGGCGAGCGCCGTGAAGCCGCCGTAGCGCTTGACGGCGCCTTGCAAGGCGATGGCAGCGGTCATGTCCCGGCTGGCTCCGGCACCAAGGGCAACAGCGTATCGACGCCGTAGAGCTGGGCAAGCGCCACGGCCTGCTGCGGCAGACCGGCGATCTCGAGCCTGGCCCCGCAACGGCGCGCCCGGCGCAGCCAGTCGATGAGAAGCGCCACCAGCGAGGAATCGCAGCCGCTCACCCTGCTCGCATCGACGAGGATGCGCGAGCCGGCAGCAGCCCCCTCCGGCCAGCGGTCGAGAAAACCGGTGACGCTGCGCAGATCGATGCGTCCTTCGAGCGGCACGCGCAGCGCCTGGCCTGAAGCAGACATCGCCTTGCTCACCCCTGCTTCGCCGTATCGGCCGGCATCGTCTCGCCGCGGGCGTTCTTGTCCGCCAGCGTCTGGATGAGCCCGTCGATCCCCTTGGCCTGGATCTCCTGGCCGAAGGTGCTGCGATAGCTGGTGACGAGGCTCACGCCGGCCACCACCACGTCGAATACCTTCCAGCCGTCGCCTTTGAGTTCCATGACGTAGTCGATGGCGATGGGCTCGCTGCCGGGACGGATCACCATCGAAGAAACGCGCACGGTCTTGTCGCCCGGAGCCATGCGCAGCGGCTTGAATTCGAGCTTCTCGTCGCGGTACTCACGCAGGGCGTTGGCGTAGGTGCGCACCAGCAAGGTCTTGAATTCCTGCGTGAGGCGCTGGCGCTGCTCCGGCGTAGCCTGGCGCCAAGGCTGGCCGACGGCGAGCATCGTCATGCGCTCGAAATTGAAATGCGGCAGGACGCGTTGCTCCACGTAGGCGAGCCAATCGTTCATGTCCGCATCGGTCTTGATCGGGCGCTGCTTGAGCCGCTCGATCACCTCGTCGGAGATCTCCTTCACCAGCACGTCCGGCGCTTTGGGTTCGGCCCGCAGCGCTGCTCCCCAGCCCCAGGCCAACATCACCAGCACCACCACGCCGAACCACCGCCATATCATCGCCTGCTTCATCATCATATTCCCTCTTCTGCCCTCGACGGGCCCTGCGCTTTTCTTAGCGAACGGAACCGGAACCATTGGCACTTCCATTGCCGTTGAAATCCTCGTACTCGATCGGCGGATTGCCGTCGTGGATCAGGTAGCTCCGCCGCTGGAAGTAGACGTCACGCAGGTAGGCGTACTTGTCGATGATCTGCCCCTCCGTGGCCCGGTCGGCCGGCAGCAGCTCGGCCCGCTTGACCACGAGATTGGCCGCTTTGAAGGAATACTTCGCCGCATCGCCTTCGACGTAAGTGGTCGGATTGCTGTAATAATCGACCGGCAGCGCGGCGGTGTCGCGGATGTTGTGGCCGCCGAAGAGCGGCAGCACCAGGTAAGGGCCATCGCCCATACCCCACACGGCAAGCGTCTGGCCGAAGTCTTCGTTGTGTTTGGGCAGCCCTGCCTCGCTCGCGATGTCGAGCACGCCGAGCAGACCCCAGGTGGAGTTGAAAGCGAAGCGCACGAGGTCGTTCAAGGCCGCCTGCGGCTTGCCTTGCAGCAGGTTATTGGCCGCATTGCCCAGATCACCCAGGTTGCTGAAGAAGTTGCTGACCCCCGTCTTCACCGGCGAAGGCAGGACGGTGTCGTAGACCACCGCCGCCGGACGGATCACGGCGGTGTCGAGCGTGTCGTTGATCTGGAACATCGCGCGGTTGAATCCCTCCCAAGGGTCCTTGGGATTGGGCGGCGGGGTGGTCGCGCACCCCGATAGCGCCGCACAGGCAGCGATCGCCGCGATCGCGTGGGTTTTCTTACTCACTTCATTCCCCTTTTCTTCCTTATTTGCTGCCGCCTTCGGCCGCCTTGTTGAACAGGAACTGGCCGATCAGTTTTTCCAGCACGAGCGCGGACTGGGTCATTTCGATGCGATCGCCGTCCTTGAGCATCTCGCTGTCGGCCCCGGCCGCCAGACCGATATATTGCTCGCCCAAGAGGCCCGAGGTCAAGATCGAGGCGATCGTGTCCCTGGGAAAAGGATAGACCGCCGAGACCTTCATTTCCACCTCCGCCTGGTAGGTGTTCGAATCGAAGCGAATCGCCGTGACTCGCCCCACCACCACGCCGGCGCTCTTGACGGGAGCCTTGACCTTGAGGCCACCAATGTCCTCGAAACGCGCATGCAGCGTGATCGTCTCGCCCCGAGTCCCCTCTTCGGAGACGTTGGCCACCTGCATCGCCAGGAACATCAGCGCCACGAAACCCAGCGCCACGAACGCTCCTACCCACAGATCCAGTATCGCACGATTCATCGCCACTCCCGGGATCGCAACCCGTATGTCATTTTACGATATACATGAAAGAAGTCAGGATGAAATCCAACGCCAAAACCATCAGCGAGGAATAGACCACCGTCTTCGTGATCGCCCGCGACACGCCTTCGGCAGTCGGCGTGCAGTCGTAGCCCTGGAAGACCGCGATGAGGCTCACTGCCCAGCCGAACACGAAGCTCTTGATGACGCCGTTGACCACGTCTTCGCGGAAGTCGACCGAGTTGGCCATCTGCGACCAGAAAGTGCCGTTGTCCACGCCGATGACCACCACGCCAATGAACCAGCCGCCGATGACCCCGACGGTGCTGAAAATGGCCGCCAGCAGCGGCATGGACAGCACCCCGCCCCAGAAGCGCGGCGCCACCACGCGGGCGAGAGGGTTGACGGCCATCATGTCCATGGCCGTGAGCTGCTCGGTGGCCTTCATGAGGCCGATCTCGGCGGTGACCGCCGAACCCGCCCGGCTGGCGAAGAGCAGCGCCGCCACCACCGGCCCGAGTTCGCGCAGCAGCGACAGCGCCACGATGCTCCCCAAGGCCGACTCCGAGCCGAAGCGCTGCAAGGTGTCGTAGCCCTGCAGCCCCAGCACCATGCCGACGAAAGCCCCCGACACCACGATGATCACCAGCGAGAGCACGCCGGAGAAATAGAGCTCGCGGATCGTCAGGGAAAAACGCGCGAACGACGGCCCCGAGTGACGCAGCATCGCGAAGAGGAAGCGGGTGGCGAACCCCACCTGCCAGATGCCATCGACGGTGAGATGCCCCAGGGTGCGCAGTAGCCGAATCATGGCTGCGCCTCCGCCTCGAGGAACAGGCTTTTTTCGATCGACGGCGCCGGATAGTGGAACGGAACGGGCCCGTCAGCCTCGGCATGGATGAACTGATGCACGAAAGGATCGGCGGAAGCCCGGACCTCGTCGGGCGTTCCCTGGGCGACGATTTTCCCCTGCGAGACGAGATAGACGTAGTCGACGATGGCCAGCGACTCGACCACGTCGTGGGTCACCAGGATGGAGGCGGCCCCCAAGGCATCGTTGAGCTTGCGAATCGCCTGACCGATCACCCCCAATGAGATCGGATCGAGCCCGGCGAAGGGTTCGTCGTACATGATGAGTTCTGGGTCGAGGGCCACCGAACGGGCGAGCGCCACGCGCCGCGCCATGCCGCCGGAGAGCTCGCTGGGCATGAGCGTAGCCGCCCCCCTCAAGCCCACGGCATTGAGCTTCAGGAGCACGAGGTCGCGGATCATGGATTCAGGCAGGTCGGTATGCTCGCGCAGCGGGAAGGCGACGTTGTCGAACACCGACAGATCGGTGAAGAGCGCCCCGAACTGGAAGAGCATGCCCATGCGCCGGCGCAGGGCGTAGAGCTCCTTTTCGGAAATCCGCTCCATCGATTCGCCGAACACGCGCACGCTTCCCTTACGGGCGCGCAGCTGGCCGGAGACGAGGCGCAGCAGCGTGGTTTTGCCCGAACCGCTGCCGCCCATCACGGCCACGAGCTGCCCCCGGCGCACCGAAAAATCGATGCCGGAGAGGATCAGGCGCTCGCCGTAGCCGGCATCGACGCCGCGCAGTTCGACCACCGGGTCAGCAGAATCAGGATTCGTCGTCACCGTCGCATTTCCGCTTCGAATCGGCCCAATGATACACGAAGCCTTCCGATGGCGCCAAACGCACCCGGAGAAGCGAGGAAAAAAATCCTAAAGTCGGCGTGCATCGAGCCGATAACCCTACGAAACGCGGAGCGACCAAAATGCGACCCCTGATCCTGCTCTTCCCCTTGATGACCAGCCTGCTCGCCGGCTGCGCCTCGCAGCACCAGAACGTCCAGGTCGTGGTGAGCGGCAACGGCGCCACGCAAGCCAGTGCGAGCGCTGATAAGGCCCGCACGCCCTCTCCTGCGCCGAACGGCTATGCGTACACGTACGTCGAGAACTATGATTCTACCTCTGGCGAAGATTTCCTCGTCACTCACCGCCCGCGCGAGCGCAACTGACGACCTTCAGGAGACCTGCGATGAAACGCCTCGCCCCCCTCTGCCTTGCCCTGCTGCTGGCAGCGTGCGCTCAGACCGCCACCCGTGAAGTGAGTACCGCCCCGGCCCCGCCCATCGAGGCCGCGCCGGCGCCCGACGCCCTCGCCTACCGTCCGGCCAATTCCGGCGCGGCCCGTTTCAACGCCAAGATCATTTTTCTCGCCGACCAGATCGAACGCAACATCCAGCACAAGAACCTGCTGCCGGCCGTGCTCGCCAGCACGTTCGTCAATCTCGACGATCTCGACGACACCTCGCCGCTGGGGCGCCTCATCAGCGAGAACCTCATCCACGAGCTGCAGGTGCGCCACTGGAACGTCTACGACATCCGCCTGAGCAAGGCGGTGGCCGTCAACCCCGCAGGCGAATTCGTCCTCACCCGCGACCCCAAACTGCTCGAATATCAATACCTGGTGGCCGGAGTGCTCGCCGGCACCTATTCGATCGCCAACGACGAGGTCTTCGTCAATGCCCGGGTGATCGACGTCAATAGCGGCGTGGTCGTGAGCTCGGGCCAGATCAGCCTGCCGATCGACGAGTTCGTCGCCCGACTGCTCGTCGATGGCGACCAGCTCAAACCGATGCGCATCATCCGCGGCAAATGAGTCTGCGCCTCTGGATCGTGGCATGGCTCACGGCGGGGCTCCTTTCCGCCTGCAGCCTCGCCCCCACGGCCAGCATGTGCCGCGATACGCTCGAGAGCGAGCTCGGGCGCCTGGCGCAGCAGACCTGCCCGCGGGGCGGCAGCGTCATCATCCCCGATTTCGTCGAAGTCGACGGTTACCGCACGGGTCGCTATGGCAAGGCCTTGGGCGAAGCGTTTGGCCTGGCCTGGCCCCGGTACTGCCCCACGCCCATGCGCCAGGTCGAGGTGGGCGAGCACTTCACCCTCGACGAAGACGGCCTGCGCCTGCTCACCCGCGATCCCGAAGCAATTCGCCAGGATAGCGTCATCGAGCGCTACGCCCTCGTCGGCACCTATCGCCGCGTGGGCGAGGCGCTCCTACTCGGCGTGCGGCGCATCGACCTCGCCGACGGCACGGTGCGCGCCGCGGCCAGCGGCCAGATCCCGGAGCGCTGCTTTGGCGCGGAGCCGGCCCGCCGCGGCGGCACGGAGCAACTGCGCACCACGGTCAGCGATTGACCGGTCCCCTCGTCGACCCAGCGCACGAGGAAAAATCGTCCGGCAGCTCGACTTTCGAGCGCTCACGGCCCCTGCAGCAAGATCGCCTCGCCGCGTTCGAGCGCCGCCTGCTCACCGCGCAGGATTACCACGTCGCCCGCCTGCAAGACCAGCTGCGGCTCCGGCGCCTGGGTACGAATGCCGCGCCGGCGCACCGCCGCCACCGTCACACCGCATTCCTCGAGCCCCAACTCATCCAGGCGTCGCCCCACTGCCCAGAAATCGGGCAGCAACAGCACCGAATGCAGGCGCATGCCCCCCTCGCCTTCGTCGCTCTCGTCCGAGCGCCCGGCGAAATAGCCGCGCAGCAAGGCATAGCGCTGCGCGCGGATCTCGCGGATGCGCCGCGCCACCCGCATGAGCGGCATCCCGATCAAGGCGAGCGTGTGCGTGGCCAGCATCAGGCTCACTTCGATCGCCTCCGAGATCACCGCCGTCGCGCCGGCCGCCATCAAGCGGTCGACGTCGTTCTCGGTGCGGGCACGCACCACCACCGGCACGTCCGGACGCAGATCGCGCAATACCGACAGCACGCGCAGCGACGCCCCTATGTCGGCGAAGGTCACCACCACCGCCCGCGCCCGCAGCAGCCCGGCCGCGATCAAGGTCTCGCGCCGGCTCGCGTCCCCATAGAGCACGTTCTCGCCGGCCACTTCCGCTTCCCGCACCCGCTCCGGATCGAGGTCGAGGGCCACCGTCGGCACCACCTCGTGCTCGAGCAGGCGCGCCAAATACTGTCCTGTGCGCCCGTAGCCGAGCACCAGCACGTGCTGCTTGACGAGCATGGTGCGCGAAGCGATCTGGGTGAGCTCCATCGAACGGGTAAGCCACTCGGAGGCGACGAAGCGCAGCACCAGGCGATCCGATATCGCCACGATCAAGGGCGAGGCCAGCATCGACAAGACGAGCGCCGCCACTGCCGTCTGCAACCATGCCGACGGCAGCAAGCCCAGCCCCGCCGTCTGTGCGAGCAGCACGAAGCCGAATTCTCCGCCGGTGCAGAGCCACAGCGCCGAGCGCATCGCCACCGCCGCGTTCGAACCCAAGGCGCGCGAGGCGGCCCACACTACCGCCGCCTTGATGCCCAACACGCCGGCGAGCAGCAACACGACGAAGACGAAATTGCGGGTCACCTCGCCGACGTTGAGGAACACTCCCACGGTGATGAAGAACAGGCCGAGCAACACGTCGCGAAACGGCTTGATGTCCTCTTCCACCTGGTAGCGGTATTCCGTCTCCGAGATCAGCATCCCGGCCAGAAACGCCCCCAGCGCCAGCGACAGCCCCAGGGCGTTGGACAGCGCCGCCATTCCCAGAGTAACCAGCAGCACGTTGAGCATGAAAAGCTCGGTAGACTTCTGCCGTGCCACCCAGGTGAACCAGCGGCGCATCACCGGCTGTCCAAAGCGCAGCACCAGCACGAGCAGCACGGCGATCTTGAGCACCGCCTCCGCCAGTGTCACCCACCAGCGCTCGCCATCGGGCGCGGCCAGGGCAGGCACCAGGATCAGCAGCGGCACCACCGCCAGATCCTGGAAGAGCAGCACGCCGATCACTTCCCGCCCGTGCGGCTTGTCGAGTTCCAGCCGCTCGACGAGCAGTTTCGAGAGAATGGCCGTCGAGGACATCGTCAGTGCCCCTCCGAGCGCCCAGGCCGCCAGCAGCGGTAAACCCAGGGCCCAGCCGATAAGCGTGAACACCAGATGCGTGACGAGCACCTGCAGCGCCCCCAGCCCCAGGACCACGCGGCGCATCGCGTTCAGCTGCGCCAGCGAGAACTCCAGGCCGATCGAGAACATGAGAAAGACGACGCCGAACTCGGCCAGCACTGCCGCCCCGCCCTCCTCCGGCATCAAGCCGAGCGCGTGCGGCCCCACCGCCACGCCGACGAGCAAATAGCCCATCAGCGCCGGCAAGCCCATGCTCTTGAACAAAGCCACCGCCGCGAACGAGCCCGCCAGCAAAAGCAGGACCGTCGTCAAGCCCCCTTCCATCATGAAAACTCGCCCCCCGCGTTTTTGCTATACTGGACGCCCCAGTATAAACGAGGCCGCAGCCGAGTCCATGGATCGCCCCCTCGATCCCGAACGCATCCTCGAGAGCGCCCGGCGCACCCTGCGCATCGAGTCCGAAGCCATCGCCGCGCTCGCCGAGCGGCTCGGTCCTTCCTTCGCCGAGGCCGTACGGCTCGTCCTCGGCGCGCGCGGCCGGGTCATCGTCACCGGCGTGGGCAAATCCGGCCATATCGGGCGTAAGATCGCCGCCACCCTCGCCTCCACCGGCACCCCCGCCTACTTCGTCCACGCGGCCGAGGCCGCGCACGGCGACCTCGGCATGATCACCCCCGACGACGTCGTCATCGCCATCTCCTACTCCGGAACGAGCGACGAGGTGCTGATGATCCTGCCGGCCATCAAGCGCCAAGGCGCCGCGCTCATCGCCCTCACCGGCCGCCCCGAGTCCCCGCTCGCGCGCCAGAGCGACGTCCACCTCGACGTGAGCGTGCGCGAGGAAGCCTGCCCGCACAACATCGCCCCCACGGCCAGCACCACCGCGGCGCTCGCCATGGGCGACGCGCTGGCGATCGCGCTTCTGCAAGCGCGCGGCTTCGGCCCGGAGGATTTCGCCCGTTCGCACCCCGGCGGCGCGCTGGGGCGCCGGCTGCTCACGCGCGTAGCCGACGTCATGCGCCCGCGCCCCGAAGTCCCAACCGCGCCGCCCAACGTTCCCCTCACCGAAGCGCTGCTCACCATGTCGCGCGGCGGCATGGGCATGGTCGCGGTGATCGATGCCGACGACCGCCCGCTGGGCATCTTTACCGACGGCGACCTGCGCCGCACCATCGAACAGGGCGCCGACCTGCGCGCCGAAACGCTCGCGCGGCGCATGAACCCTTCGCCCAAGACCATCGCCCCCGAGGCGCTCGCCGCCGAAGCCGCGCGCCGCATGGAAGATGCGCGCATCAGCCAGATGCTGGTGGTCGACGACGGCCGGCTCGTCGGGGCGTTGCACATGCACGACCTCATGCGCGCCAAGGTGCTGTGATGAACGCCGCCGCCAAAGCCGCCCGCGTGCGCCTGATGGGTTTCGACGTCGATGGCGTCCTCACCGATGGGCGTCTCTACTACGGCCCCGAGGGCGACACCTTCAAGGCGTTCCACACCCTCGACGGACACGGGCTCAAGCTGCTCGCCCGCGCCGGCATCGAACCGATCGTGATTTCCGGCCGAACCTCCGCCGCCCTGGCGCGGCGCTGCGCCGAGCTGGGCCTGCCGCTGGCGATGGGAATCGAAGACAAGCACGCCGAGATGGCGTCGCGCCTTGCCGAGCGCGGCCTCGGGTTCGAAGCGGCCGGCTACATGGGCGACGACGTCGTCGACCTCCCCCTCATGCTTTCCTGCGGGTTCAGCGCGGCGCCCGCCGACGCCCACGAACTCGTCAAGTCCCGCGCCGACTGGATCGCCTCCCGCCCGGGCGGGCGCGGCGCGGTACGCGCGCTGTGCGACTTCCTGCTGCACGCCCAAGGGCGCTGGGACGAACTCCTCGCGCCCTACCTCCGTACCCCATGACCCGCCCCCGCCCCACCGTCCTCCTGCCGCTGCTCTTCGCCACGCTCGTGGCCGCCTTCTCCTTCTGGCTCGAACGGCGGGTGAATCTCCTCACCCAGCCGTCTCCCGTGGCGCCCGCCGGCGAGATCGACCTCGTCTCCGGTGAGCTCGTGGTCGACGTCTACGCCGATACGGGCCTGCCGATGCACCACATCGAAGCCGACCATGCCGTCCATTACCTCGCCGGCGATCGGACCGCGCTCGAGCGTCCGCGCGTCACCTCCCGGCGCGATGACGTCCGTTTCACCGGCCGCGCCCAGCGGGCCGACGTCTTCAATGGCGGCGAGCGCATCGAAGCCTTCGGCGACGTGCTCGTCACTCGCCTGCTCGACGGCGCCGAGACCCGCTACGAGGGGCAGATGCTCGTCTGGTGGCCCGACGACGGCCGCGCCCGTTCCGACCTGCCCGTCGTAATCACCCGCGGCGAGCGCCGCGCCATTGGCGACCGGATGGAGGCCGAAGACCATCTTGCGAAAATCACCCTGATCGGCAACGCGCACGTCCATTGGCCGCCCGAACCCAAGACGGCTGCCAAGGCGCCGCCGGCAACCCCTGCCGCCGGCAAGGCGAGCGCACCCGCCCCCCGCGCCAGATCCGATTCCCGCCCACCCGCCCCCCCACGGAGCCCCAGCCGATGACCCGCCTTTTTCTGCTCCTCTGCCTGCTGTTCGCACTCGCCGTACCGCTCGCGCACGCGGAAAAGGCCGACAAACAAAAGCCCATCGAGATCGACGCCGACCGCATCCACGTCGATGATCGGCAAAAAGTGCACGTCTTCGAGGGCAACGTGCTCATGAAACAGGGCACGCTGGAGATCCGGGGCGATCGCGTGGTCGTGACCCAGGACGAGCAGGGCTTCAAGACGGGCGTGGCCACCGCCCAGGGCGCCAAGCTCGCCACCTTCAAGCAAAAGCGCGACAACAGCGACGAGTGGGTTACCGGAGAAGGCGAGCGGCTCGAGTACGACGCGCGCACCAACAAGATCAAGCTCATCGGCCGGGCCCGCGCCACCTCCGGCCAGGACGAAGTGCGCGGCGCCTACATCGAATACGACCAGAACACCGACCAGTACTACGTCACCACCGCCGGCGGCGCCTCCAGCGCCCCCTCGGGCCGCGTGCGCGCCGTGATCCAGCCCAAGGACGACGGCGGTCAATGAGTTTTTTCCACCCACGAGAGGAGCATTGCATGGACTACCAGAATATCATCGTCGAGACCCACGGCCGCGTCGGCCTGATCCGGCTCAACCGGCCCAAGCAGCTCAACGCCCTCAACGATGCGCTGGTCGACGAGCTGGGGCATGCGCTCGACGTCTTCGAGGCCGATGAAGGAATCGGGGCCATCGTCCTCACCGGCAACGAGAAGGCCTTCGCCGCCGGCGCCGACATCGCCGCCATGGCCAATTTCTCCTACATGGACGCCTACAAGGGCAACTACATCACCCGCAACTGGGAACGCGTCAAGACCTGCCGCAAACCGGTGATCGCGGCGGTGGCCGGCTTCGCTTTGGGCGGCGGCTGCGAGCTCGCCATGATGTGCGATCTCATCATCGCCGCCGACAACGCCAAGTTCGGTCAGCCCGAAGTCAAGCTCGGCATCCTGCCCGGAGCGGGTGGCACGCAGCGCCTGCCGCGCGCCGTGGGCAAGGCCAAAGCGATGGAGATGTGCCTCACCGGCCGCTTCATGGACGCCGAGGAAGCCGAGCGCAGCGGCCTGGTGGCGCGCGTGGTGCCGGCCGAGCGACTGCTCGAGGACGCGCTCGAGACCGCCAAGACCATCGCCAGCTACTCGCTGCCGGTGGTCATGATGATCAAAGAGTGCGTCAACCGCGCCTACGAGGCCCCCCTCAACGAGGGACTCCTCTTCGAACGCCGCGCCTTCCATTCCAGCTTCGCCCTGGAAGACCAGAAGGAAGGCATGGCCGCCTTCCTCGAGAAGCGCGCGCCGCAGTTCAAGCACCGCTGATCGCGCACCATCCCGACGCCGCACGTGCACCACGACCCTCACCCAAGGGGATCGTGGCGCGGAACCTTGCAAAGCATCAAATATTCAAAGACTTTGTGCATCGCACAAAATCACTTGACACACGGAGAACCTTGAACTATAGTGAGCGTGTTGTTGCGATGCAGCAATCACAATCCCTCAAGGAGGACGTACCATGAGCACCACCGACACCCTCACCCAACGCGGCCGCCAGGTCTCCGATGCCTGGCTCGCCGTGGCCAGTTCCGGCTTCTCCACCATCGAGCGCCTCATCGCGCTGCAGATGAATGCCCTGCGCGAGACCATCGAACAGTCGCTGGCGCACGCCAAGCAAGTCGCCGAGACCAAGGACGCGCAGGAGTTCTTCAAGCTGCAGCAGGAAGCCCTCACGCCCTCGATCGAGAAAACGCTCGCCTATCAGCGCAACGTCTACGAAGTGCTGCAGCAGAGCCAGACCGAGATCGCCAAGATCGTCGAGAACCAGCTCTCCGAGCTCAACCGGCAGATGATCGAGCTGCTCGACAAGATGGCCAAGTCTGCGCCCGCCGGCGCCGAGACGGTCATCGCGGCGGCCAAGTCGGCCGTTGCCGCGGCCAACAGCGCCTATGACAACCTCGCCAAGGCCGCCAAACAAGTGGCCGAGATCGCCGAAGCCAACATGACGGCGGCAACCAACGCCACTGTCAAGGCCGTTACCTCCACCACACAGCAGCTCGCCACCAAAGCCGCTCCCGCGGCGGCGTCTGCCCGGAAGCCCTCGCAAAGCGCTTCCCAAAGCGCGGCCTGAGTCTCGGGCCGGACGCGGCACAGCGTGAAACGCCCGCCCCGAGCGGGCGTTTTTCTTTCCCCCCGCTCTTGGCTCTGCTAGGATAGCGGTTCGACTGAACTTCCTGTCTTCAGACCATGCGCTTTCTCCTACCCCTCGTCCTCGCCCTGGCGCTCGCCGGCTGTGGCGTGAAAGGACCGCTCTACCTGCCTTCGCCTCCTTCCTCGGGGGGCGCGAAATGAGCTTTCCCATGCCGACGCTACAAGCCACGGCGCAGGGGCTCGTCCTCGAAGGTGTGGCGCTCAGCGAAATCGCCGCCGTCTACGGCACGCCCTGCTACGTCTATTCGCGCGCGGCGATCGAAGAAGCGTTCGAGCGCTATCGCACGGCGCTGCCGCCCGAGCGCGCCGAGATCTGCTACGCGGTCAAGGCCAATGGCAACCTCTCGCTCCTGCGGCTGCTCGCCGCGCGCGGAGCGGGGTTCGACATCGTCTCCCGCGGCGAACTGGAACGCGTGCTCGCGGCCGGCGGCAAAGCGCAGCGCGTCGTCTTCTCGGGGGTCGCCAAAAGCGCTGCGGAGATCCGTCGCGCGCTGGAAGTGGGCATCGGCGTGTTCAACGTCGAATCGGCAGCGGAACTCGCCCGCATCGCGCACATCGCCCGCGAACTGGGGCGGTGCGCCCCGGTGGCGCTGCGCATCAATCCCGACGTCGACCCCAAGACGCATCCTTACATCTCCACCGGGCTCAAGCGCAACAAGTTCGGCATTCCCGTCGCGGAGGCGCTCGAACTCTACCGCCAGGCCAAGTCGATCCCCGAGGTCGAGCTCGTCGGCATCGCCTGCCACATCGGCTCGCAGCTGCTCGACCCTGCCCCCCTGCTGGAAGCCGCCGAGCGCGTGAAAGACGCCGTAGAGCGACTCGAGCGCGACGGCATCCGGCTGCAGCACATCGATCTGGGCGGAGGCTTGGGCATTCGCTACCGCGACGAGACCGCGCCCGACATCCCGAGCGTGCTGCGGGCGATCGCCGAGCGCTTCGCCGACCGGCCCGAGCGGCTGATGTTCGAACCGGGGCGTTCCATCGTCGGCAACGCGGGTCTGCTGCTCACGCGCGTCGAATACCTCAAGCAGGGGGAAGAACAGGACTTCGCCCTGGTCGACGCCGGCATGAACGACCTGATGCGCCCGGCGCTCTACGACGCCTGGCACGAGATCGTCCCGGTCGTGCCGCGCTCCGGGCCGGCACGCCGCTACGACGTGGTCGGGCCTGTGTGCGAATCGTCCGACTTCCTCGGTCGCGGACGCGAACTCGCGCTCGAAGCTGGAGATCTGCTCGCCGTACTCTCGGCCGGCGCCTACGGCATGGCCATGAGCTCGAACTACAATGCCCGGCCGCGCCCGCCCGAGGTGCTCGTCGATGGGGCGGCGCATCGCCTCATCCGCGCGCGCGAATCGCTGGAGAGCCTGTGGGCCCTGGAAGCGTGAATCGCCTGCGGGCGTTGCGCCTTCTGCCGCTGACGCTCGCCGCCCTCCTCGCCGTCTGGGCGGGGTTCGTCCGCGCTCAAACCCTGCCCCCGGCGCTCGCCGCCGAGCTCGAGCGGGCGCAGGTGCCGCTGCAGGCCATCTCCCTCCTGGTGCAACCCCTCGAAGGCGGGGCGCCGCTGCTGGCGGTCAACGACACCGTGCCGCGCAATCCGGCCTCGGTGATGAAGCTCGTCACCACTTTCGCCGCCTACGAAACCTTCGGAGCCCAGCACCGCTGGACGAGCCGCCTGGTGGCCCGTGGCCACGTGCTCGGTCAGGAGCTCGTAGGCGATCTGGTGCTGCGCAGCGACGGCGACCCCTACCTCACCGCCGAGCGCGCCTGGAAGCTGCTGCGCACGGCACGCGCGCTGGGTCTCCAGACGATCCGCGGGCGGCTGAAGCTGGAGGCCGACGGGCTGTGCATCCCCCCGGCCGACCCCTTCGCTTTCGACGGCGACGGTTTTCGGCCTTACAACACGCCAGCGAGCGCCGAGCTCGTCAATTTCAACACGGTGATCGTGCAGCTGCAACCCTCGCCCGACGCGGGGCGGGTACTCGCCACACTGCACCCGCCGCTTGCTGGCGTGAGCCTGGGCAACGCCCTGAAGATCGAGGCCGGCCCCTGCCCCGCCGACGTCGTCAAACGCCTCGAGACGGGCGTGCAAGAAGATGCGCAAGGCACGGCGATCACCCTTGCTGGCCGCTATCCGGCAAGCTGCGGTATCCGCTTCCTCGGGCTCTCGCCGTTACCCGCGGAGCGTTTCGCCTCGGCCATGCTCGAGGGCATCTGGCGCGAGCTCGGCGGCAGGCTGCTGCCCGCCGATGCGCCCGCCCCGGCCGCAAGTGAATGGCTCGTGGCCAGCGACGACTCGCCCACGCTCACCGAGATCGCCTATCAGATGAACAAGTGGTCGAGCAACCCGATCGCGCGCCAGCTCCTCGCCCTCGTCGGCGCGGCCCGCTCGCCCGAGGCGCCGGATCACGTCGCCGCCGGGGTGCAGGCCGTGCAGGCGCTGCTCGGTGCAGAAGGGATCGATCGCCACGGCGTGGTGCTGGAAAACGGCGCGGGGCTATCGCGCGACGAGCGCATCGCCGCCGCCGACCTCGCCCGGCTGCTGCAGACGGTCTGGAACCGACCCTACGCAGCCGAATTCATCGCCACCTTGCCGGTGGCCGGCGTCGACGGCACGGCACGGCGCCGCTTCAAAAACGTCCCCATTCGAGAGTGGGCGCATGTGAAGACGGGGACGCTGCGCGACGTGCGCGCGATCGCCGGTTTTGCCCAGAGCCGCTCGGGTCGGCGCTACCTCATCGTCGCCTTCGTCGAACATGAGAACGCGGCGCAGGCGGGCGACGTCCTCACGGCCCTCTTCGACTGGCTGTGGGAGCGCTGATTTCCCATTGCATCTCCGGCGCAGGTTGCGCCATAATCCAGCCTTGGCGCATTCGCCCGAAAGGAAGTTCCGATGCACCGACCGTCCGTCCGCCGGCATCTGTGGTTGCGCACCTCGATGGCCCTCTGCGGCGCAGCCGTCTTCGGCCTTGCCGTGGCCGCCCTGTCGGATCCCAACCCCTATGAGCGCAAAGCGGTGGTGGCAGAACTGCCGCCGATCACCCTCACCCCGCCCTCATCGGGCGATGCCGCCCAGGCCTACGTAATCCGCGAGGCCTTCCGGCGCGGCGAGACGCTGCCTGCCTTCCTCGAACGCATCGGGGCCGAAGACGGGGAGCTGCTCGACTACACCTCGCTCGACGCGCAGGTCAGGGCGATCCAGCGCCAGCTGCGCGCGCACTCCGCCGCCACGGTGCGCCTGCGCGCCGACGGTCAGGTCGATGCCCTGGTGCTGCCTCTGGTGAGCGGCGAGCGCGTCACCATCCGCCGCAGCGACGAGGGATTCCGCCTCGAATCCCCAGATCCGGAGACCGCCGGCAGCCCCCATCCCTTCCTCGAGTTGCGTCAGGGCGTGATCACCCATTCGCTCTTCGCTACCGCCTCCGAGATCGGCATGCCGGATGCCATCGCCACCAAGCTCGCGGAGATCTTCGGTACCGAGATCGACTTCTCGCGCGACCTGCGCGAGGGCGACTCCTTCGCGGTGATCTACGAGACCCGGCTCGACGCCGAGGGTCTGCCGCAACCGGGCGAGATCCTCGCTGCCGAATTCACCAACCAGGGCAAGCGCCACGTCGTACTGCGTTATGCCGCCCCCGGCGGTAAAAGCGGCTACTACACCCCGGACGGCCGGGTGCTCGGCACGGGTTTCCTGCGCTATCCGCTGCAATTCACCCGGGTGAGCTCGAACTTTGGCAAGCGGCTCCATCCCATCAAACAGCAATGGCGCCACCACGCCGGCACCGACTTCGCCGCCGCTCCCGGCACGCCGGTCATGGCGGCTTCCGACGGGGTGGTGAAATTCGCCGGCTGGCAGAACGGCTACGGCAACTTCGTGCTGCTCGAGCACCGCAGCGGCTATGCCACCGGTTATGGCCATCTCAAAGGCTTCAAACCAGGCCTGAAAGCGGGCCAGCGCGTGTCACAGGGCGACGTGATCGGCTACGTCGGTTCTACCGGCTGGGCCACCGGCCCGCACCTGCACTACGAGGTGCGCATCGGCGGCAAGCCCCATGACCCGCTGAAAGTGGCCCTGCCCGCGCCCGAGCCGCTGCCGGCGCGCGAGCTCGCCCGCTTCCGCCAGGAAGCCGGGCCGTTGCTCGACAAACTCGCGCTGCTCACCCGCGCGCCGCTCGAAGTCGCCGCGGCCGATTGAAGGGCGTCTCGAACAAACCGGCGAGAGCGGCTACAGACCAAGCCCTCTAGGAAAAACACTCGGCCTCGGTCAAGAGCGGCGCCGCGCGGTCCTTGTCGGAGACGATGGGCGCGATTCCCAGATCCGGCCAGGCAATGGCGAGCGCCGGGTCGTCGTAACGCAGCGAGCGGTCGCACTGCGGCGCGTAGTAGTCGGTGGTCTTGTAGATGAGCCGCGCGTACTCGGAAAGGGCGAGGAAGCCGTGGGCGAAGCCGGGCGGAATCCATAGCTGGCGCTTGTTCTCGTCGGAGAGTTCCACGGCCACCCAGCGCCCGAAGGTGGGCGAGCTTCGGCGCAGGTCGACGGCCACGTCGAACACCGCGCCCTCGGCGCAGCGCACCAGTTTCCCTTGTGCATGCGGCGGCAGCTGGTAGTGCAGGCCGCGCAGTACGCCGCGGCGCGAGCGCGATTCGTTGTCCTGCACGAATTCGACATCGACCCCCGTGGCGGCGAAGAATGCGCGCCGAGTGTAGGCTTCGAAGAAATAACCGCGCGCATCGCCATGCACCCGCGGCTCGAGGAGGATCACCTCGGGGATCGCCAGCGGAAGCGCGCGCATCATGCCGCCCCCCGCCCGTGCTCGAGGAGCTGGCGCAGGTAGCGCCCATAGCCGCTCTTGCCCAGCCGCTCGGCCTGGCGCAGCAGCCCCTCGTCGTCGATCCAGCCCTGCATCCAGGCGATCTCCTCCAGACAGGCGATTTTCAGCCCCTGGCGCCGTTCGATGGTGGCGATGAACTGCCCGGCCTCCAGCAGCGAATCGTGCGTTCCGGTATCGAACCAGGCGTAGCCGCGCCCCATGAGTTCGACCGCGAGCCGCTCATCCTGCAGGTAGCTGCGGTTGAGGTCGGTGATCTCGAGCTCGCCGCGCGCCGAGGGGCGAAGGCTGCGCGCGCGCTCGACCACGCTGCCGTCGTAGAAGTAGAGCCCCGTGACGGCGTAGTTCGACTGGGGATGGGCGGGTTTCTCCTCGATGTCGATCACGCGCCCGGAGGCGTCGAAGGCGACCACGCCGTAGCGCTCCGGATCCTGCACGTGATAGGCGAAGACGGTGGCGCCGCACTCGCGCGCGTCCGCCGCCCGCAGCAGCTGCGGCAGGTCGTGGCCATAGAAGAGGTTGTCGCCCAGCACCAGGGCCGAAGGAGCGCCGGCGAGGAACTGCTCGCCGATGAGGAAGGCTTGCGCGAGCCCGTCGGGCGAGGGCTGCTCGGCGTAGGCCAAGGACAGCCCCCAGGCGCTGCCATCGCCCAGGAGCTGGGCAAAGCGCGGCGTATCCTGGGGCGTGGAGATCACCAGGATGTCGCGGATGCCGGCGAGCATCAGGGTGGACAGCGGATAGTAGATCATCGGCTTGTCGTAGACCGGCAGCAGCTGCTTGGAGACGGCGAGCGTCGAGGGATAGAGCCGGGTGCCGGAGCCGCCGGCGAGGATGAGGCCCTTGCGCGGAGAGGTTGGATTCATGGCGGATGCATCATCGGGGAAGAAGGGAAAGCGGCTCGGCGAGCACGGCCACCGTGCGCGCCACTTCGTCCTGCCACGGCGGCAGCCGCAGTCCGAACGTGGTGGCAAGCCGCGTGGTGTCGAGCCGCGAATTGGCCGGGCGCGGCGCCGCGGCAGGATAGTCGGTGCTGGAGATCGGTTCGAGCGCTTCGAGCGCGAGCGGCCATCCCGCCTCGCGCGCACGGGCGAAGACGAAGGCGGCGTAGTCGTACCAGCTGGTCTCGCCGGCGGCGGCAAGATGATATAGCCCGACGGGACAGGCGTCGGGCGCCGCGCGCAGCCGCCGCACGAGCTCGGCGCTCACCTCGGCGACGAGCCCGGTGCCGGTGGGCGCGCCCACCTGGTCGGCCACCACGCGCAGCACGCGCCGGCTCGCGCCCAGGCGCAGCATGGTCTTGAGAAAATTGGCGCTGTGTAGCCCGTAGAGCCAGCTCACCCGCAGCACGAAGGCGCGGGCGCCGCTGTCGAGCACCGCCGCTTCACCGGCGCGCTTGCTGCGGCCGTAGGCGTTCACCGGGCAGGGCGCGTCGTCCTCGCGCCAGGGACGGCTCCCCGTACCGTCGAAGACGTAGTCGGTGGAATAGTGAATGAGCCACGCCCCGTGCGCTGCCGCCCAGCGGGCGAGCTCGCCGGGCAGCTCGGCGTTGAGGCGCCAGGCGAGCGCCGTCTGCGTCTCGGCCTGGTCTACGGCGGTGTAGGCTGCGGCATTGACGATGCCCTGCGGGCGCAGGGTATCGAGCCGCGCGCGCAGGGCCGTCGCATCGCCCAGGTCGAGCTCGGCGCGCGCAGGCGCCACGAGCGGGGCTTGCAGCGCGAGGAGCGGGGCGAGGGCCCAACCGAGCTGGCCGCTTCCCCCCAGCAAGAGGATGGGCGCCGCGCTCATCCCGCCTGCGCCGGCAAAGCGGCGCCGTAGTGGCGCGACAGCCACTCGCGGTAGGCGCCGGAGGTGACGTGTTCCACCCAGTCGCGGTGCGCGAGATACCAGCGCACCGTCTTCTCGATGCCGCTATCGAACGTCTCGGCCGGGCGCCACCCCAGCTCACGCTCGATTTTACGCGCGTCGATCGCATAGCGCCGGTCGTGCCCCGGACGGTCGGTGACGAAGGTGATCTGCTCGGCGTAGGAGCGGCCGTCGGCGCGCGGCGCGAGCGCGTCGAGCCAGCGGCACAGTGTGTGCACCACTTCGAGGTTGGTGCGCTCGTTCCAGCCGCCGATGTTGTAGGTCTGCCCAGGCTGCCCCGCCTCCAGCACGCGCCGCAGCGCCGCGGTGTGATCGCCCACGTAGAGCCAGTCGCGCACCTGACGCCCATCGCCGTAGAGGGGGAGCGGCTCACCGGCGAGCGCGCGCGTCAGGCACAGGGGAATGAGCTTTTCCGGAAACTGGTAGGGACCGTAGTTGTTGGAGCAGTTCGTCGTGACCGTCGGTAGGCCGTAAGTGTGATGGAAAGCGCGCACGAAGTGGTCCGCCCCGGCCTTGCTCGCCGCGTAGGGGGAATTGGGCGCGTAGGGCGTGGTCTCGGTGAAGGGCGGATCGGCCGGTCCGAGCGTGCCGTAGACTTCGTCGGTGGAAACGTTCACGAAGCGAAAGGCCGAGCGCTCGGGCTCGGGCAGCGCTTCCCAATGGGCCCTCGCCGCCTCCAGCAGCCGCAAGGTGCCCAGCACGTTGGTGCGCGCGAACGCCTCGGGCCCGTGGATGGAGCGATCGACGTGCGATTCGGCGGCGAAATGCACGATGGCGCGCACCCGGTGCTGCGCGAGCAGGCGGCGCACGAGGTCCTGATCGGCGATGTCGCCGTGCACGAAGACGTGGCGCGCATCGCCTTCGAGCGCGGCGAGGTTCTCCAGGTTGCCGGCGTAGGTGAGGGCGTCGAGATTGACGAGGGGTTCGTCGTGGCGCGCGAGCCAGTCGAGCACGAAGTTGCTGCCGATGAAACCGGCGCCGCCGGTCACGAGGATCGTCATGGTCGGTCGTCGTCGCGGGAAAAGTCGATGATACCAGCTTCACCCATCCATGTCACGCGTGTAACCCGCCCAGCCGATGATGAGGCGCACCCAGCCGAGCACCACCCAGCTCAGCGCCTTGCGCCAGCGGGGCAGCCGTGCGAAGCCTTCTGCGTCGAGCCGCACCGCGCCCTGCGCCACGTGATGCTCGAGCCGCCGGCGCAGCTCCTCGCTGAAGCCGCGATCATCGACCCAGACGTTGGCCTCGCGCGCCATGAAAAGGCTAAAAGGATCGATGTTGCTCGAACCCACGGTGGAATAGCGCTCATCGAACACCGCCACCTTGGCGTGCATCTCGGTGGCATGGTATTCGTAGAGCTCGACGCCATGGCGCAGCAGCCAGGGGTAGAGGGCACGCGTGGCCTGCGACAGGATGGGATGGTCGCTCAGCCCCTGCAGGACGAGGCGCACCCGCACGCCGCGCGCCGTGCACGCTGCCAGCGCCTGGCGAACGCGTTTGCCGGGGAAGAAATAGGCGCAGGCGATCCACACCTCCTCGCGGGCGCACGCGAGCATGTGCAGATAGGCGCGCTCGATGTCGTGGCGATGGCGCCAGTTGTCGCGCAGCACCAAGGCGGCGCGATGGGGTCCGACCGGCTCGATACGTCCCGGGCCTGCGAGGCGCGGCTCCCGCGGCGGGCGGCGCTTGACGTTGGTCCAGTAGACCAGGCCCCACAGGTGGCGCATCGCTTGCTGCACCGAACGCACGAGCGGCCCCTCGATTCGAACGGCGTAATCCCATCGCGGCTGGCGGGTTTGGCGTCCCGGCAGACGGGTGAAATCCGAGAGGATGTTGATGCCGCCGACGAAAGCGACTCGCCCGTCGCAGCAGGCGAGCTTGCGGTGCAGGCGCCGCAGGCGATGGCGCCGCGGGATGAACCACGGGCCGCGCAGCGGGCGATAGACTTCGACCTCCACCCCGGCGGCGGCCACCCCGTGCAGGCGATGGACGATGAACTCGCGGGCGCCGAAGCCGTCGACCAGCAAATACACGCGCACGCCACGGGCCACTGCCCGCACCAGCGCCGCGAGCACCGCCTCGCCGATCTCGTCGCACTCGAAGATGTAGGTCTCGAGCCGCACCTCCTCGCGCGCCGCATCGATCGCCTGCAACAGCGCCGGAAAGAATTCCGCGCCGTTCTCCAGGAGCTGCAGACGGTTACCGGGCAGGAAGTCCAAGGCCATCGTCGAGCACTTCCGCCGGCTTGCGGCAAGGCGGCGCGATCATCGAGCGTCCAGGTCGAGATCGACCATGAGCGGCAGGTGGTCCGACAGGCGCGACCACGGCCGCCCGCGCAGCACCTGGGCCGCGCGCACCGTGCAGCCGCGCACGTAGAGCCGATCGAGCCGGCCAAAGGCCAGGCCGCGCGCCGGGTAGGTGCGCGGCGGCGCATGCCGTCCGACGGCGGCAAAGGCGTCTTCCAGACCCAGCGGCGCGGCAAGGAGCTCCTCCGCCTCCCGGCCCCAATCGTTGAAATCCCCGCCCACGACGACCGGGGCGCGCGGCGGCAAGCTGGCGATCAGGTCGCGCAGCCGTTCGAGCTGTTGCCGCCGCCAGCGCGCCCGCAGCCCGAAATGCACGCAGAAGACATGCAAGCGATGGCCGTGCGGCAAGGCCACTGCGCAGTGCAGGATGCCGCGGCGCTCCCAGCGGTGCGCCGAGACATCGTGATTGGCCCAGTCCTGCACCGGGAAGCGCGACAGCACCGCGTTGCCGTGATGCCCCAGCTCGTGAAAGAGGTTGCCGCCGTAGATGCGCTCGGGCAGACGCTCATCAGCCAGGAAGTGATGCTGCGGCTGAGCCGGCCAGTAAGGATGGCGCTGTGCGTGTCCGAGATGCGCCCCCTGGACCTCCTGCAGCAACAGGAGGTGGGGGCTGAGCGCGCGCAGCGCCTCGCGCATCTCGGCAATGGTCAGGCGGCGGTTGAACGGCCCCCAGCCTTTGTGGATGTTGTAGCTGACCACGCGCAACGCCACCGCCTGCCGCGCCCCAGCCGGAACGAAATGGCGCGGACTCTCCGCCGGCGCGCGCCACGAGCGCCACTGCCCCCAGAGCTTCTGCCGTTTGTCTGCACCCTTGGGGACGTTCATGTGGCCGAGAGCATCCGCTCCAGCGCCACTTTCGCCCATCGGGCCGTCTCCTCGGGCACGGCGATGCGATTGACCACCTGCCCCTGAACCAGATTGTCGAGCGTCCAGGCGAGGTGCTGCGGGTCGATGCGCTGCATCGTCGAGCACATGCACACCACCCCGCCCATGAACTGCACCGTCTTGCCCTGCGGGGCCATCTCCTCGGCCAGGCGGCTGACCAAGTTGAACTCGGTGCCCACCAGCCATTCGCTGCCGGCCGGCGCCGCGCGCACCGTGCTCTGGATGAATTCGGTCGAACCGACGTAGTCGGAGGCCAGGCACACCTCGAAGGCGCACTCCGGGTGGGAGATGACGTAGCCCTGGGGGTGTTTGGCCCGCCAGCGCTCGATCTGCGCCTTGGTAAACATCTGATGCACCGAACAATGCCCTTTCCACAGCAGGATGGAGGCCCGCCGGATCTGCTCCGGGCTCAGACCGCCGTAGGGCAGGTCGGGATCCCACACGAGCATCTCTTCCAGCGGGATGCCGCGCTGGTAGCCAGTCCAGCGCCCCAGATGCTGGTCGGGGAAGAAGAGAAGCTTGGGGCGGCGCGCCAGAGCCCACTCCATGATGTGCGGCGCGTTGGTCGAGGTGCACACGATGCCGCCGTGCCGGCCGCAGAAGGCCTTGAGGTCGGCCGCGGAGTTGATGTAGGTGACCGGGGTGTAGACCTCGGCCGGATCGCCGTCGAGCACCTCGGCCAGTTCCCGCCAGGCGCGCGTCACCTTGGCCAGATCGGCCATGTCGGCCATGGAGCAGCCAGCGGCCAGATCCGGCAGGATCGCCACCTGCTCGGGCTGCGACAAGATATCCGCGACTTCGGCCATGAAATGCACGCCGCAGAAGACGATGTAGCGTGAGGAAGTCTGCGCGGCGAGCCGGGCGAGCTTGAGCGAATCGCCGGTGAGATCGGCGTGCCGATAGACGTCGGCGCGCTGATAGTGGTGACATAGGATCACCGCCTCTTCGCCCAGCTGCGCGCGCGCCGCCAGGATGCGCTCCTGCGCCTGCTCGTCGCTCATCGCCGCGTAGGGCGCAAACGGCAAGGCTTTTTCAAGAATCGTCGTCATCTCCACCCCCTTCTTTTCATCCCTGCACCCACGGCAGGCCGTGGAACTTCCAGCCCCCCACCGTGCCGCGATGCCCGGCGGCGTCCTTGGCGCCCTCGAAGCCTTCCAGTACGTTGTAGCACGAAGTGAATCCGGCCGCCGCGGCGACGCGGGCCGCCTGGTCCGAACGCCCGCCCGAGCGGCACAGGAACATCACCAAGGATTCGGGATCGACCTGGGCGCGCAGGTGGGCAAGAAAATCCGGATTGGGCGCAAGCCCCGGATAGCGCAGCCATTCGATCTCCACCGCCCCGGGGATACGCCCCACCCAGTCCCATTCGGCGCGCGTGCGGCAATCGACGAGCACCGCCCCCGGTGCCGTGCGCCATACGAGATAGGCCTCGGGCGGCGTGAGCGCCCCGGCATAGGGCAGACCGAAACGCTCGGCGCGATCGCCAGCAAGCGCTAGAATATCGTGCAAGTTTCCCACGAGTCTCTCCATGGCTGATCCGGCAAGTATACCGCCTTCGCCCGCTGCGACGGCACGGGCGCGCGGCAACGCCATCGCCCGCGCCAGCCTGGCGGCGATGGCCATCAACGCCACCCTGGCCCTCCTGCAGATCGTCATCGGCTTGCTGGCCAACGCCTTCAGCCTGGTGGCCGACGCCATGCACACGCTGGCCGACCTCGCCACCGATGCCATGGTGAGCTGGGCCGGGCGCAGCGCCGGTGCACCACCCGACGCAAACCATCCCTACGGACACGCACGCTTCGAGACCTTCGCCGGCTTCGTGCTCGGACTCGTGCTCCTGGGTGTGGGCTGCGGTTTCCTGTGGGCGGCGGGCATGAAGCTGCAGACGCTGGAGCACGCCCCGCCCATCGAGCTCCCCGCCCTCGTGATGGCGCTGATCACGCTGCTCGCCAAGGAAGGAATGTATCACTGGCTGCGCCGGCGCGGACGCGCCCTCAAGGCGCAGGTGCTGGAAGCGGCCGCCTGGCACGCCCGCTCGGATGCCGCCTCCTCGCTGGTGGTGGCAATCGGCATCGGCGGGAGCCTCGTCGGCTACCGTTTCCTCGAGCCGCTCGCGGCGGCGCTGGTCGGCTTCATGATCGCCTCGATGGGGGTGCGTTTTGCCTACCGGGCGGTGCGCGAGCTCGTCGACACCGGCCTGGAGCCGGAAGAAGTCGCCCGCATCGCCGAAGCGATCCGCACCACCCCCGGCGTCGAGGATCTGCACCAGATTCGCACGCGGCGCATGGCCGACCGCATCCTGGTGGATGCGCACATCCAGGTCGCCCCCCGCCTGTCGGTCTCCGAAGGGCACCGCGTGGCCGATACCGTGTTCTCCCGGCTCAAGGCCCGCTTCCCCAACCTCGACGACGCGTTGATCCACGTCGATCACGAAAACGATGCAAGCCGTCCGCCTGCTCAGTTGCAGGCGCTCACCGACCGCACCGAACTGGTGCAAGAACTGCGCACCTTGCCTTCCTTCTCTGCCGCCTCCCTCGACTGGATCGTCCTGCACTACCTCGGCGGGCGCACCTACCTCGACCTGCTGGTTCCGGCCGAATACGCGCCCTCCCTGCTCGCCATCGATCGCGCAGCCCTCTTTTCCCAGCTCGAGACGCTGCGCCTGCACCATCCCGATCTCGCCTCCATCCGGCTCTTCGTCGAGCTTGCACCAGAACCGGGCGCAGGAAGCAAAGAATTGCACCAAACAGGTGCAAACGGAGCGTCCATTTCCCCTTCTCCAGCCCGAAATGCCTCCCTTTGAGGCAGACCAAGAGCTGGCACGACACTTGCTAAAATCCTTCCCACTTCATCCTAGCCCCGGAGTCGATCCCATGAATGCCCAAGACGTCCTCAAGCTCATCCACGAAAGCGAAGCCCGTTTCGTGGACTACCGTTTCACCGACATCCTCGGCAAGGAGCACCACGTCACGGTGCCGGTGTCGGCTTTCGACGAAGAAGTCTTCGAGCGCGGCCACGCCTTCGATGGCTCCTCGATCACCGGCTGGAAAGGCATCCAGGCCTCCGACATGCTGCTCGTGCCCGATGCGGATACCGCCTACGTCGACCCCTTCTACGAAGAACCCACCGTCGTGCTCACCTGTGACGTGGTCGAGCCGGCCGACGGCAAGGGCTATGACCGCGACCCCCGCTCGATCGCCAAGCGCGCCGAGGCCTATCTGAAATCGACGGGACTGGGTGACACCTTCTACGTCGGCCCCGAGCCCGAATTCTTCATTTTCGACTCGGTCGAATGGTCGGTGGGCATGTCCGGCTGCACGGTGAAGATCACCTCGAGCGAAGCTTCCTGGGAAGGCACCGGCCACCGGCCGCGCGTCAAGGGCGGCTACTTCCCTGTGCCTCCGGTCGACAGCCTGCACGATATCCGCTGCGCCATGGTGCTCGCCCTCGAATCGATCGGCGTGCCGGTGGAAGTGCACCACCATGAAGTCGCCAACGCCGGCCAGTGCGAGATCGGCACCAAGTTCAACACCCTCACGCGCCGCGCCGACTGGACGCAGGTGCTCAAATACGTGGTGCACAACGTGGCGCACCAGTACGGCAAGAGCGCCACCTTCATGCCCAAGCCGATCGTCGGCGACAACGGTTCGGGCATGCACGTGCACCAATCCATCTGGAAAGCGGGTCAGAACCTCTTTGCCGGTAACGGCTACGCCGGGCTGTCCGAATTCGCGCTCTACTACATCGGCGGCATCATCAAGCACGCCCGGGCGCTCAATGCCATCACCAACCCCGGCACCAACTCCTACAAGCGCCTGGTGCCGCACTTCGAGGCCCCGACCAAACTCGCCTACTCCGCGCGCAACCGTTCGGCCTCCATCCGCATCCCCTACGTCGCCAACCCCAAGGCGCGGCGCATCGAGGCGCGTTTCCCCGATCCGCTCGCCAACCCCTATCTCGCCTTCGCCGCGCTGATGATGGCCGGGCTCGACGGCGTCCAGAACAAGATCCACCCGGGCGATCCGGCCGACAAGAACCTCTACGACCTGCCGCCGGAAGAAGACGCCAAGATCCCGACCGTGTGCCACAGCCTGGACCAGGCGCTGGAAGCGCTCGATGCCGACCGTGAGTTCCTCACCCGCGGCGGCGTCTTCTCCAACGACTTCCTCGACGCCTACATCGAGCTGAAGAACGAGGAAGTGCAGCGCCTGCGCATGACCACCCATCCGCTCGAATTCGAGCTCTACTACAGCCTGTGAGCGATTCCCCCGCAAAGGGGGAGCGATGAACGGAAAAGGACGGCCGCGGCCGTCCTTTTTCCTTTATACTTACTGCATGATCCGGCTTGCGTCCCGCCTCGCTTCCTGCGCCGTCCTCTTGAGCCTCGGCCTGCTGTGCGCGCCGAGCGCCGGGGCGACGCTGTGGAAATGCAGCGACGGCGACGGACGCGTCACCTACACCAACGATCGTAGCAGCACCAAGGGGATGCGCTGCGAGGCCCTGCGCGATATCCCCTACCTCGACTCGACGCCCGCCCCTTCGGCCCCCGCGGCCGCCTCCCCCTCGAGCTTTCCCCGCGTGAGCCCCAGCGAGCAGCGCCAGCGCGACGACCTGCGCCGCCGCATCCTCGAAGAAGAAAAAGCCGCAGAGAACCAACGCTTGCAGGAAACCCTGCGTGCGCTGCAGACCGCCTCGCCGGAGCGCGCCGCCGAACTCCAAGCCCAAGCGGAACGCCAGCGGCGCAACCTCGAAGCGATCGAACGCGAACTCCAGCGTCTGCGCTGAGTCTTTTTTCACTTGGCACCGTTCTTGCTGCATTTCTTCCGTCCCGTCACCAGGCACCGCCATGCCGCCCGACCTCACCGCCCTCGACTGGCTCTCCACCGCCGTCGTCCTCGCCGCTCCCGACCAGCGGCTGCAGACGGCCAACGCCGCCGCCGAGCACCTCTTCGGCCTGGCCCGCGAGCGCCTCGCCGGCCGCCCTTGGGAAGAGATCTTCGGCGCCTCGCCCACCTTGCGCACGGCCTTCGATGAAGCCGAACGCAACCGCTGGTTCTACGCCTGCCACGGCCTTACCCTGCATCTGCCCAGTGGGCAGACGCTCGTGGCCGACGTCACGGTAAGCCCCATCCAGGACGACGGCGAAGGATTCACCCTCGAATTCCGCCCCATCGACCAGCGCCTCAAGACCACCCAGGAAGAAGAACGCCTGCGCCTGCAGCAGGCCGCGCGCGAACTCGTGCGCGCGCTCGCCCACGAGATCAAGAACCCCTTGGGCGGCATCCGCGGCGCGGCGCAACTGCTGCAGATGGAACTGTCCGATCCGGCGCTCGCCGAATACACCGAAGTCATCATCCTCGAGACCGACCGCCTACAGCGCCTGCTCGCCGGGCTGCTCGCCGCCCACCAGGCGCCGCACCCCGCGCCGGTGAACGTCCACGAGATCCTGGAGCACGTGCGCCGGCTGCTGCTCGCCGAATTTCCCGGCCTCACGGTGACGCGCGACTACGACGCGAGTCTGCCGGAGATCACCGCCGACCGCGAGCGCCTGCTGCAGGCGATCCTCAACATCGCGCGCAACGCCGCCCAGGCCACCGAGGGCCAGGGAACGGTCACGCTGCGCACCCGCGCTGCACGCCAGGTGACGCTCGCCAAGCGGCGCTACCGGCTCGCGCTCCACCTCGAGATCGCCGACAACGGCCCGGGCATCCCGGAAGCGCTGCGCGAGCGCATCTTCTATCCGCTGGTGAGCGGGCGCGAGGGCGGCGCGGGCCTAGGGCTGGCGATCGCCCAGGACATCGTCGCCCAGCACCACGGCGTCATCGAATTCGACAGCCGCCCCGGGCGCACGCGCTTCCACCTCCTGCTGCCGCTCGCTTCCGGGAGCCCGACATGAACGACGCCATCTGGATCCTCGACGACGACAAATCCATCCGCTGGGTGCTCGAGCGCGCCCTCGAACGCGAGAACCTGCCGCATCGCGGTTTCGAGCGCGCCGAGATGGCGCTGGAGGCGCTCGCACAGGAACGCCCGGCGGTGGTGCTCACCGACATCCGCATGCCCGGCACCGATGGGCTCGAGTTCGTACGCCGGCTGCACGAACGCGTCCCCGGCACGCCGGTGATCGTGATGACCGCCTATTCGGACCTCGACAGCGCCGTGAGCGCCTTCCAGGCCGGTGCCTTCGAGTACCTGCCCAAGCCCTTCGACGTGCCCGAAGCCGTGCGCCTGGTGCGCCGGGCGCTGGAAGCGCGACCCGGTGCCACCGCGCCGGAAGAACCGGACGCCGCCCCCGAGATCTTGGGTCAGGCCCCGGCGATGCAGGAGGTCTTCCGCGCCATCGGCCGACTGTCGCACTCGAGCGCTACCGTCCTCATCACCGGCGAATCCGGCAGCGGCAAGGAGCTCGTCGCCCGCGCGCTACATCGCCATAGCCCGCGGCGCGACGGCCCCTTCGTCGCCATCAACACCGCGGCGATTCCGCGCGAACTGCTCGAAGCCGAGCTCTTCGGCCACGAGAAAGGAGCCTTCACCGGCGCCGCCACTGCCCGCCGCGGTCGCTTCGAGCAGGCCGAAGGCGGCACGCTCTTTCTCGACGAGATCGGCGACATGCCCGCCGACCTGCAAACGCGGCTGCTGCGCGTCCTCTCCGACGGGCACTACTATCGCATCGGCGGGCAGCAGCCGCTGCGCGCCAACGTACGCATCATCACCGCCACGCACCAGAACCTGGAAGCCCGCGTGCGCGAAGGACTCTTTCGCGAGGATCTCTATCACCGGCTCAACGTCATCCGGCTGCGCCTGCCGCCGCTGCGCGAGCGCGCCGAGGACATTCCGCTCCTCGCCCGCCACTTCCTGACGAAGAGCGCGCGCGAGCTGGGCGTGGAGCGCAAGACGCTCTCGCCGGCCGCCCTGGAAGCGCTCAAGCGCTACCCCTTTCCCGGCAACGTGCGCCAGCTGGAAAACCTCTGCCACTGGCTCACCGTCATGACCCCGGCGCAGCAGGTCGAGCCGCACGACCTGCCGCCGGAATTTCGCGTCCCGCAGGACCCCGACGCGCCCCCGCCGGATTCCCCTGCCGCCCTTGGGTGGGAACGGCTGCTCGCCGAAGAAGTCGACCGGCTGCTCGCTTCCGGCCGCAGCGCCCTCTACGATGAACTGCATACGCGCTTCGAGCGCGTCCTCTTCGAACGGGCGCTCGAGCACACCGGACAACGCCGGGCGGAAGCTGCCGCCCGGCTCGGCGTGGGCCGCAACACCCTCACGCGCAAGCTCAAGCGCTAGCGCCTGCCGTACAATAGGCGCTTCGCACCCTTCCTGCGACGCGTCCATGCCCGCTCCTTCCGCCTTCGATCCGGCGGCGCTGCTCCGGCTCATTCCTCGAGCGCTCGCCCAACGGCTCGACCTGCATTGGCTGCCCGAATGCGCCTCGACCAACGACGAGGCGATGCGCCTGCCGCTGCCCGATCCCGAGCGCTTTGCCGTCGTCGGTACCGAGCGGCAGACCCGCGGCCGGGGGCGGCAGGCTCGGACCTGGCAGTCCTGGCCCGGCGCGAGCCTCACCTTCTCCTGCCTCTTCGCCTTCCCGCCGGGCACCTCGCTCGAAGCGCTGCCGCTCGCCGTCGGCGTGGCCCTCGCCCAAGCCCTACGAGCGCTGGGCGTCGCCGGCGTCGGGCTCAAGTGGCCCAACGACCTCCTCATCGACGGCGCCAAGGTGGGCGGGGTGCTCATCGAAGCCCAGAGCCGCCATGCAGCGCCGACCCGCGTCGCCGTCGGCATCGGGCTCAATCTCGAACTGCCGCCGGACTTTCATCCCGCAAGCGGCCTGCCGGCCACGGCGCTGGCGCACCACCTCGCTCCCCTGCCGTCGCGGGAAGCGCTGCTCGCGGCGCTCCTCGAGCGGCTCGACGCCGTGCGCGAGAGCTATCTCGCCGGCCGTGGCTTCGCTCCTTGGCAGGAAGCCTGGAACGCGCTCGACGCCTACGCCGGCCAAGCAGTGGCGGTACGCGACGGCGAGCGCGAAACCGTCGGGATCGAAGCCGGCGTGGACGACACCGGCCGCCTGCTGCTCGATACCGCGGGCGGGCGTATCGCCTGCTGCGTCGGCGACGTCTCGCTGCGCCCCGTCGCATGAATCCGACGCTGCTCCTCGATCTGGGCAACACGCGGCTCAAATGGGCCTTGCTCGATGGCGCCCATTGGCGCGAGAGCGGCGCCTGCCGCCACGTCGACATCCCGCAATGGATCGAGACGATGCGCGCGCGGCTGCCTGCCACGGCCCGGCGCTTCGGCGTGAACGTGGCCCATGACCGTCTCGCCCTCGAACTCGAACGCGAACTCGGCCCCATCCGCTGGCTCGTGGCCGAGGCCCAGTCTTGCGGCGTGCGCAACGGCTACGACGAACCTGAACGGCTCGGCGCCGACCGCTGGGCGGCGCTCATCGCCGCCCGCCACCTGCACCACGGCGCGGCCCTGGTGGTGTGCTGCGGCACCGCCACCACCGTGGATTGGCTCGAGGCCGACGGGCGTTTTCGCGGCGGGCTGATCCTGCCGGGGCTCACCACCATGCGCGAAAGCCTGGTACGCGCCACCGCCAAACTCCCGCTTGCCGCCGGCGAGGTGCGCCTGCCGCCCACGAACACGCGCGACGCCATCGCCAGCGGCTGCCTGCTCGCCCAAGTCGGCGCCATCGAACATTACTATCGGGTCATGGAGGGGCCCGGCTGCGGCGCCGTGGCGCTCATCTCGGGCGGCGACGCCGGGATCATCGCCGCGCATCTGGCCATTCCCGTTCGGACGGTGGATAATCTCGTTCTGCGCGGCCTGGCCGTGGTCGCCGCAACCAGCGCCAGCCCGAATCCTTCCCATGACACCCGAGAGACCGCCCCATGAGCGAACCGACCCGGATCCTCCTCGAGGAACACGAGATTCCGACGCACTGGTACAACATCGCCGCCGACCTCTCCACCCCTCCGGCCCCGCCGCTGGGTCCCGACGGCAAGCCGATCGACCCGTCGGCGATGGCCGCGATCTTCCCCGAGCCCATCCTCGAGCAGGAGATGAGCCGCGAGCGCTGGATCGCCATCCCCGACGCGGTGCGCGAAACCTACGCCATCTGGCGCCCCTCGCCGCTCATGCGCGCCGTGCGCCTGGAGCGGCGCCTGGGCACCCCGGCCAAGATCTTCTTCAAGTACGAGGGCGTCTCGCCAGCCGGCTCGCACAAGCCCAATTCCGCCGTGCCCCAAGCCTATTACAACCGGCAGGTCGGCATCAAACGGCTCACCACCGAGACCGGCGCCGGTCAGTGGGGCTCCTCGATCGCCTTCGCCGGCCAGATGCTGGGGCTGGAAGTGCGCGTCTATATGGTGCGCGTGAGCTACCAGCAAAAGCCACAGCGCCGCGTGCTGATGGAAACCTGGGGGGCGGAAGTTCACCCCAGCCCTTCGCCGCTCACCGAAACCGGGCGGCGCATCCTGGCCGTCGAGCCGGATCACCCGGGCTCATTGGGCATCGCCATCTCGGAAGCCGTCGAGGAAGCCGCCTCCCGGCCCGACACCAACTACACCCTCGGTTCGGTGCTCAACCACGTCCTGCTGCACCAGAGCCTCATCGGGCTGGAAGCGAAGAAGCAATTCGAGAAGATCGGCCTCTACCCCGACATGATCTTCGGTCCCTGCGGCGGCGGCTCGAGCTTCGGCGGCATCGCCTTCCCCTTCCTCGCCGACAAGTTCGCCGGCGAACGCCGCGCGGCGGGACTGCGCTGCGTGGCGGTAGAGCCCGAATCCTGCCCCACCCTCACCAAGGGCACCTACGCCTACGATTACGGCGACGCCTCCGGTTTCACCCCCCTGATGCAGATGTACACCCTGGGGCACGACTTCGTACCGCCGGGCATCCACGCCGGCGGGCTGCGCTACCACGGCGCATCCCCCCTGGTGTCGCAGCTCGTGCACGAGGGGCAGGTCGAGGCGCTCGCCGTGCCGCAGCGGGCCACGTTCGAGGCCGGCATCCAGTTCGCCCGCGCCGAGGGCATCATCCCGGCGCCGGAATCCTGCCACGCCATCCGCGCCGTGATCGACGAGGCGCTGCGCTGCAAGGAGACGGGCGAACCCAAGGTGCTGCTCTTCAATCTCACTGGGCACGGGCACTTCGACATGAGCGCCTATGAGCGCTACCTGCGCGGCGAACTCGAAGACTACACCCTGCCCGACGAGCTCCTGGCCGAAGCGCTGCGCACGCTGCCGAGCGTGGGCTGAAGCAGGATCCCCCGATGCGGCTCCTGATCGCGCTGCTGCTGCTCGTCAACGCCCTGCTGCTGGCGATGAGCGCCGGCCTGCTGCCGCGACCTGCTCCCGAAGCGGTGCGCGCCACCGCCGAGCAGCCGCTGCGCCCCGACCGCCTGCGCATCCTCGCCGCCGCGGCGGGCCACGATGTCGCCGCACCTCTGCCCCCGACCGTTCCCGCCAACCCGCCGGCGAGCGAACCCCCGGCGAGCGACAACGCCGCGCCCGACTCCGCCTCCGCCGCAGAACCCGCTCCAACGGCTGCCGAACCACCGCCTCCCAAGCCGACGGCCGCTGCTCCCCCCGCTCCCCTCTCCTGCCTGCGGCTCGCCGAGGTCGATCCCAAGCTCCTGCCGGCGCTCAAGGAACTGCCGCAAGGACTACCCGGCGTTCAAATTCAAGAGCGAACAAGCGAAAAACCCACCAGCTGGCGCGTGGTGCTCCCGCCCCAAGGCAGTGCGGCCGCGGCGAACCGCCGGCTGGAAAACCTGCGTCAGGCCGGGGTGGACGACGCCTTCGTGATCCGCGACCCCGGCCCCCTACAGTGGGGCATTTCGCTCGGCCTCTTCCGCGCCCAGGAAAGCGCCGAGAAGCGCATGGCCGAACTACGCGACAAGAACGTCAAGGGAGCGCAGGTCGTTACGCGCACCACCCCCGTTGCCGAACTCGTCTACCGATGCCCCTCGTCCGTGGCCGATGACCTGCGCCAGCGCATCCAGACCCGTTTCCCCCAGCTTCCCGTCGACGCATGCTCCCCCTGAACCGTTCCCCCTTCATCGTCGGCCTGACCGGCGGCATCGGCAGCGGCAAGAGCGCCGCCGCCGAGCACTTCGCGCGGCTCGGCGCCGCCGTGGTCGACACCGACGTGATCGCCCACGAGCTCACCGCCCCCGGCGGAGCGGCCATGCCCGCCCTCGCCGCCGCCTTCGGCCCCGACATCCTCACGCCGGCCGGGGCGCTCGATCGCGCCAAGATGCGTGCGCTCGCGTTTACCGACCCCGCAGTAAAGCACCGGCTCGAAGCCATCCTGCACCCCCTGATCCGTCAGGAAGCCGACGCCCGCTGCCGCGCCGCCGTCGACGCACCCTACGTGGTGCTGGTGGTTCCCTTGCTCATCGAAGCCGGGGAAGACTACCGCCGCCGCTGCCAACGCATCGCCGTGGTCGACTGCCCCGAAGAAGTCCAGATCAAGCGAGTACGCGCGCGCAGCGGCCTGGACGAAGCGCTGATCCGGCGCATCATGGCCCAGCAGGCCAGCCGGGCCGAGCGGCTGGCGGCGGCCGACCACATCCTCGACAACGGCGGCGATCTCGCCCAGCTCCACGCCCAGGTCGAGGCGCTCGACCGCCTCTACCGCGAACTCGCCCGAACCGCGCCGCCATGATCCTCTTCGAATTCCCCTTCACCGAGCGCATCCGCACCCTGCTGCGCCTCGAAGACGTCTGGCGACGCTGGACCCATTTCCTCGAGGGCAGGCATCGCGACGATCACCACGCCGCCCTCATCACCCTCTTCGAGCTCGCCGACATCGCCGGGCGCACCGACCTCAAGCTCGACCTGATGCAAGAACTCGATCGCCAGCGTTCGGCCCTGCTCACGCTACCCGTCGAGCAGGTCGATACCGAACGCGTCGCGGCATTGGTGGAGCATATCGAACAGATCCGCGCCGCCCTCCTCGGCATGGTCGGACGGGTGGACCACTATCTGCGCGGAAACGAATGGCTGATGGCGCTGCGCGCGCGGGCCCACATCCCTGGGGGTTTGTGCGCTTTCGACGCCCCCGCCTATCACTTCTGGCTGGAGCAGCCGCCCGAGCGGCGCACCGCCCAACTTGAACGCTGGGTCGCCCCCCTGCAGCCGATTCGCAACGGCATCGAACTCGTGCTCAGCCTCCTGCGCGGCAACGCCGAGCGCCATGAGGCCGTCGCCGTGCGCGGCGCCTATCAGCGCGAGATCAAAGGCGCCTGCTGCCTGCTCGCCCGCGTCCACGTCGACCCCGCGCTGCAGGTCATCCCCTCGATGTCGGCCAACAAATACCTCATCAACCTGAGATTCGGCCCGCCGCGCAGCGACCTGCGCCCTTCCACGCAACCGCTGGAACTCGACGTCCCCTTCGTGCTCGAACTGTGCCGACTGTAAAAGGAAGGCAGCACCATGAACGACCCCGCGCCGAAGACGCCACGCCTCGTCTCCTGCCCCACCTGCGGCAAAGCGGTCCCCTGGACGCCGGAATCGCGCTGGCGCCCGTTCTGCTCCGAGCGCTGCAAGCTCATCGACCTCGGCGCCTGGGCCGACGAGCGCTATCGCCTCCCCTCGGGCGGAAAAACGCCGCCCGAGGCCGGCAACGAGTTGCAATGATCCCCACGGCGGGCCTCCCTATTCGCCCGACTCGAACTCGGCGTTCTTGAACTTCAGCACATTGCAGTTCTCCTTCACCGCGCGCTGCAGCCCGTCGTCGAAGCCGGTGGGCGATTCAGCCTGGATCTCGATGGCGATCTTGACCTTCACGCCGGTGCGCGCGGTGAACTGCTGGACGACTTCGTCGACCAGGTCGGCGAACTGCTTCTTGGCCCGGATGGGGTCGAGCTCGATGCTGCCATAGAATCGCTTCTTGACGATCTGGCCGGCCGCTCCCGTCCCTGACGGGTAGCCGGCCGGATCTTCGACACCGCGTGTGTCGCCGCCGTCGGTGGTCACCGTCGTGGTGGATGCGCCCTCGCCGGCATCAACAGCCTTGGGGCGGGCGGCTTCCTCTGCGGCGCGCAGCGTCTCCATGTAGGCCGCCGCCGTCAGCGGCTCGATCAGCAGCAGCGACGAGTCCAGGATCGGTGAAGTGCGCTTGCCGTAGATGAACCCAACGTAGCGACCGTCTTCCTTGCCCTGCGCAAAGCCGAAGAAGTCGCGGCTCTCGGCGCCCGCGGCCATCGTCTGCCGGAAGACGTCGCCATCCTTCAGGCGCGGCAGGTAGAGTTGCTGGCAGATCTGCTGCCACACGGCGAGCGCCGAAACGTCCTTGACGTCGTCCTTCCAGAACCAGTCCTTCAGCATCTTGGTCAAGTGGATCGGCGCCCATTCGGTGATGAGCAGCTCGTTTTCCTTGAGAACGCGCTCGATCTCCTGCGACCAGTTCTGTGCTCCCGGGTTGAGTGGAAAGTGCTCCCACATCACGTCGGACAGGCCTTTACCAGGCCGCGCCTCCTGCACCGGGGTCAGCAGCCACTTATAGGTCTCACGAATCATCCGCCGCACGGTCTCCTCGGCCTGCTCCAGGCTGGCTTGCGCCTGCTTGGCCATCAGGTTGTCGAGGACGATGCGGTTGTCCTTGTAGTCGGCGACGATGCTGCGCCACGCGAGGTACGAGCGCACGTGGTCCTTCAGGCGGCTCACGCTGTCGTAGTCCGCGGCCACGAAGATCAGGCGGTTCTGCTTGAAGCGGGGCTGGTCACCGCGCTTCTTCAGGATCTCGGTGGCGCGCTCCACTGCCAGGCTCTGGCCGCTTTTACTGAAGGCCGCATCGGGCGGCAGCACCACCAGCCGCAATGCCCAGTCGTCCGGCACGTCGCCGCTGCCGGTGAAGATGTGAATGCCGCCGAAGACGCCGCTGGCCAAGCTGCGCTGGATGCGCTCGCGAACGGTCGGGAACACGTCCTCCTTGTCCTGGAAGCGGCGCTTGCGCTCCTCCATCTCGCGCCGCAGGTTCGGGCGCGTATCGAGCCAGAAGCGGTTGTTGGCGTGGTTGAGGTAGTGCAGCCGGTCGACAAGGCGGCGCAGCGCATCCTTGAACAGCCCGATCTGCTGACCCGGCTGGGTCACGCCGAGCAGCACCCGTTCCTGCTCCAGCCCACGCACCAGCTGGTTGGTAGTGCTGGGCGCGCTGCCAAGAAAGATGGCACGCGCCACTCGGCGGCAGGCTTGCACGCTGCCCAGGCGCGTGTCCCGATTCTCGATTTCCGTCGTTTCGGCGCGCTCGCCATCCACGTCGCGTTCGATCACCGGATCCCAGCCCTGCGGCAGGTAATAGATGACCTCGTTGCGCACATCGGCGTCGTACAGCGGCAGGCTGCCCGGCAGGATCAGCAGGTCGTTGTTGCCGTCCTTCCACAGCCGGTGGATCACCTTGGCCATCAGTTTCAGCACGCCGCGGGTGCGCTGGAAGTTGTCCAGCGTGGACCAGTCTTCATAGAGCCGGTCGAACACCTCGGGGTGGATCGGATAGGCGTGTACGAGCCGCTCGAAGTAGCGGCTCTCCTGCGTCTCCTGCGGGAAGTCGTCGCGGTTGGCAGTGTAGAAGTCCGCGAAGGCGCGGCACACCGACTCCATCGCCAGCTTGTCGTTGATCGACGCAAAAAGCCGCCGGCGCACGATCTCGAACGCCTCCTCGGTGGCCACCGGCTTCCACAGCGCCTGCACGCGGCCGAAGTAGTGCGCCAGCGCCTCCAGCGCCTTCACGCCGCGCTGGCTTCCGGCTTCCTTGTCTGATTCGGGCAGCGACGCCAGCAGCACTGCCGTCGGCACGGCCTTCAACGCCTCGGTCAGCGCCTGCACGAACGACAGGTTGGAGTCAAAAGTGCCCCCGGTGAGGGCCTTGCCTTCTTCGAACTGGCGCACATACGCCACCAGCTCGTCGATGAGGATCACGCACGGCGCACACCGCGCCAGCAGCGTCTCCAGCACCGCCTTGCCCGGCGAAGTGCCCGAAGCATCGGCATCGGCCACCAACGCATAACCCTCGGCGCCGCCGAGCTGCCACGCCAGGTCTCCCCACAGCGTGCGTATCGTTTGCCCCGCACGCACCACCGGCTGATTGGGCGAAGACTTGATGCCATCGAGCACCGCGATACGGGCGGGCGGCAATTCCACGACGCCCGCTGCATCCAAAATGGGCGAAACACCGGGCAATTCGCTCGCCGGGACTTCGCCCTTGGCGAGGTGGTACACCGCCAGCATGGTGTGCGTCTTGCCGCCGCCGAACGCGGTTTGCAACTGGATGACCGGGTCACCGCCTTGGCCCGCAAGGCGCTTGACCACCGAGTCGAGCAGCAAGCGCATGCCTTCGGTGATGAAGGTGCGCTGAAAGAACAGTGCCGGGTTCTGGTATTCCGCCGTGGCGGTGCCCGCGTGCACGCGCGACAAATCCGCCGCGAACTCGGCCTGCTGGAACGTGCCCTTGAGCACGTCTTCGTGAGGGACGGCGACCTCGCGCCAGGGTTTCAGGGTCATTGCTTCTTCTGCTCTCAAGAACGTGCGCGAATATGCGCACGGTTCCCTTCCTGCCCCGACGTGTCTTGGTGACCACCGTCGTCTCTGACAGGCGTGACTTTCCCGGCTACGGCAGAGACCCTCTCTGCCGCAGCGCCGCCGTTACCGGCCGGACTCGCCTCGGGTAGGGCAGTTGCGGTTGCCAGCCGTTTCAGGTTGAGCGCCGCGTTGTGGTCACGGTCATGGTGCGTGCCGCATGCCGGGCACGTCCATTCCCGGTCGCTCAAGGTCAGCGCCTCGTTCTGCCAATTGCAGACGGAACACAAACGGCTGCTGGGATACCAGCGATCGGCGAGGATCAGCCGGGTGCCGTAGCGCTTGGCCTTATACTCCATCTGCGCGCGGAATCTCCCAAAGCCCACGTCAGAGAGGGCTCGGGCGAGCTTGTCGTTCGCCAGCATCCCCTTGACGTGCAAGTCCTCGATCACCACCGCTTGGTTTTCACGGCAGAGCCGAGTGGTGAGCTTGTGGGTGAAGTCCGCTCGGATATTGGCAATGCGGGCGTGCAGCCTTGCCAAGGTCTGAGCTGACTTCTTGCGGTTGTTGGACTCGGGAAGTTTGGTGCCCTTCGGCAGTCTGGCATTCGGCGCAAACCCTGCCACGACTTTAGCCGCTTTCACTTTACGGCTGAGACAGCGGCTGCGGATTTTGAGGCGGCGCAGCGCGGCCTTGAGCGGCTTGGGTGCGTCGATCGATTTTCCGTTGGAGAGCGTGGCGGCGGCCTTCAAGCCAAGATCCACGCCGGTGACGTCATGAGCGGTTCTTTTGCTGTAGAACTGCGCATCGGACACCTCGACCTGATTCGCGACTATCCAGCGATCCGCCGAGCGCGAAACGGTAGCGCCAAGAAT
>JACRJA010000058.1 GCA_016235745.1 Rhodocyclales bacterium | reverse complement strand
TCGAGGTCCCCTCCACCACCTGGGAGGACGTGGGCGGGCTCGATCGGCCGAAGCGCCTGCTGCGCGAGGCCCTGGAATGGCCCCTTCGGTATCGTGATTTGTTCGACGCGGCCGGGGTGAAGCCGCTGAAGGGGGTTCTCCTCTCCGGGCCTCCCGGCTGCGGCAAGACGCTGCTCGCCCAGGCGGCGGCCAGCGCGACCCAGGTCAATTTCATCTCGGTCAAGGGGCCCGCCCTGCTGTCGAAGTACGTCGGCGAGTCGGAACGAGCCGTCCGGGAGGTTTTTCGGAAGGCGAAGCAAGCGGCCCCGTGCCTGGTGTTTTTCGACGAGATCGATGCGCTGGTCCCGCGGCGTGGAGGCGGCGCATCGGAGGCGCACGTCAGCGAGCGGGTCGTGGGCCAGTTCCTGGCGGAGCTGGATGGAATCGAGAAACTGACCGGGGTGCTGGTCCTGGCGGCCACGAATCGGCCGGACATCGTGGACCCGGCCTTGCTGCGTCCGGGCCGCTTCGACGTGGTGGTGGAGATCCCGCGTCCCGATGAGCGGGTACGACTGGCGATTCTGCTCGTGCAGACGCGCGGCAAGCCCGTGGCCCAAGAGGTGCGTCTGGAGGCCATCGCGGCCGACACGGATGGTCTGACGGGGGCCGACCTCAGCGCCCTCTGTAACCGCGCGGCCTTGAACGCCATCCGGGAGAGAGTCGGGGAGGCGGGAGGCGGGCAGGAAGAACCTTCGGCCTCATCCCCCCTGCTTATCCAGCCAAGGCATTTTGAGGCGGCGCGGGACGAGATCCGACAATGACCGATTCGCATGATGAGGGCTCGGGCCTCGGCATCTATCTCTACTGCCTGGCCCGGCCGGAATGTCTCTCGCTCGTGAAGGGGCCGGTTGACCGGGACCTGTGCGGCGTGGACGAGCGCTATCCGGTGGCGGCGCTGGAAGAGCAAGAGGATGGGGTGGTGGCGGTAATCGGGGAGGTGGACCCCTGTGAATTTTCCGACCGGAACCTCCAGACGTTGTCCTGGGTGGGGCCCCGGGCCTGGCGGCATGAGGCGGTGGTGGAACGGATCATGGGGGCGTCGCCGGTCCTGCCGGTCAAATTCGGCGCGATCTTTCGTTCCCGCGCGAGACTCAGGGAATTCCTGGGCCGGCATCGGGAGGACATCGTGCGGGGGCTGGACGATCTGCGCGACAAGGCCGAGTGGAGCGTCAAGGGGTATCTCGACGAAGAGGAAGCCCGGCGGTTCACGGCCGCCGCGGACCCCGCGATTCAGTTGCGGCT
>JACRJA010000056.1 GCA_016235745.1 Rhodocyclales bacterium | reverse complement strand
GGCGGCTTCTTGTTCCAACCGATGGATTCCAGGTAGTCGCGCACGTATTGCTTGTCGAAGCTCGGCGGATTGGCACCGGGCTGGTATTGGTCGGCCGGCCAGAAGCGCGAGGAATCGGGCGTCAGCACCTCGTCGATCAGCGTGAGCCGGCCCTGCGCGTCCAGCCCGAACTCGAACTTGGTGTCGGCGATGATGATGCCGCGGGTGCGGGCGTACTGGGCGCATTCCTTATATATAGTCAGGCTCGCCTCCTTGACGCGCTCGGCGATATCCTTGCCGAGGATCTCGCCGGCCCGGTCGAAGCTGATGTTCTCGTCGTGCAGGCCGACCGCGGCCTTGGTCGAGGGCGTGAAGATCGGCTCCGGCAGGCGGTCGGCCTCGCGCAATCCGGCCGGCAGCGGGAGGCCGCAGACCGTGCCGCTCTTCTGGTATTCCTTCCAGCCGCTGCCGACCAGATAGCCGCGCACGATCGCCTCGACCTGCAACGCCTTGAGCTTGTGCACCACCACCGCCCGGCCTTCCACCTGGCGGCGCTCGCCCGGGTCTTTCAGCACGTCCTCGAGCGCGATGCCGGTGAGCTGGTTGCGGATCAGCACCCGGGTGCGCGCGAACCAGAAATTCGACAGCGCGGTGAGCACCGCGCCCTTGCCGGGGATCGGATCGGGCAACACCACGTCGAACGCAGACAGCCGGTCGGTGGTGACGATCAGCATGTGCTTATCGTCGATGTCGTAGATATCGCGCACCTTTCCCCGGTGGCGCAGCGCCAGGCTCTTCAGGTTCGATTCAAACAGGGTGTCGGTCATGGCGGCGGGAAAATTTAACCTGGCGGATGGTTTTTCGGGGAAATTTAATAATGCGCCATCGTAAGGACTGTGCGACTAGCCGTCAACGCCACCCTCGACTTTCCGCCGCGCCCATTCGAGGATCGGCAGCAGGCGCGGCGGCAACAGCGTGCGCGCCTCGGCGAACGACGCCCAGCGGAATTCGTCGTGTTCCGGCCGGCCGAGTTCGGGATTGACCAGCAGGGTCACCTCGCCCGCCCCGGCGCGCGCCAGGAAATAGCTCGCCACCTTGCGATCGCCGTACATCGCGGTGTCTTGGGATTCCCTGCCCCACGTGAACTCGACGTTCTCCAGGCCGGTTTCCTCGCGGGTCTCGCGTAACGCGGCCTGCAACGGCGTTTCGCCGGCCGCCAGCAGGCCCTTGGGGAAATCCCAGTGGCGGTAGGCGCGCAGCAGCAACACCCGCCAGCCGCCGGACTGGGCGAGCAGCACGACGATTCCAGCGGAACGGTGCTTTACCGGTTTGGGCATTGCCTCTAAGGAGCGTTACGGGAGGAAAAGCCGAATAACGGGGCGATGCGCGACGCGGGAATTTTTCCGACCTTCACGGCCGGAGTTATCGCGGCGTTGGATTTAGACGACGCTGCCGAAACCCCGGTCGACGGCGCCGGGCGGCGCCTTGAGGCCGGCGATCCGGCAGCCCTGGGCCACCGGCCCGCCCGGGAAAAGTTGGTAGAGATACTTGCGGCCGCCCTTGGCGTGAAATTTTTCCTCGAGCGCATCGTTGAGTTCGCGGATATTGATCGCGGTCTCGCGGTGGCGGGCATAATACTCCTGCAAGGCGCGCAGTACTTCCCAATGGTCCTCACCGGGCTTGAGGCCTTCCCGCCGCGCGGCGGCGAGCGCCAGCTCGCGTTTCCACTCGGGCGGCGCGTGCGGAAACTTGGAATCCTTGCCCGCTCCGTTTTCGCCTTCCCTGATGGCATCCATCAGACTGGTCATGGCGCTATCCTCCGTCGATCCCGAGGTTTCCGCGCCGGGCGCGTGGATCAAACGCAGCCCGTGGG
>JACRJA010000054.1 GCA_016235745.1 Rhodocyclales bacterium | reverse complement strand
GTCGCCGCCACCATCCGGCTCAAGCGCCAGCAGCGCCCGCAAGACCTCGCCCGGCTCACCGAGGCGCTGCACCGCTGGTTTGCCGGCGATGCGGAACTCGAGCGCATCCTGAGCGTCTGGATCCAGGAATATCTGCTGCGCGACCTGCGCCCGGAACTGAACGTACCCGAAGCCCACGACCTGGGGGAGATCACCATGCAACTGGCCGAACGATTCAAGCTGTGGGAACAGGAAGTCGCCCAGAAGGCGATGCAGCAAGGTCTGCAGCAAGGCGCCCAGAAAGGTCGGCTTGAAGGTCGACTTGAAGGTCGACTTGAAGGTCGGCTCGAAGGCGAAGCCCTCTTGCTGCAACGCATGCTCACCCGCCGCTTCGGGCCGCTGCCCGAGTGGGTACAGACGCGCCTGCGCTCGGCCTCGAGCGAGGAGCTCGAGACCTGGGCCGAGCGGGTGCTCGATGCGACGCGGCTCGAGGAGGTCTTCGCAGAAAGCCGTTCTGATCCGGAAGAACCTTGACAAGGAGCGGATGATGCAGTTTTTCGGTAGGTTCCCCACGACGAGGATGCGCCGCATGCGGCGCGACGAGTTTTCCCGGCGCTTGATGCGCGAGCACGTGCTCACCGCCGACGATCTGATCCTTCCGGTGTTCGTGCTCGATGGCGAAAGCCGCGAGGAGGCGGTTCCTTCCATGCCGGGGGTGAAACGGCTGTCGATCGACCGCTTGCTCGCGCTCGCCGAAGAGGCGGTCGGGCTGGGTATCCCGGCGCTCGCTCTCTTTCCCGTGATTCCGCCGGCGCTCAAAACCCCGGGCGCAGAAGAGGCGTGGAACCCGGCGGGGCTGGTGCCGCGGGCAGTGCGGGCGCTCAAGCAGCGCTTTCCCCAGCTCGGCGTGATCACCGACGTGGCGCTCGATCCTTACACGAGCCACGGGCAGGATGGCTTGATCGCGCCGGATGACCCGCGCGGCTACGTGATGAACGACGAGACGGTGGCCGCCCTCGTGCGCCAGGCGCTGTGCCACGCGCACGCCGGCGCCGACATGGTGGCGCCCTCCGACATGATGGACGGGCGCATCGGCGCGATCCGCCGCGCGCTCGACGAGCAGGGCTTCATCCACGTGCGCATCCTCGCCTATTCGGCGAAATACGCTTCGGCTTTTTACGGGCCGTTTCGCGACGCCGTGGGGTCGGCGGCCAATCTCGGCAAAGGCAGCAAGGCGACCTACCAGATGGATCCGGCCAACAGCGACGAGGCCCTGCGCGAAGTGGCGCTCGATCTCGACGAAGGGGCCGATGCGGTGATGGTCAAACCGGGGCTGCCGTATCTCGACGTGATCCGGCGGGTCAAGGAGCACTTCGGCGTGCCGACCTTCGCCTATCAGGTGAGCGGCGAGTACGCCATGCTCAAGGCGGCCTGCGGCCACGGCTGGCTCGACGAGCAGGCGGCGATGATGGAGTCGCTGCTTGCCTTCAAGCGCGCCGGGGCCGATGCCATCCTCACCTATTTTGCGCTGGAGGCGGCGCGGTTGCTCGCGCGGCGCTAACGCGATCGTCGGTCAGGCGCGGCGGTGCAGCCGAATCACTGCGCGCCCGTCGGGCAGGGTCTTGGGCGCTTCCTTCCAGGCGTGCCCGAAGACGAGCTCGACGGTGATGGGAATCGTGCCGTCGGCCTCGCGCCGGGTTTCCAGCGCCGCCAGCGCCTGCTGCCAGCGCGCTTTGCCGGTGAGGGTGCGGTGGCGGTCGCGTCGTGCGTTGGTCGCGCCGGCCGCGCGCAGATCCTGCCACAGGCGCGCGGGATCGCGGTAGCGCAGGGTGAGCATCTGCATGTCCATCACCGGATCGGCGAAGCCGGCGGCCACGAGCAGGTCGCCTACGTCGTGCAGGTCGAGGAAAGGATGTACGGCGGTGGGGCCGAGTATCTCGCGCAGTTCGCGCAGGGTATCGGGGCCGACGGTGGCGAAGAACACGGTGCCGCCTATGGCGAGCACGCGCTGCCACTCTTTGAGGGCGAGGAGCGGGTCGGAGAGCCAGTGCAGCAGCAGGTTGGACCAGAGGAAGTCGATGCTGCCCGTGGCTAGCGGCAGCGCGTGCGCATCGGCAACCACGGCCTTGCCTGGCTCGCGGCGCACGAGCCGGGCGAGCCACGAGGGCCGGGGGGCGAGATGCGCGAGCCGCGCCGGGGCGAAATCGACGGCGATGGCTTCGGCCTGGGGGTAGCGCGCGCGCAGGGCCGGGAGATCATGGCCGCCGCCGAGATCGAGCAGGCGCCGCGGGGTGATGCGCAGGTAGTCGAGCCGCTCCAGCAGGCGCTGGGCCGTTTCCTCGGCCAGAAAACGGTGTTGCGGATAGGCTGCGGCCGTGCGCTCGGCGCGGCGGCGGATGAGGGCGGGGTCGAGGTCGGGGCCGAAGGCGGCGGGGGTGTCGGGCATGTCGTCGGAGAGAAAATGAGTTTGCCGGATTTTACGCCGCTCGTCGATTTTTTCCTGCCCTCGCGTTGTGGTCTGTGCGGCCTGGGGACGACGGTGCGGGGTTTGTGTGCGTCCTGCTGCGCCGAATTCCTGCCGTGGAGGCCGGAGGGGGCATGCCGGCGCTGCGGCGACCGTCTGACGGAGGAAGAGTGCGAAGGGGTCTGCGCCGAATGTACGCTGAATCCGCCGTCCTTTGACGCCGTGCGGGCGGGGTTTTGGTACGAGCCGCCGCTCGATGGCCTCATCCAGCGCCTCAAGTACGGCGCTGACCTGCGTCTGGGCCGGGCGCTCGCGCAGGCGATGGCGCAGACGATGCCCCCGCCAGCGCAGATCGACCTTCTGCTGCCAGTGCCGCTCGCGTCCCGGCGCCAGCGCTCGCGCGGGTTCAACCAGGCGGCGCTGTTGGCCCAGGGCTTGGGCGCGGCGTGGCGCCTGCCGGTGCGGCTCGACGCAGTACGCCGCCGGCGCGAGACGCCGCAGCAGGCCCGCCTGAACGCCTTGGCGCGGCGCGAGAACCTGCGCGGCGCCTTCGCCGTGGAGCGGGTGCAGGCGATCGCCGGACGCCGGGTCGGGGTGGTCGATGACGTGCTCACCACTGGGGCAACGTTGCAATCGCTGGCCGGAGCTTTGCTCGAAGCCGGCGCGGCGTCCGTCCACGGGGTGGTTCTGGCGCGGACGGCTTCGCCGGTCCGTCGGGGTCAATGAACAATGGGGCGCCGCGAACACCCGTCGCGAGCGGCGGCAGGGCAAGGCGCCCGGAGCGCAGGAGGCGAGACCTATCATGAAGATAGGCGAGCCTGCGAGCACCGCGCAACGCCGCCATGCGGCCGCGCAGTAGGTTGTTCGAGGTGCCCAATGTTTGAGATCGTGCTATTCCAGCCAGAGATCGCGCCCAACACCGGCAACGTGATCCGGCTCGCGGCAAACACCGGGGCGCGGCTGCATCTGGTGCGACCGCTGGGCTTCGTACTCGACGACAAGGGCCTGCGCCGCGCCGGGCTCGATTATCACGACCTCGCACAAGTGGTGGTGCACAAGGATTGGGCGGCGTGCCGCGCCTGGCTGGGCGTGCGGCGCCGTTTTCTGCTGACGAGCAAAGGCGCCCGCTCCTATGCGAACGTGGCGTTCGCGCCGGGAGACGTCTTCGTCTTTGGCTCTGAGACGCGCGGCGTGCCGCCTGAGGTGGCGGAAGAATTCGCCGCGGCGGCGCGCTTGCGCATTCCCATGCTGCCGGGCAACCGCAGCCTCAACCTGGCGAACGCGGTCGCGCTCGTCGTCTATGAGGCCTGGCGGCAGCAGGGGTTTGCCGGCGGGGGGTGAAAGGGGCGTTCAGAGGCGCTCGAACTTCGGGTCGCGCGCGAGCAGCGCCTCCACCACTGCCTCGGCGGCGAGCTCCGGTTCGAAGAGCAGGCGATGGACGGCTTCGGCAATGGGCATTTCGATGCCATGGCGCCGGGCGAGCGCCACGGCCGCGCGGGTGGTGGGCACGCCCTCAGCCACGTGGCCGAGCTCGGTGAGGATCTCGGGCAGTGGCTTTCCCGTGGCGCGCATGAGCCCTACGCGGCGGTTGCGCGAGAGCGCGCCGGTGGTGGTGAGGATGAGATCGCCCATCCCTGCCAGCCCCATCAGGGTTTCGTCGCGCCCGCCGAGCGCTCGGGCAAGACGGGCGATCTCGGCCAGCCCGCGGGTGACGAGGGCGGCGCGGGCGTTGAGCCCGAAACCCAGGCCGTCGGCCACGCCGGCGGCGATGGCGATGACGTTCTTGAGCGCTCCGCCCACCTCGGCGCCGACCACGTCGTCGTGGGCGTAGAGGCGAAGGCGCGGCTGGTGTAGCCGCTCGACCCAGTGCTTGGCCCAGTGGCCGTCGGCGGCGGCGAGCACCAGGGCGGTGGGGAGGTTGCGCGCCACTTCCAGAGCGAAACTGGGGCCGGTGAGCACGCCCGCGTGCGGCGGCGGCAAAGTCTCGGGCCAGGATTCGGCGACGATGCGATGCGGCAGCGCCAGGCGCTCGGGGTCGATCCCCTTGCAGGCCCAGAGAAAAGGGAGCTTGGGGCGCTCGTGCGCGAGCGCCGCCACGGTGGATCCGAGCCCCGAGAGCGGCGTGACGATCAGGGCGAGATCCACCCCGGCGAGCGCCTCGGGGAAATCCGCCGTGACGGTGACTTCCTCGGGCAGCGCGACTTCGGGCAGGTAGCGGCGATTACAGCGCTCGCGCGCGATCCGTTCGGCCTGTGCCGGGTCGCGGCACCACAGGCGCACGCGGTGTCGGCGCGCCATGGCGATGGCGAGCGCCGTGCCCCAGGCGCCGGCGCCGAGCACGGCGAGCTGCATCACAGCCCCCATACGGCGCTGCGAGGGATGAAGCCGCGCAGCGGGCCGGCGGCGACTTCGGCCCAGCCGTCGCTCGTGCCCAGCAGCGCCAGGACGACGTTGCGCTCGACCTCGCAGACGATGGCTGCCTCGGGATCGGGCGCCGAGCGGATGTCGGCGCGGTCGACGATGACGATCACCGTGCGCAGATCGTCGAGATGGGCGGCAGGCACCCAGTACAACCCCCCTTCGGCGTCCCGGATCTGCGCCCATTCGCCGCGGTTCTGGATCCATTCCACCGGCGTGCCGGGCAGCAGCGAGAAGACGGGTACCGGCTCGCCGGGGGCGAGATAGGCCGGGGTGAGGGTGGTGACGTGGCGATACGTCGCCCCTTGGGCATGGGCCGGGACGTGCGCCACGAGGATCAACACGGCGGCCAGCCAGGCAAACGCCCGGCTGGTCCCTGCGCCGAGAAGCCCCCAGGCCCGCCGTTTCATCTCGGGCTCACTGTAGGCGCGCTTCGCCCTCGCCGCTCTGGGCGAGTTCGGCTTGACGCTTCTGCTGCGCGTAGAGCGCCTCGAAGTTGACCGGTGCCAGGATCACCGGCTGGAAGCCGGCGCGCAGCGATGAGGAGGTGACGACCTCGCGCGCATAGGGGTAGAGCAGGTTGGGGCAGGCGACGAAGAGCAGCGGTTCGACGTTCTCTTCTGGCACGTTGCGGATCTGGAAGATGCCGGCCTGCGCCGCTTCGATGAGAAAGAGCGTCTTGTCCTGGCCGATCTTGGCCGTGACGGTCACGGTGAGCGTGACGTCGAAGAAGCCCTCGTCCAGGCGTGTGGCAGCGGTGGCCAGCTGCACGTCGATGTTGGGCGTCTCGCGCTCGAGAAAGCATTGCGGCGCGTTCGGCACCTCGATGGAGAGGTCGCGTACGTAGAGCTTCTCGACGCTGAAGATCGGCTGATCGGAGGTTTGCGTACCGTTGGTGTCGCTCATGGTAGGGTTCCGTGAGGAGGATCAAAAGGAAGAGGCGGTGCCTTGCAACAGCGCGTCGAGCTTGCCCTGGCGGTCGAGCTCGTAGAGATCGTCATAGCCGCCGACGTGCGTCTGGCCGATGAAGATCTGCGGCACGGTGCGCCGGCCGGTGAGGCGCATCATCTCGTCTCGTTGCGCAGGATCGCGGTCGATCAGGATCTTTTCGATCGCGGTCACGCCCTTGCGCCGCAGCAGCTGCTCGGCGCGGACGCAATAAGGGCAAACCTGGGTGGCGTACATACGCACTTTGGGGGATTCGCTCATTTCTTCTTCCTCGAGGATGCACTCTCGAGCGGCAGGCTGGCCTTGCGCCAGGCATCGATGCCGCCGGCGAGCGTGTAGGCGTGGGAGAAACCGGCGGCGCGCAGCTTCTTGCAGGCGGTGGCCGAACGCACGCCGCTGTCGCAGTAGAGGATGAGATGGCGCGAGCGCATCTGCTCGAGGCGATGATCTTCGAGGAGGCGCTCGGCGGGAACATGGAGGGCGTTGGGCAGATGCGCCTTGCGGTAGTCGGCCTCATTGCGGATGTCGACGAAGACGGCGTCTTCGCGGTTGACCATGACGACGGCCTGGGTCGGCGTGACGCGGCTGTCGTCGGTGGCGCTGCGCACCGTCTCGACGAGCCACCACAGGCCGCTGGCCACGGCGAGCAAGGCCCAGTGCCAGTTTTGCACGAGAAATTCCTGCAACATTGCCTCCTTTCGCGACGGGATGGAACGGTGCACGTGCGGCGGCTGCGATAAAATGCTCGGCTCGATCGTGGTGTGCCGCTGCCCTCGCCCGTGCGCCGATCGAGGTGTCCAATCATATCAGAGGATGATCATGTACAAGATCGTGCTGTTGCGTCATGGCGAATCCACCTGGAACAAGGAGAACCGCTTCACCGGCTGGACCGACGTCGATCTCACGGAGAAAGGCGTCGAAGAGGCGCGCGCGGCCGGGCGGCTGCTGCGCGAGCGCGGCTTTTCCTTCGATCGGGCGTTTACCTCGGTGCTGAAACGGGCGAACAAGACGCTCAACATCGTGCTCGAAGAGCTCGACCAACTCTGGCTGCCGGTAGAGCATTCCTGGCGGCTCAACGAGCGTCACTACGGTGCGCTGCAGGGGCTGGACAAGGCCGAGACGGCGGCCAAATACGGCGACGAGCAGGTGCTGCTGTGGCGCCGTTCTTACGATGTCCCGCCGCCGCCGCTGCCCGAGGACGATCCCCGCATCACGTGGAACGATCCGCGCTACCGCGACCTGCCCAAAGCCGATTTTCCCCGCACCGAATGCCTCAAGGACACGGTGGCGCGCTTCGTGCCTTACTGGCAGACGGTGATCGTGCCGCGCATCCTCGCCGGGGAGCGCATCCTCATCGCGGCTCATGGCAACAGCCTGCGCGCGCTCATCAAATATCTCGACAAGGTGTCGGATCAGGACATCGTCGGGCTCAACAGTCCCACCGCCCAGCCCCTCGTCTATGAGCTGGACGAGAGCTGCCGGCCGCTCAAGAGCTACTACCTCGCCGACGAGGAGACGATCAAGGCGCAGCAGGCGGCGGTGGCGGCGCAAGGGCGTACGAAGAAGTGAACCCGATGCCCCGGGCGATGCACCGATGATCGGGCGCTGGTTTGCGGCCGCAGCGGCAGGCTTCGTGCTGCTGGTCGCAGCCGGCTCGTTCGCCCATTCGGCCGGGGCGCCGCAGGGAGAAGGGCTGGGGGAGAAGCGCTCCGAGCTGCAGAACCTGCAGCGCGAGATGCAGCGCATCGACCGTGAGGTGCGCCAGACCGAGTCGCGCCGTCGGGAGACCGAGGCGAAGCTGAAGGAGGCGGAACGTGCGGCCAACGCCTCGGCGCGCAAGCTGGAGCGGCTGCGCGCCGAGGAAGAGACGCTGTCGGCGCGCATCGCCGAGAACGAGGCTACCCTGGCGGAGCTGGAGCGCTCGATCGCGCAGCATCAGGAGGAAGTGGCGGCGTGGGCGCGGGAGTATTACCGCCGCCAGCGGCCGTTCGATCCGATTTTCTCCAGCGAGGATCCGGCCGAGGCGGGGCGCCGGGCGCATTATCTGGAGCTGCTCGCCGCCGACCGGGCCCGGCGCGTCGCCGCCTTGCGCGAACAGCAAACCCGCGCAGTGGCGCTGCGCGCGGAGCTCGAGCGCCGTCAGGAGCGCCTGGCTCGGGTGAGGGAAGATGCGACGCAGGAAGCACAACGCTGGCAGGTGCTGGCGCAGCAGCGGCGGCAGTTGCGTGAGTCGCTGGCGCAACAGCTGCAGGCGGCCAAGGATCGCAAGCGCGAGATCGAGGCCGACGCCGCGGCGCTCACCCAGCTGGTGCGCCGGCTGGAAGCGCAGGAGCGGGCGCGGCGCGAGGAAGCAGCGCGGCAGGAGCGCCTGCGCCGGGAGGAGGAAGCAAGGCGTGAGCGTGAGCGGCGCGAAGCGGCACAGCGCGCGGCGGCGCAAGCCAAACGCGAGGCGAGCGTCGCGCTCCCTGCCGAATCTTCGGCTTCGCCGAAGCCTCCGGAAGACGAGACTCCTTCGCGCCCGGCGCGGCGCATTGCCGACGCCTCGGCTGCCGGCGCGCCGCTGTCGGGCCTGCGCGGCCGTCTGGGCTGGCCGGTGCAGGGCAGCGTGCAGGGACGCTTCGGCGCCTCCCGCCCCGAAGGAGGGACGTGGCGCGGGGTGTTCATCGCCGCCGGGGCGGGGCAGCCGGTACGGGCGGTGGCCGACGGCATGGTCGCTTACGCCGACTGGCTGCGCGGTTATGGTAATCTAATCATCCTCGATCACGGGGGCGGCTATCTCACCGTCTACGCCAATGCGGATACTTTGCTGCGCGAGCCGCAGCAGCGGGTGCAGGCCGGGGAGATGATCGCCACCACGGGGACGAGCGGCAACATGGGCCGCTCGGGGTTATACTTCGAAATCAGGCACAATGGTGAGCCGCTCGATCCCCTGCGATGGATCGGCGGCTGACACAATCTCGGGGTGATGCGAATGCGGCGCTGGATCAGTCGGGTTTCCTTGTTGGTGGCAGCGGTGGTGGGCGGCGTCCTGCTCACGCTCAATCTGTCGGCCTGGGCCGAGCGCAATGCCTCGCCCTCCTTGCCGCTCGAAGATCTGCGGGCGTTTGCCGAGGTCTACGACGCGGTCAAGAAAGGCTACGTCGAGCCGGTAGAGGATCAAAAGCTCATCACCGAGGCGATCCGCGGCATGGTGAGCGGCCTCGATCCGCACTCGGCCTATCTCGACCCCGAGGAATACCAGGAGCTGCAGGTCGGCACCCAGGGCGAGTTCGGCGGGCTGGGCATCGAGGTGGGAATGGAAGACGGCTTCGTCAAAGTGGTCTCGCCGATCGAGGATACCCCGGCGTTTCGCGCCGGCATCAAGGCGGGCGATCTGATCGTGAAGATCGACGAGACGCCGGTCAAGGGCATGACCCTGCGCGATGCGGTCAAGCGCATGCGCGGCAAACCCGGGACCAAGGTGAAGCTCACCATCGTGCGCAAGGAGGTCGACAAGCCCATCGTGCTCACGCTCACGCGCGAGGTGATCACCGTGCGCAGCGTCAAGAGCAAGCGCGACGGAGGCATCGCTTACGTGCGCGTGACGCAGTTCCAGGAAAACACCGGTCCCATGCTCGTCGATCATCTGCGCAAGCTGCGCCAGGAGGGGGCGCTGCAGGGCGTGATCCTCGATCTGCGTAACGACCCGGGCGGCCTGCTCAATGCAGCGATCGGCGTATCCGGCGCCTTCCTGCCCGACGACGCCCTGGTGGTGAAGACCTCCGGCCGTCTGCCGGATTCGCAGCGTGAATACCGCGTGCGCCCGTCCGATTATCTGCGCGGGCCCCGTGAGCGCGACTACCTCGCCGATCTGCCGCCGGAATATCGCTCCTTGCCGATGGTGGTGCTGGTCAATGGCGGTTCGGCTTCAGCTTCCGAGATCGTGGCGGGCGTCTTGCAGGATCATGGCCGGGCGAAGATCATGGGAACGCGCACGTTCGGCAAGGGCTCGGTGCAGACCATCCTGCCGCTCAACAACGGCGCGGCGCTCAAGCTCACCACGGCGCTCTATTACACCCCCAGCGGCCGTTCGATCCAGGCCAAGGGAATCGAGCCGGACTTCGTCGTCGAAGAAACCGAGAATGGGGCGGCGCGCTTTCTGCGAGAGGCCGACTTGCAGCAGCACCTCGAGCTTGACGGCAAAGACGTCAAACGGGCCGGGCCTGGCGAGACGGTGGCCGGGGAGAGCAAGGAGGAAGCGCCCGACGAAGAGCCTGATATGCCGCCCAAGTTCGAGTACGGCTCGAGTGAAGACCGGCAGTATCAGGCGGCCTTGAAGTGGCTGCGCGAGGGTGTGCCTCCTCCTGCCCCGCCGGCCGAGACCTCCGCCCTCGGTCAGGCCGCGAAAACGGCGAAACGCTGACCCGTCCTATGGACGACGCGGCGCTGCTGCGCTATAGCCGCCACCTGCTCCTGTCCGAGATCGGCATCGAAGGGCAGGAGCGCATCGGGCAGGGCAGGGCGCTGATCGTCGGGGCGGGCGGCCTGGGTTGCCCGGCAGCGTGGTATCTCGCCTCGGCCGGCATCGGCCGTCTGTTTCTTGCCGACGATGACGTGGTCGATGCCACCAACCTGCAGCGCCAGACGCTCTACGATGAAGGGGCGATCGGTCAGCCCAAGGTGCTGGCGGCGCGGGCGGCGCTCGCCCGCGTCAATCCTCTGGTCGAGGTGGTGCCGCTGCAGACGCGTCTGGAGGCAGATCGCTTGGCGCAGGCGGTGGCCGAGGTCGACCTGGTGCTCGATTGCAGCGACAACTTTCCCACGCGCCACGCCGTCAATCGCGCTTGCGTGGCGGCGGGAAAGCCGCTCTTCTCCGGCTCGGCGATCCGTTTCTCGGGACAGATCGCCGTGTTCGACCGGGCGGGGCGCGGCGGAGCGTGTTACCGCTGCCTCTTTCCCGAAGAAGCCGAGGACGAGGAGCTGCGCTGCGCCGTGATGGGCGTGTTCGCGCCGCTCACCGGCCTCATCGGCACGGCGCTTGCCGCCGAGGCGATCAAGTGGCTCGCGGGACTGGGCGCGGCGCTTTCCGGCAAGCTGGTGCTCTTCGATGCCTTGACGATGCAGTGGCGCAGCTTGAACGTGACGCGGGACCTTTCATGCCCGGTCTGCGGGGCGCAGGCGCAGGCGTAAGTCTTCGCCCAGGCGTTTCGTTTCTTGCAGACGAAAGCGCGGCGCGTCTTCGAGGGTGGGCGGCTCGGGCAACGCGAAAAGGGCACGCGCCTGATCGCCCAGAATGCAGGGGGCGGCGTAGTGCAGCCATTCGTCGACGAGACCGGCGCTAAGGAAGGCGGCATTGGCCGTGGCGCCGGCTTCGATCAGGACCTCGTTGATCTCGTGTTTCCCCAGCCAATGGGCGAGCGCCGCGAGATCGATACGCCCGGCGGCGTTAGCCGGCAACTGGATGACGCGATGCCCTCGGGCTTCGAGGCGGGCGCGTTTTTCCCTATCCTCACCAACCGTGAAAATCCACACCGGCTCGCCTTGCAGCAGGCGGGCGGATTCGGGCAGGCGTAGGGTGCTGTCGAGCACGGCGCGGCGCGGCTGACGCCGACAGGGGACGTGGCGCACCGTGAGCTCGGGGTCGTCGGCGAGCACGGTGGCGATGGTGGTGAGTACGAGGCAGGAGCGGGCACGCCAGCGGTGCACGTCGCGCCGGGCGGCGTCGCCCGTGATCCAGCGGCTGCGCCCGTCGGCAAGGGCGGTGCGTCCGTCGAGCGTGGCGGCGCTCTTAAGACGGAACCAGGGGCGGCCCTGGGTCATACGCAGGAGAAAGCCCCGGTTGAGTTCGGCCGATTCCGCTGCGCACTGACCGACGTCGACGGGGATGCCGGCCCGACGCAGACGCTCGATCCCCTGGCCGGCCACGCGCGGGTTGGGGTCTTGCAGGGCGACGACGACGCGCCCCAGGCCGGCGGTGATGAGCGCGTCGGCGCAGGGCGGGGTACGGCCATGATGGCTGCAGGGTTCGAGCGTGACGTAGCAGGTGGCGCCGCGGGCAGCCTCCCCCGCCTGGCGCAGGGCGTGGACCTCGGCGTGCGGTTCGCCGGCGCGCTCGTGCCATCCTTCACCCACGAGGCGTCCGTCGGCAGAGACGATGACGCAGCCGACGCGCGGATTGGGCGTGGTAGTCTCCAGCCCCTTGCGCGCGAGCCACAGCGCCCGGCGCATCCAGTGGGCATCGTCAGGAACGGACGAGGTCGGCGGCATCGTCGTCGGTGTGCTTCTCGCTGCGCTTGCGCCGGGCGCTCGTCTGCACCTCGCGGATGAGCTCGGCGAACTTGCCGACGTCCTCGAAGTTGAGGTAGACCGAGGCGAAGCGCACGTAGGCGACTTTATCGAGGCGCTTCAAGGCGTCCATCACCATCTCGCCGATCACGGTGCTGGGGACTTCGCTCGCGCCGCTCGAAAGGAGCTCCGCTTCGATGCGCTCGATGGCGTGTTCGATGGTCTCGGCGGGCACGGGGCGCTTGCGCAGGGCCAGCCGCAGACTGGCGGCAAGCTTTGCCCGGTCGAAGTCCTCGCGCGAGCCGTCGCGCTTGACGACGACCGGGGGTTTGAGATCGACTCGCTCGTAGGTGGTGAAACGGCGCTGGCAGGCGGCGCAGCGGCGGCGGCGGCGCACGACGCTGCCGTCGTCGCCTTCGCGCGTATCGAGCACCTGGGTGTCGGCGTCACCGCAGAAGGGGCATTTCATCGCCGGGAATCAATGCCCATAGACGGGGAAACGGCGGCAGAGCTCGGCCACCTGTTCCCGCACGCGGGCGAGCACGGTCTCGTCGTTGGGCGCATCCAGCACGTCGGCGATGAGGTGCGCCACCTGTTCGGCTTCGAGCTCGCCAAAGCCGCGGGTGGTCATGGCCGGGGTGCCGATGCGGATGCCGGAGGTGACCATGGGTTTTTCCGGGTCGTTGGGAATGGCGTTTTTATTCACCGTGATGTGGGCCCGACCCAGCGCCGCCTCGGCCTCCTTGCCCGTGACGCCCTTGGGACGCAGGTCGACGAGGAAGAGGTGCGATTCGGTGCGGCCGGAGACGATGCGCAGGCCCCGCTCGTTGCTCAGGACTCGAGTCATGACCTGGGCGTTGAGCACGACCTGTTCCTGGTAGCGCTTGAACTCGGGGCTCATGGCTTCCTTGAAGGCGACCGCCTTGGCGGCGATGACGTGCATGAGCGGGCCGCCCTGCAGGCCAGGGAAGATGGCGGAGTTGATCGCCTTTTCGTGCTCGGCTTTCATGAGGATGACGCCGCCGCGCGGTCCGCGCAGCGTCTTGTGCGTGGTGGAGGTGACGACGTCGGCGTGCGGCACGGGATTGGGGTAGAAACCGGCAGCGACGAGACCGGCGTAGTGGGCCATGTCGACCCAGAAGATCGCCCCGACGTCGCGGGCGACCTTGGCGAAACGCTCCCAGTCGATGCGAAGCGAGTAGGCCGAGGCCCCGGCGACGATGATCTTGGGTTTGTGTTCGTGCGCCAGCTGCTCCATGCGGTCGTAGTCGATCTCCTCGCGCTCGTTGAGCCCGTAGGCGACGACGTTGAACCATTTGCCGGAGAGGTTGAGCGGCATGCCGTGCGTGAGGTGCCCCCCTTCGGCCAGGCTCATGCCCATGATGGTGTCGCCGGGCTTGGCGAAGGCCATGAGCACCGCCTGATTGGCCTGTGAGCCGGAGTGGGGCTGCACGTTGGCCGCTTCCGCGCCGAAGAGTTTCTTCAACCGCTCGATGGCTAGGCGCTCGATGACGTCGACGTGCTCGCAGCCGCCGTAGTAGCGCTTGCCGGGATAGCCTTCGGCGTACTTGTTGGTGAGCTGCGAGCCCTGCGCCTGCATGACGGCGTAGGAGACGTAGTTCTCGGAGGCGATGAGTTCGATGTGCTCTTCCTGGCGGCGGTTTTCGGCTTCGATCGCGGCGAAGAGCTCCGGGTCGACCTGGGCGAGGCCATCGGCTTTGCGGAACATGGGGGACTCCGTCGGGGTTCGGAAACAGGAAATTCTAGCACGGGGCGCGAGGTCACATGGCGGCGATCTCGTCGCGCGCCGGGGCTTCGAGGTGCGAGGTCTCGGCCCAGACGAGGATGGCGCGCTCGCGCCCCCAACGCACCCATGACAGGCCGCAGTTGGGGATGGGGAAGTCGCGCTTACGCTCGAGCGGCAGCCCCTCGACGTGGCGGCGCACGGCGTCGAGCACGCCGCCGTGGGTGACGAGGAGCACGGCCTCGCCGCGATGGGCGCGGGCGAGCTCGTCGAGCGTACGGCCGATGCGGGTGAAGGTCTCGAGGAGCGCTTCGCCGCCGAGCGGGCGGTAGTGGGGATCGCGGCTCGCGTAGCGGGCGTAGCCATGCGGATCGAGCCGTTCGGCTTCTTCGGGCAAAAGCCCCTGGAAGTGCCCGCAGTGCCGTTCGCGCAGGCCCGGATGGGGCCGGAGGGGAGCGTCTTCGCCGAGGATGAGGCGGGCGGTTTCGAGCGTGCGGGCGAGGTCGCTCGCGTAGTGCGCGGCAAACGGCATGCCGGAGAGGGCACGGCGCACGGCGAGCGCCTGGCGGCGGCCGGTGTCGTTGAGCGGCACGTCGAGATGCCCCTGGATGCGTTTGTCGCGGTTCCAGTCGGTCTCGCCGTGGCGCACCAGGCAGAAGAGGGTGTCGCCGTCAGCGGGCAAAGGGAAGGGGAGCGGTTGGTTCATACCAAGGTTTCGATCACGTCGGGATGGGAGAGGAAGGCGCGGGGGCTTGCGCTCGCGCCGTAGGCGCCGGATTGATAGACCACGAAGAGGTCGCCCGGTTCGGCCGGCGGCAGCAGCACCTGCTGGGCGAGCACGTCGAGAGGGGTGCACAGCGGCCCGACCACGCTGACCCGCTCGCTTGCTGGCAGGTGCATCTTGTTGCCGATCGCCACGGGGTAGTTCTTGCGGATGACTTGGCCGAAGTTGCCGCTTGCGGCCAGATGCTGGTGCAGGCCGCCGTCGACCACGAGGAACGTGGTGTCGCGCGAGCGTTTCTTGTCGAGCACGCGGCAGACGTAGAGGCCCGCTTCGCCCACGAGGTAGCGCCCCAGTTCGATGACGAGCTCGCTGGCGGGCAGGAGGCGGCGCAGCTCGGCGGCGAGCGCGCGCAAGTTCTCGCCCACCGGTTCGAGGGCGAGCGGCCGTTCACCAGGAAAATAGGGGATGCCGAAGCCGCCGCCGAGGTTGAGCCAGCGCGGCGGCGTAGAAAGCCGTTGGGCAAGGTGCACGAGGCGCTCGAAGGCGGCGCGCTGCACGGCCACGAGCGCTTCGGCATCCAGAATCTGCGAGCCGGCGTAGAGGTGCAGCCCCTCGAGGGCGAGGCCGGCGGCCTGCAGGGATTCGAGCAGGGCCGGGGCGCGTTCGAGGTCGATGCCGAAAGGTTTGGCTCCGCCGCCCATCTTCATGCCGGCGCGTTTGAGCTCGAAATCCGGGTTGAGCCGCAGCGCGAGGTGCGGCGCGATGCCGAGCGACTCGGCGTGGGCGAGCACGCGCGGCAGTTCACGCTCGGATTCGAGCGTGATCGTGATCCCCGCGGCCACTGCCCGGCGCAGCTCTTCGTCGCGCTTGCCCGGACCGGCGAAGGCGATGCGCTCCGGCGCCATGCCGCAGTCGAGTGCAAGCGCCATCTCGCCGGCGGAAGCTACGTCGAAACCGTCGGTCTCGCGGGCGAGCAGCGCCACGAGCGGCGGGAAGGGGTTGGCCTTGAGGGCGTAGTGCAGGCGCACCTCGGGGCCGATCGCCGCGCGCACGCGGGCCACGCGCGCGCGCACCCGGGCGCGGTCGTAGGCGTAGAAAGGCGTGCGGCCGACGCGCTCGGCAAGCCGGCTGAGCGGCAGGCCGCCCACGGTGAGCTCACCGCGCGCGTCGACGGGAAACTCGCTCATCGGTGCGTGTTCCGGGGTCATGCGGGCACCTGGGTCTTGGCATGCCGGGCGAGCCGCTCGCGGATCGCCACCCGGTCGAGCTTGCCGTTGGGATTGCGCGGCAAGGGCTGCTCGGACACGAGGAAGACCTGCGGCATCTGGTAGGGCGGCAGGTGCTGGCGGCAATGGCGGCGTAGGGACTCCAGATCGAGGAGGCCGCCCGCTGGCTGCAGCGCCACGGCGATGATCTGCCCGAGCCGCTCGTCTTCCAGCCCGCAGGCGCAGCACTCGCGTACGAGCCCGGAGGCGAGAAGCGCTTCTTCGATCTCGGTGGGACTGACGCGATAGCCGGAGGTTTTGATCATCTCGTCGCGCCGCCCCGCGAAATAGAGGTACCCCTCTTCGTCGAGCCAGCCATAGTCGCCGGAGTAGACCGCCCACGGGCGCGCTGGCACCGGCGCCGGACGCGGATCGACGGCCGCAGGCAGCGGCCGGAAGCGCTCGGCGGTGCGCTCGGGGTCGTTCCAGTAGCCCTGCGCCACCAGGGGGCCGCGCTGCACGATTTCGCCGATTTCGCGCGGCGCGCACAGGGTTCCGTCCTCACGCAGCACGAAGATCTCGGTGTTGGGAATGGCGCGTCCGATCGAGTCGGGACGGCGGTCGATCTCTTCCGGCGGCAGGTAGGTGGCGCGGAAGGCTTCGGTGAGGCCGTACATCAAAAAGGGTTTGGCTTGTGGCGCGAGTGCACGCAGGCGCTCGAGCACGCGGCGGGGAAGTTTGCCGCCGGTATTGGCGAAGTAGCGCAGGTGGGCGGCGACCGGAGCCGGCCAGTCGAGCTCGGCGAGCGCCACCCACAGCGGCGGCACGGCGGTGAGTCCGGTGACGCGCTCGCGCTCCATGGTGCGCAGCACATCCACGGGCAGCAGGTAGTTGAGCAGCACCACCCGCGCCCCGCTGCAGAAGGCCGTGGTGAGCTGGGAAAACCCCGCGTCGAAGGAGAGCGGCAGTGCCGCGAGCAGCACGTCTTCAGGGGAATTTTCCAGGTAGCTCGCCACCGATTGGGCGCCGGCGACGAGGTTGCGGTGCGACAGCACCACGCCTTTGGGCCGCCCCGTGCTGCCGGAAGTGTAGAGGATGGCGGCGATGTCGTCCTCGGTGGCGGGCGGCGCGGCGAAAGCACCGGCCTGCGCCAGGCATTCGCGCCAGGAATGGGCCCCGGGCGGTATGCTCTGGCCCGGTTCATCCACGGCGAGCACCAGCGGCGCAACGCCTTCGGGCCAGGGCAGCAGGGTGCGCAGCCGCGTGGGGGCGGAGACGAGGCAGCGCGCGCCGCTGTCGCGCAGCAGATAGTGCACCTGCTCGGCCTTGAGGAGCGGATTGACCGGCACGAAAATGGCGCCAGCGGCGGCCGCGCCGAAGCAGGCGATGACCGTCTCAGGCCGTTTGTCGAGCCAGACGGCAACGCGCTCGCCGCGGCGTACACCCAGCGCCTGCAGCGCCGCGGCGCAGCGTTCGATCTCCCGCGCGAGCTGGGCGTAGGTGAGGTGCTCGCTGCCAGCGGTGAGCGCCCGGGCTTCGGGGCGGCGCTCGGCGTGGTGGCGCGGCAGATGCCACAGCAGGAACGGTGGATGCATGACGGGGCGACCTCCCTTTATAATGACCATTTCGCCGCCCGGAGGGCGGAGTTGACACAAGGAGATGAGCTTGGACGTCGAACGCGGGGTGCGCGAAATCTTGGGCGAGGCGCTCGAATTGCCGCCGCAGCGCCTGGCCGAACTCGGCCGTGACAGCGCTCTTTTGGGCGCCATTCCCGAGCTCGATTCCATGGGCGTGCTCTCCGTGATCCATCTGCTCGAAGAGCGCTTCGGTTTCATCATAGACGACGAGGAGATCGACGGCACCACCTTCGCCACGCTCGGCACGCTCGTCGACTTCGTGGCGCACAAGCTCGGCGGCTGAGGCGCCGCCCTGCCTTTACTCGGCGCGGATCATGGTGCCGACCCCATGGTCGGTGAGGATCTCCACGAGCAGCGCGTGCTCGACGCGCCCGTCGATGATGTGCACCGAGCGCACGCCGTTTCGGGCCGCGTCCAGCGCCGAGGCGATCTTGGGTAGCATTCCGCCCGAGAGCGTGCCGTTGGCCACCAGCTCGTCGATTTCGCGTGGCGTGAGCCCGGTGAGGAGATTGCCCTCCTTGTCGAGCACGCCGGGGGTGTTGGTCATGAGGATGAGCTTTTCGGCGCGCAGCACCTCGGCGAGTTTTCCGGCCACCAGATCGGCGTTGATGTTGTAGGTCTGGCCCTCGTCGTCGACGCCGATCGGGGCGATCACGGGGATGAAGTCGCCGCGATCGAGGAACTGGATGATGGAAGGGTCGATGTGGCTCACTTCGCCCACCTGGCCGATGTCGATGAGCGCTTCGCCGTCGTCGCGCTGGCGCAGGCGCATGCGGCGGGCGCGGATGAAGCCGCCGGCGTCCTTGCCGGTCAGCCCGACCGCCTTGCCGCCGTGCCGGTTGATGAGGTTGACGATCTCCTTGTTCACCTGGCCGCCCAGCACCATCTCGACCACGCCCATGGTCTCGGCGTCGGTGACGCGCATCCCCTGGATGAACTCCCCTTTCTTGCCGATACGTTCGAGCAGGCGTTCGATCTGCGGTCCGCCGCCGTGCACCACCACCGGGTTCATGCCCACAAGCTTCAAGAGCACCACGTCGCGCGCGAAACCGTCTTTGAGGCGCTCGTCGGTCATGGCGTTGCCGCCGTACTTGATGACGAGCGTCTTGTCGAAGAACTGGCGGATGTAGGGTAGCGCCTCGGCGAGCACGTCGGCTTTCTGCGCGGCAGTGAGCGGTTCTCGGGTCATCGCGTCGTCCTCGGGTTTGGCGGAATCAGGGGTTCTTGGCCGGTTTGTCCGCTTCGATGCGCAGCCGGATGTGCAGCTCACGCAGCTGCTTCTCGTCCACGGGGCTGGGCGCATGGGTGAGCAGACACTGGGCACGCTGCGTCTTCGGGAAGGCGATCACGTCGCGGATGGAGTCGGCGCGCGCCATCATCGCCACGATCCGGTCCAGCCCGAAAGCCAAGCCACCGTGGGGCGGAGCGCCGTACTTGAGCGCATCCAGCAGGAAACCGAACTTGGCGCGCGCTTCCTCCTCGCCGATGCCGAGCGCGGCGAAGACGCGCCGCTGCACTTCCTCGCGGTGGATGCGCACCGAGCCGCCGCCGATCTCCCAGCCGTTGAGCGCGAGGTCGTAGGCCTTGGCGCGCACGCTGCCCGGGTCGGATTCCAGCCGTTCGAGGTCTTCGTCCTTGGGCGACGTGAAGGGGTGGTGCAGCGCCACCCAGCGTTTTTCTTCCTCGTCGTATTCGAACATGGGAAAATCGGTGATCCACACCGGCGCCCAGTCGGCCCCGGTGAGGAAGCCTTTCTCGTGCCCGATGCGCATGCGCAGCGCCCCCAGCGCATCGTAGACCACCTTGGGCTTGTCGGCGCCGAAAAAGACGAGATCGCCGCTTTGCGCGCCGGTACGCTCGAGGATGGCGCGCAGCGCCTGTTCGTGCAGGTTCTTGACGATGGGGGATTGCAGGCCGGTCTCGTTGGGCCGGCTCGCGTCGTTCACCTTGATGTAGGCGAGCCCTTTGGCGCCGTAGATGCCGACGAATTTGGTGTATTCATCGATCTCGCCGCGGGTGAGCTGCGCCCCGCCGGGGATGCGCAGCGCCATGACGAGGCCACCGGAATTGGCCGGGCCGGAGAAGACCTTGAAGGCGACGTCGCGCACGGCGTCGGTGACGTCGGCCAGTTCCAGCGTCACGCGCAGGTCGGGCTTGTCCGAACCGAAGCGCGCCATCGCCTCGGCGTAGCTCAGGCGGGGGAAGGGATCGGGCAGCCGCACGCCGAGCGCCTCGGCGAAGACCTCGCGGATCATGGCTTCGGCGAGCGCCGTGATCTGCGCTTCGCTCATGAAGGAGGTCTCGATATCGACCTGGGTGAATTCGGGCTGACGGTCGGCGCGCAGGTCTTCGTCACGGAAGCACTTGGTGATCTGGTAGTAGCGGTCGAACCCCGAGACCATCAGCATCTGCTTGAAGAGCTGGGGCGATTGCGGCAGGGCGTAGAAGTGGCCTGGGTGCACGCGCGAGGGTACGAGGTAGTCGCGCGCGCCTTCCGGGGTGCTGCGCGTGAGCATGGGCGTTTCGATGTCGACGAAACCGTGCGCGTCGAGGAAACGGCGGAAGGCGCGCGCAGTGCGGTAGCGCAGCAGGAGGTTCGCCTGCATCGCCGGACGGCGCAGGTCGATGACGCGGTGCGTCAGGCGCACCGTCTCCGAAAGGTTGGTCTCGTCGAGCTGGAAGGGCAGGGGCGCGGCTGCGTTGAGCACCTCCAGCTCGCGGCACAGGACTTCGACCTTGCCGCTGGGCAGATTCGGATTTTCGGTGCCGGCGGGACGGCGGCGCACCGTGCCGGTGACGCGCACGACGTATTCGTTGCGCAGGGATTCGGCGGTGCGGAAGGTGTCGGGGGAGTCGGGATCGCAGACGATTTGCACCAGCCCTTCGCGGTCGCGCAGGTCGAGGAAGATGACGCCGCCGTGGTCGCGCCGGCGGTGGACCCAGCCGCAGAGGGTGACGGTCTGATCGAGGTGTTCGGCGGTGAGCTGTCCGCAGTAGTGGGTGCGCATGGACGATCCGTTTCGTTCGAAGGGTGGAATTATCGTGTCCCCGGGTTGGGGGAAGGCGCCGAGGACGGCATCGTCGTCGGCATGATGGTGCCCAGAGAGATCACGTACTTGAGCGCTTCGTCGATGCCGAGCTCGAGCGGGATGAGCTCGCTTTCGGGCACCAAGAGCAGGAAACCGGAAGTGGGGTTGGGGGTGGTCGGTACATAGACGGCGATCATGGGTTCAGAGGCGCCGGTGCCGCCGGTCATTGAGGCCGGGGGTTCTTCGGTGACGAAGGCCACCGTCCAGGCGCCGCGGCGGGGATATTCGACGAGCACGGCGGTACGGAAGGCCTGGCCGCCTTCGGAAAAGAGCGTCTCCGAGACCTGCTTGACACTCGAATAAAGGCTCTTGACGATGGGGATGCGCCGGATGAGCGATTCCCACAGCTCGATGAGGCGCTGCCCGAGCACGTTGGCGGCGACGACGCCGGTGAGGAAGACCAGACTCACCGCGGCCACCACGCCGAGCCCCGGGATGCGATAGCCTACGAGCGCTTCGGGCTGCCAGCGTTCGGGCAGCCAGTCGATGAGGGTGTCCAGCGTGCCGACGATCCAGGCAAGGACGGCAAAGGTGACGACGATGGGCAGCCAGACGAGTAGGCCCGTCACGAAGTAGCGTCGCATCGTCGTTCTCGTGTCCTTCGCCCGTAAGGTTCAGTGGCAGCCGCAGGCGCCGCCGCAGCAGCCCCCGCCGCCAGAAGTGGCGGGCTGGTCAGCGCCCTCATTGCCGGACGCTTTGGCCGATGAGCCGCCTCCCTTGAAGTCGGTGGCGTACCAGCCGCTGCCTTTCAGCTGGAAACCGGCGGCGGAGACGAGCTTGGCGTAGTGGGCGCTGCCGCAATCGGGGCAGCGTTCGAGCGGCGTCTCGCCGAGTTTCTGCAGGTGTTCGTGTTGGGCGCCGCAATCGGCGCAGTGGTATTCGTAGAGAGGCATCGCCGAGTCTCCTTGGTTGGAACGACGTGGAACCGATGCAGACAAACGAGGAAGTCTACCGCAAAATGGGGGCGCCGAGCCACCAGTGCAAGATCTCGCGTCCCCACAGCAACGCGACGACCCCGCCGGCGGCGAGAAAGGGGCCGAAGGGCAGAGGCTCCCCCTCGTTCAGACGCCCCAGCGCCTTGAGCGTGACCCCGATCACGGCGCCGGCAAGCGAGGACAGCAGCAGCACCAGGGGAAGCGCCGTCCAGCCGAGCCAGGCGCCGAGCGCCGCCAGCAGCTTGAAGTCGCCGTAGCCCATGCCCTCCTTGCCGGTGAGGAGTTTGAAGAGCCAATAGATGCTCCACAGGACCAGGTAACCAGCAGCAGCTCCCAGCACGGCATCGGGCAAGGGGACGAACGCGCCTTGCAGATTGACCAGCAGCCCCGCCCACAGCAAGGGCAGCGTGAGCGCATCGGGCAGCAGCCGCGTTTCGAGATCGATGAAGGTGAGCGCGATCGCGCACCAGAGGAAACCGGCGGCAGCGAGCGCCTGCCAGGTAAGGCCGAAGCGCCACAGCGCGGCCAGCGCCGCGAGCGAACCGAGGAGCTCCACCAGCGGATAGCGCCAGCCGATGGGCGCCCGGCAATGGCGGCAGCGCCCGCGCAGGACGAGCCAGCTCACGAGCGGGACGTTCTCCCAGGCAGAGATGGCGTGACCGCAGTGCGGGCAGTGCGAAGCCGGTCGCGCGAGGTCGTAGCGCGGCTGCGCCTCGGTCGGCAAGCCCAGGAACTCGCGCGCCTGTGCCTGCCAGCCGCGTTCCAGCATGCGTGGCAGGCGGTGGATCAGTACGTTGAGGAAGCTGCCCACCGTTGCGCCGACGACGAGTGCCCCCAAGACGTAGACGGCCGTGGGCAGCCCGGCCAAGGCGCTCATATGGCCTGCGCCATCTTGAAGATGGGCAGATACATGGCCACCACGATGCCGCCGATGACCACGCCGAGAAAGACCATGATGACCGGTTCGAGCAGCTGGGAGAGCGAAGCGACCGCCTCGTCGACCTCTCGCTCGTAGTATTCAGCCACCTTGCTGAGCATGGCATCGAGCTGGCCCGACTCTTCGCCGATGGAAACCATCTGCGTGACCATGGCCGGGAAGACGCCGCTGTCGGCCATGGCCACGGTGAGCGAGATGCCCGAGGTGACGGCCTGGGTGATCTTCTCGGTGGCCTCGTGATAGACGATGTTGCCAGCGGCATCGCCCACCGACACGAGCGCTTCGTTGAGCGGCACGCCGGCGGCGAACATGGTGGCCAGCGTCCGGGTCCAGCGCGCGATGGTGGCCTTGCGGATGATGTTTCCCACCACCGGCAGGCGCAGGACCATGCGGTCGCTCAGGGCGCGGAAGGCGGGAGATCGCCGGTGCAACATGCCAAGGCCGACCACGAGCAGGATCACCGCCACCAGCATGTAGTGCCAGTTGGCGATGAAGAATTCCGACATGTCGATTACGATCTGGGTCGGAGTAGGGAGATCCGCCCCGAAACTGGTGAAGATGTCCTTGAACTGGGGAATGACGAAGATCATCATCACGGCGATGACGATCATCGCTACCACCACGACGGCGGTAGGGTAGAAAAGGGCCGACTTGATCTTGCCCTTGATCGCCAGGATCTTTTCCTGATAGCTGGCCAGGCGCTCGAGCAGGTCGTCGAGGATACCGGCCTGCTCGCCGGCGGCCACCAGCGAGACGAAGAGGCGGTCGAAGTACATGGGATACTTGGCGAAGGCGGCCGCGAGGCTCGAACCGGCGGCGATGTCTTCGCGGATGAGGTTCAAGAGCCGCGTCAAGGCCGGGTTGGTCGAGCCTTTGATGGCAATGTCGAAGGACTGCAGCAGCGGCACGCCGGCCTTCATCATGGTGGAGAGCTGGCGGGTGAAGAGGACGAGGTCCTTTTCGCCGACGCGACCGCGGCGCGACTTGATCTTGGTGATCTTGGTGACGACCACTCCTTGGCGGCGCAGCACCGTGCGGGCCGAGGCCTCGCTCGGGGCGCGGATCTCCCCGCGGGCCGGTTTGTTCTGGGCGTCCTTTCCTTCCCAGCTGAAGAACAGCTCTTTCGGTTTGGAAGTCGCAGTTGCCATGGCTGACCTCTTCGCAACGGGATCAATCGTTGGTGGCGGCGAGCACCTCGGTGAGCGAGGTGATGCCGTGTTTGACTTTCAGGAGACCTGATTGCCGCAGACTGCGCACCCCTTCACTCCGGGCTTGCGCTTCGATTTCCATGGCCGAGGCATTGGCCATGATGAGGCGCTGGATTTCTTCGCTGATGGGCATGACCTCGTAGATACCCGTGCGCCCCTTGTAGCCAGAGCCGCGGCATTTGTCGCAGCCGACCGGGCCGTAGGGCTGCCAGCTGCCGTCGAGCTCCTCTTCGCTGAAACCGGCCGCAACGAGCGCTTCCACGGGGACGTCGATGGGTTTCTTGCACGTGCATAGGCGACGCACCAGCCGCTGGGCGGTGATGAGGATCACCGATGAGGCGATGTTGAAAGGGGCGATGCCGATGTTGCGCAGCCGCTCGACCGTGCTGGGCGCATCGTTGGTGTGCAGGGTGGAGAGCAGCAGGTGGCCGGTCTGGGCGGCTTTCACCCCGATGTCGGCGGTCTCCAGATCGCGGATTTCGCCCACCATGATGATGTCCGGATCCTGGCGCAGGAAGGCGCGCAGCGCCGCGGCGAACGTCAGCCCCACTTTGTCGTTGATGTTGACCTGGTTGATGCCGGGCAGGTTGATCTCTACCGGATCCTCGGCGGTGGAGATGTTGACCTCGGGCTTGTTGAGCAGGTTGAGGCAGGTGTAGAGCGAAACGGTCTTGCCCGAGCCGGTGGGGCCGGTGACGAGGATCATGCCGTAGGGGCGCTCGATCGCTTCCAGTAGCGCCGCCTTCTGATCGGGCTCGTAGCCGAGCGCGTCGATGCCGAGCATCGCCTGGCTCGAATCGAGGATGCGCAGCACGATCTTCTCGCCCCACAGGGTGGGCAGGGTCGAGACGCGGAAATCGATCGCCTTGTTCTTGCTCAGCACCAGTTTGGTGCGCCCGTCCTGGGGAACGCGTTTCTCCGAAATGTCGAGCCGGGAGATGATCTTGAGGCGGGCGGCGAGCTTTTCCTTGAGCGCGAGCGGCGGGCGGGCGATCTCACGCAATACGCCATCTTGCCGTACCCGGACGCGGTAGAACTTCTCGTAGGGCTCGAAGTGGATGTCGGAGGCGCCTTCATTGATCGCGTCGATCAGGATCTTCTGGATGAAGCGTACCACGGGAGCATCTTCGACATCGACCTCGCCTTCGTCTGCCTGCGGCGTGCCTTCGCTCAAGGAAACGGCTTCCAGGAGTCCGTCGTTGTCTTGGACGAGGGTGGAGAGGGCGTTGTTGAGCGATTCGTAGAGCTTGTCGCAGAAACGGGCGAGCGCGAGGGCAGGGGTGACGATGAGTTCGATCGTCTGGCCCGTTTGAAAGCGGATCTCGTCGTAGACGCGCACGAGCGTGGGGTCGGCCACGGCGATCAGCGTCTTGCCCTTGCGCTGCGACAAGGCAACGACTTGATAGCGGTTGGCGGTTTGCGGATCGATCAGATTCTTCGGCAGGGCGCCGGGGTCGACGGCAGCGATGTCGAGCACGGGCAGCCCAAAGGTCTCGGCGGCGAACTGGGCGACCCTGCGCTCATCGAGCACGCCCGACTTGATGAGGGTGAGCAGCAGGCCATTGGGCCCGGCCTCTCCCTTGGCATGGGCCTGCTCGACGGTTTTCTCATCGATCCAGCCCTGCTGGATCAATGCCCGTACCAACCCCGTCTTCTCGATCATCGTCCTTCCTCGCTCGAGCGCTCGCCAGTGTCCTCCTCGGACGCCCCTGTTTCTTCCGCCGTTGGCGCATAGAGGCGCACCGAACGGATCCGTCGATCATGACATTGTAAAACGTCCATGCGCACCTCGCCAATACGCAGCGACACTTCCGATTCGGGAATCTCTTGGAGATATTCGAGGATGAGGCCATTGAGGGTGCGGTGGCCGTCGGTAGGCAGATCGAGCCCGAGCGCCCGGTTGAGCTCGCGCACCGGCGTGGCGCCATCGACGATCACCGTGCCGTCTTCCTGCCAGTGCAGTACGGTGTCGCTGCCGGGGCGGCTGGTGGTGAATTTGCCCACCATCTCCTCGATGATGTCATCGAGCGTCACCAGACCCTGCAACTCGCCGTATTCATCGACCACCAGCGCCAGACGCTGGTGATGTTCCTGGAAGAACTGCAGCTGCGTCATGGCGTTGGTGTCTTCCGGTACGAAATAGGGCGGCGAGAGGCTGCGGCGGATGGCCTCGCGCGAGAAGCCTGAGGTGAGCGTCTCGGCAAGCAGCTGACGCACGTGCAAAATGCCGAGCACCTCGTCGGGATTGCCTTCGACCACCGGCAGGCGCGTGTGGTAGGCGGTGGCCAGCTGGGCGCGCAGCGTTTCCTCGTCGTCGCTGAGATCGAGAAATTCGATCGCCTGCCGCGGAATCATCACGTCCGCTACCGTGATGCGCTCGAGATCGAAGAGGTTGAGCAGGACGTCGCGGTGTTTCTCCGAGCGCAGCACGCGCGATTCGAGCACGAGGCTGCGCAGCTCCTCCATGCTGGGCGCCTGCGGTGCAGCCCGGCGCGGCAGGCGCAGCAGCCACAACAGCGCCTTGACGAAGAGATTGACGAAATCGACCACCGGCCCGAACACGCGCAGCATCGCGGTGAGCGGATAGGCGATGTAGGGGGCGAGCAGGTCGGCGTAACGTGCGCCGATTACCTTGGGCGTGATCTCGGAGAAGACGAGGATGAGGAAGGTGAGCACGAAGCTGCCCACGGCAAGCATCGTCTCGTTCTGGCCGAAGAGCTCGATGGTGATGACCGAGGCGAGGGTGGCCGCGCCGACGTTGACGGCGTTGTTGACGAGCAGGATCACGCTCAGCATGCGTTCGGGGTGGGCGGTGAGCGCCGCGGCGAGCTGGGCGCCGCGCTCGCCGTTGGCTGCGCGGGACTTCAGGCGATAGCGGTTGGCCGCCATCATCACCGTCTCGCTCATGGAGGCCAGGGCGGAAGAGAAGAGCAAAATGGCCAGTCCGATCCATTGCCACAGCAGGTCGGAGAGCATGGGGTCATCCATTGATGTCATCGGCGGTGCAGGAGGTACTCGAGAACGAAATGGGTGCCGAGGTAGGCGAGCGCCAGGGTGATGAAACCGGCCCAGGTCCAGCGCAGGGCCACGCGCCCGCGCCAGCCCCAGGCGTGCCGTCCCACGAGCAGGATGCCGAAAATCGCCCAGGCGAGCAAGGTAAACACGGTTTTATGGTCGGCGCGCAAGGGCTGCCCGAAGAGCGCTTCGGAAAAGACGACGCCGGTGAGCACGGTGACGGTGAGCAGGACGAAGGCGATGCCGATGACGCGAAAGAGCAGCGTCTCCATCACGAGCAGCGGCGGCATCCGTCCGAGCCAAGCCGCGGGTTCGCGCCGGTGCAAGGCGCGCTCGAGCACCGACATCAGCACGGCGTGCAGCGCCGCGAGCGTGAAAAGCGCATAAGAGAGCAGCGCCACCACCAGGTGCAGCCGCAGCCAGGGGTTGTCGGTGGCGATCGTGGCGTCGGGAAGGGGAAGCCATGGCACCAGCAGGCACACCAGGGCAGCGATCGGCGTGAGCACGGTGTAGAGCCAGCCGATGGGGGCGTAGAAGGACTCGATCCAGAAAAACAGGGCGGCAAGCCACACGGTGAGCGAGAGGGCGGGCGCGAACCCGAGCCGCAAGCCGTGGTCCGACAGCAACAGGGCGGCTGCGCCCCAGCCGTGCGCGAGGATGGCGGCGGTGAGCAGGGCCCGGTCGAGCGGGCGCGGGCAGCGACTGCCTTCTTCCGCTCGGCCGCGGCAACGCCGCCAGACGGCGATCGCCCCGAGGCCGTACAGGAGGAAGGCCAGCAGATGGGGTAGAATCATCGAATCCATGATCCTAGTTTACTCGAAGAATGCCGAGGTTTTGCGCCCATGCTCGATAACCTGACGCAAAGATTGTCCAAAGTCGTCAAGACGCTGCGCGGCCAGGCGCGGCTCACGGAGGAGAACATCCAGGAGGCCCTGCGCGAGGTGCGCATGGCGCTGCTGGAAGCCGACGTGGCCTTGCCGGTGGTCAAGGACTTCATCGCCCGGGTGAAGGAAAAGGCCGTCGGGCAGGAAGTGATCGGCTCGCTCACGCCGGGCCAGGCGCTCATCGGCGTGGTGCACGACGAGCTCGTGGCGCTCATGGGCGGCCAGGGCGAGGGGCTCAAGCTCGAGGCCCGCCCGCCGGTGGTCGTCCTCATGGCGGGGCTGCAAGGGGCGGGTAAGACCACCACCGTGGGCAAGCTCGCCAAATGGCTCAAGGAAGAGAAAAAGAAGAAAGTGCTGGTGGTCTCCACCGACGTCTACCGGCCGGCGGCGATCGAGCAGCTGCGCACGGTGGCCGAACAGGCCGGGGTCGATTTCTTCCCTTCCTCGCCCGAGCAGAAGCCCGAGGCGATCGCGCGCGCGGCCAAGGACTGGGCCGAGCGGCATTTCCACGACGTGCTGCTGGTGGACACCGCCGGGCGGCTGGCGATCGACCAGGCGATGATGGAGGAGATCAAGGCGTTGCACGCGGCTTTGAATCCGACCGAGACGCTCTTCGTGGTCGACGCCATGCTGGGGCAGGACGCGGTCAATACCGCGCGGGCCTTCAACGAGGCGCTGCCGCTCACCGGGGTGGTGCTCACCAAGCTCGACGGGGACGCGCGCGGCGGGGCGGCGCTGTCGGTGCGCGCCGTCACCGGCAAGCCGATCAAGTTCGCCGGGGTGGGCGAGAAGCTCTCGGGGCTGGAGCCCTTCTACCCCGATCGTATGGCGAGCCGCATCCTCGGCATGGGCGACATCCTCGGCCTGGTGGAAGAAGCGCGGCGCAGCGTCGACGAACAGAAGGCCAAGCAACTCGCGCAGAAGCTGCGCACCGGCAAGGGGTTCGATCTCAACGACTTTCGCGAGCAGATCGTGCAGATGCGCAAGATGGGCGGCATCGGCGCCTTGCTCGACAAACTCCCGGCGCAGTTCGCCCAGGCCGCCGGCCAGCTGCAGGGCGGCATGGAGGAAAAAGCCATTTTGCGCATCCAGGGCATCATCGATGCCATGACGCCGCAGGAGCGGGCCAACCCCGACATCATCAAGGCGAGCCGCAAGCGGCGCATCGCCGCCGGGGCGGGGGTGACGGTGCAGGAGGTCAATCGCCTGCTCAAGCAGTTCGACCAGACCCAACGCGTGATGAAGCAGTTCTCCAAAGGCGGGATGGGCAAGGTGATGCGCGGGCTGCGCGGCGTGATGCCGCGCCTGCAGTGAGGGATGATGGATCTCATCCGCATCGCCCTCTGGCGCTCGCTCGCTACCCTGGGGCGGGGCAAAGTCCTGTGGGAGATGTTCTGGCCGCTGCTCGCGGCGGGCGTGGTCTGGATCGTGGCGCTCGCGCTGGCCTGGGAGCCGCTCACGGCCTGGCTGGCGGGCTGGTTCGAGACGCCGCCGGAAGGGGCGCAGGCGGGAATGCTGGCGATGGCCGGATTCTTCGCCCTCAAGGTGTTGCTGGTGTTGAGCGTGTTGCCGCTCATGTACGTCACCCTGCTCGTGATCGTGGGCATCTGGGTGATGCCGCGCGTCGTTTCCCAGGTGGGGCGCGAAGAGTACGCCGATCTGGAACGTCACCAGGGCGGCAGCTTCATCCACAGCCTGTGGAACACGCTCGGCGCTTCCGGCCTCTTTCTGCTCGGTTTTCTCGTGAGCATGATCTTCTGGTGGATTCCCGGGGCGGCGCTGGTCCTGCCCTGGCTGTTGACGGCCTGGCTCAACAAGCGCACGTTCACCTATGATTGCCTGATGGAGCACGCCGACGCCGAAGAGCTGCGGGCGCTGCAGGCGCGCGAGGGCGGCACCTTCTTCTGGCTGGGGGCGATCGGCGCGGCGCTTGCTTACGTGCCGCTGCTCAATCTCTTCGCTCCGGCGCTCACGGGGCTGCTCTTCGTGCATGCTGGGCTGGAGGCGCTGCGGCGGCTGCGGCTCGAGCGCGGTGCCTGGATGGTGGAGACGGACTTGCCCAAGGGGAAACCATGAGCGCATTCGGGGCTTACATCATCGGCGACGAGATCCTCTCGGGCCGCCGCGAGGACAAACACTTCGCCAAGCTGCGCGAACTGCTGCACGCGCGCGGCCTGCGCCTTTCCTGGGTGCACTATCTCGGCGACGAGCCGCAGCGGCTCACCGAGGCGTTTCGCCGCAGCCTCGCGAGCGCAGACATCGTCTTCAGTTTCGGTGGCATCGGCGCCACGCCGGATGACCACACGCGCCAGTGCGCAGCGCACGCCTTGGGCGTGCCGCTTGAGCTGCATCCCGAGGCGGAAGCTCTCATCCGCGCGCGCTTTGGCGAGCGCACCACGGCGCAGCGCCTGGAGATGGGGCGTTTTCCTCGCGGCGCGCGCATCATCCCCAATCCCTACAACCAGATCCCGGGTTTTTCCGTCGCCGACCACCACTTCGTGCCTGGTTTTCCCGTAATGGCTTGGCCGATGGTCGAATGGGTGCTCGATACCTATTACGCGCAGCTCTTTCATCGCGAGGACTACGTCGAGGATTCAGTCTATGTGTGGGAGGCGCACGAGGGGGACCTGGTCGAGCTGATGCAGGCGCTCACTGCGCGCTATCCTGAAGGGACGCTCTTTTCGCTGCCGTCGGTGCCCGAGGAGACGGGCGGCCGGCGTCGGCTCGAGCTCGGTTTCAAGGGCCCCCGGGCAGTGGTGGAGGCAGCGATGCGCGACATCGTCGCTGCGCTCGATGAGCGAGGTTTGCCCTGGGAACGCCCGCGGAGTTGATCCCCCAACCGGAAGAAGGAGAAACGTCATGCCCCGTATCCTGCATACCATGATCCGCGTCGGCAATCTCGACCGCTCGATCGAGTTCTACACCAAGGTGCTCGGCATGCGGCTGCTGCGCCGCGAAGAGTACCCCGATGGGAAATTCACGCTGGCCTTCGTCGGCTATCAGGACGAGAGCGAAGGCGCGGTGATCGAGCTCACCTACAACTGGGGGGTCGATCACTACGAAATGGGCAATGCCTTCGGGCACATCGCCATCGCCGTGCCCGACGCCAAGGCCGCTTGCGACGAGATCCGCGCCCGCGGCGGGAAGGTGATCCGCGAGGCCGGGCCGATGAAGCACGGCACCACCGTGATCGCCTTCGTCGAGGATCCGGACGGCTACAAGATCGAGCTCATCGAGCGGCCTTGAACGGGCATCTCAGGGCCGGGATCGTCAGAGATGGCTTTGTACCCAGCGCACGATCTCGGCCGTGCCGACGGCGCCGGAATGCCGCGCCACTTCTTGCCCCTGGCGAAAGAGGATCATCGTCGGGATACTGCGGATGCCGTAGCGCGCGGCCGTTTCCTGGGCTTCGTCCGTGTTGAGCTTGGCGAGCAGCACGCGCGGGGCGAGCTGGCTGGCGGCATGGGCAAAGGCCGGGGCCATCATGCGACAGGGACCGCACCAGGGGGCCCAGAAATCGACCAGCACGGGAAGATCGTTCTTCGTCAGGTAGCGGTCGAAGCGCGCTTCATCGAGCTCGACGGGCTGGCCGGGGAAGAGGGGCTGGTGGCATTTGCCGCAGTTGGGCCCTTCATGCAGCCGTTCGCTAGGGAGGCGGTTCACCGCAAAGCAGTGCGGGCAGACGAGGTGCAGGGTGTCGTTCATGGGCAGCGCTCCGCAAGAAAGTTTGATGAGACTATGGAGGCAAAGAGGGGGATGGTCAAGAGGGCATGCGCCGCATCTATCCGGAGTGCCTGGAGGAAAGGGACGATGTCGCTGAAGTCCTGGGTTTTGGCCATAGTGGCGTACGGGCTCGCCCTGACGCCGCTGATCGCCTCGGCGCAGCCGCGCGTGGAACTGACGATCGGCATGTACCGGATCGTGGCCGAAGTGGCGGCCGATGAGCCCTCGCGCGAACGCGGCCTGATGTTTCGCCAGCATTTGGGGGCGAACGAGGGGATGGTGTTCGTCTTCCCGGTGGCGGGGCGTCAGTGCATGTGGATGAAGAACACCCCCATCGCGCTCTCGGTGGCGTTCCTCGACGAAGCAGGGCGCATCCTCAACGTGGAGGAGATGGCGCCGCTCACCTTGGATTCGCACTGCGCCGCGGCGCCAGCGCGCTACGCCCTAGAGATGCCAGGTGGGTGGTTCCGCGAGCGCGGCATCGGTCCCGGCACGCGCATCGAAGGGCTCGAGGCGCTGAAATGATTCGTTGGTGCCAGGGAGGGGAGTCGAACCCCCAAGCCTCGCGGCGGCGGATTTTAAGTCCGCTGTGTTTACCGATTTCACCACCCTGGCCCGCGAGCCCGACGATTGTAGCGAAAAATCTCGGCCGGTGTAGAATCGGTTCCATACTATCCAGTGTGGTTTTTTCATGATCGACGAACAGCAGGTCGAGGAATTGCGGGCGCGGATGGCGCGCGTGGTGATCCGGCATGATCCCGCCTGGATGGCCGAAGAAGCGCGCCCCTTGCTCGCTTCCATCGACGAGACCCTGCAGCAGGCAGGGTATTTGGCCTTTCCTCTGCCTTCCGGCCTGGTGGTGGCGCTGCAGCGCGTGCTCTCCACGGCCATGGACCGGCTGGAAAACGGGGTGGAGGAAGCGCGGCGCAATCCGCGGGTGGCGAGCATTTTCGCCGCGTTCGCACTGCGCACCTATCTGCTCGCCCTGGTGATGCGCATCGGTTTGCCGCCGGGTTTCTGGCGCACTTTGACGGGGCTCTGCCTGTCGCTCTCGCATGAAGGGGAAGCCAGCATCCGTGGCGAGCTCGCCTGGCTGCTCGCGCTGGCGGCGGCCGATCCCCGCTTCATGGATGCGCGCGAGCTGCTGTGGGCCTTGCACTGGGTGCAGTCGAACGATCCGGTCATCGTTTTGCATCACCCCGGTGCAGCGCAAGAGGACGGCTTCGTGATGTCGCTGCAGCTCGACGAGCCGCCCGAGCCGAAGGCATGGTTTTTCAAGCGCGCGGATCGGCCCGAGCCGAGCCTCTTCTTTTCGCTGGAGGAACTTGCCAAACAGGCCGAGGATGAGATCCGGCAGCTGGACGGCATAGACTGGACGATGCGCCGCCGCGTGGAGGGCGGAGTGACGGCCGACGGCCGGGTGGCGCTGCTGCGCGAGTTGCTCGATCGCTGGCGCTACGGCTGGCAGCAGCGTCTGCCGCGTAAGCCGTTCGATGCCATGGCCGAATTGCTGGTGGGCTGGGAGGACGTGTTACGGCAGCGCATGGGCTTGCCCACCCATATCCGGCCCGTGCGCGTGACCGACGTGAGCATCAGCGGCTATGAACTGCGCTGGACCGATCGTGAGCAGGCCCTGTTCTTCCCCGGGCAGGTGGTGGCAATCCGCGCCGGCGGCGATCTGCGCTGGATCTTGGCGCTGGTGCGCTGGCTCAGGCAGCATCCCCACGGGTTGCAGATGGGGATCCAGGCGGTGGGATTCGAGCCGGAAGTGGTGGCGCTCACCCACGAGAAGCCCGCTCCTCCGGGGTTCCCTTCCCAGATGGCCCTAGCGGTGCGCAAAACGCCGCCGCTGCGGGTGCAGCCGGCCTTGATCTGCCCCACGGGGACGATCGCCGGCTCCCGCTTGGCGATAGCGAGCGAGCCGGCGGTGGGACAGTGGCTGTTGAGCCAGGTGCGCTTCATCCGCTTCGAAGCGCAGACGCGCTGCGTCGAGGTGTTTCAGTACGAGGTCGATCCGTTCCCGGAAGATTGAGTCGGCAGCCGGGAGAGCGTGGCGCCGAAGACTGCGCCCCCGAGAATGACGGCCCACAGGACGTAGATCCACACGAGAAAGATGGGTATGGCGGCGAAGGCGCCATAGACGAGGTCGTAGGTGGCGAAACGGGAGATGAAGGCGGTGAAACCGCGCTGCACGAGGAGAAAGGCGAGGGTGGCGAGGAAGGCGGCGGTGCCGGCGTGGCGGGAACGCACCGGGTGGCGCGGCACGAGCTGGTAGAGCGCCCAAAGGAACGCCCAGATCAGCACGAAAGAGACGAGCGGAGTGGCCAGCGCCCCGAGCCCGGTCATGCGCAGCGATTCGCGCGCGAGCCGGGTCGTGAGATAGACGCCGGAGCCGAAGAGCAGGGGGCCGGCGGTGAGGACGAACCAGTAAGTGACCAGTCGCGCGGCGAGCGGACGCGCTCGGCGCAAGCGCCAGATGCGGTCGAAGGCCGATTCGATGGTCGCGAGCAGCAGCAACGCCGTGACGATGAGCATCAGCGTGCCGATCACCGAGAGGCGGGCCGCGTTGTCGACGAACTCGCGGGTGTACAAGGTGACCAGCTTGGCGGTGGCTTCGGGCAGCAGGTTGGCGCTGAGGAAGTCGCGCAGGGCAAGGCCGATTTCCTCGAAAGCAGGGAAGTTGCGAAAAACGACCACCGTGATGGTGAGCAGCGGCACGAGCGCGAGCAGCGTGGTATAGGTGAGCGCGGCTGCCACCATCAGGCAGTCGGCGCGGCGCAGCCCTAGTACGAAGAGCCGGGCAAAGCGTGCGGCTTGGCGGCGCGAGGGTACAGGGAAGGAAGGTATCGGCACATCCGCTCCGGCGGACAGGGGAAAGGGGACGGGATGGACGGTCATTGTAGGGGAAAAACCCGATGCTGGGCGCGATCGGCCTTTGCGCTCGCCCTGGCGCTGGCGCTGTGGTGCGTGCTGTGGGAAGGGTGGCTCGCGCCGCTGCGCCCCGGCGGTTCCTGGCTCACGCTCAAGGCGCTGCCGATCGCCGCGGCCTTGCCGGGGCTGTGGCGCGGCCGGCGCTACACGGCGCAGTGGGCTTCGCTCGTGACGATTTTCTACGTCGCCGAGGGCGTGCTGCGTTGGAACGATCCACTGGGAGTGGGATGGTTTGCCAAGGGGGAAACGCTCCTTGCCCTGGCGCTCTTCATGGTGCTGCTCGTCTTCGCCCGCCGCACGGGGCGGCGGGGGGAAGACGGGGCGGCGTGAGGCTCAAAGCTGCGGGTTGATGCGCACGGCGTCGTGGCTCAGTTTGTTGAGGGCGTTGAGGTAGGCCTTGATCGAGGCGACGATGATGTCGGTGTCGGCCCCCAGGCCATTGACGATGCGACCGCCTTTGCTCAAGCGCACGGTGACTTCGCCCTGGGCGTCGGTTCCCTGGGTGATGGCATTCACCGAATAGAGCACCAGCTCGGCGCCGCTATGCACCAGGGCTTCGATCGCCTTGAAGGCGGCATCCACCGGCCCGGAGCCGTCGGATTCGGTGACGTACTCTTTGCCGTCGATCGCCAGCGTGAGCTTGGCGTGCGGCGCTTCGCCCGTCTCGGAATGGATCACGGCTGAGACGAGCCGGATGCGCTCGCCTTCGCCCGGCGCCGGTTCTTCGGCCATGAGGGCGAAAAGGTCTTCATCGAAGATCTCGTGCTTTTTGTCGGCGAGTTCCTTGAAGCGGGCAAAGGCCTGGTTGAGCTGTTCTTCCGAAGAGACCTCGATTCCCAATTCCTCCAGGCGGGCGCGGAAGGCGCGGCGGCCGGAGTGCTTGCCGAGCACGATCTTGTTGGCGCTCCAGCCCACGTCTTCGGCGCGCATGATCTCGTAGGTCTCGCGGTGCTTGAGCACGCCGTCCTGGTGGATGCCCGATTCGTGCGCAAAGGCGTTCGCGCCGACGATGGCCTTGTTCGGCTGCACCGGAAACCCCGTGATGGTGGACACGAGCTTGGAGGTGGGCACGATCTGCGTGGTGTCGATGCGCGTGTCGCAGGGAAAGGCATCTTGGCGCGTGCGCACCGCCATGACGATCTCTTCGAGCGCGGCATTGCCGGCCCGCTCGCCCAGACCGTTGATGGTGCATTCCACCTGGCGCGCGCCAGCGAGCACCGCGGCGAGCGAGTTGGCCACCGCCAGCCCCAGGTCGTTGTGGCAGTGCACCGACCAGATCACCTTGTCGGAGTTAGGCACACGCTCGATGAGGCGGCGGATCTTGTCGGCGTATTCATGCGGCAGGGTGTAGCCGACGGTGTCGGGGACGTTGAGGGTGGTGGCGCCGGCTTCGATCACCGCCTCGAAGATACGGCACAGGAAATCGAGCTCGGAGCGGCCGGCGTCTTCGGCCGAGAACTCGACGTCGTCGGTGAATCGTCGGGCCAAACGAACCGCTTCGACCGCCTGCGCGACGACCTCGTCGGGCGTCATGCGCAGTTTTTTCTCCATGTGGATGGGACTGGTGGCGATGAAAGTGTGGATGCGCTGGCGTTTGGCCGGGCGAATCGCTTCGGCGGCACGCTCGATGTCGTCCGCGTTGGCGCGGGCGAGCGAGCAGACGGTGGATTCCTTGATCGCTTCGGCCACGGCGCGCACGGCCTCGAAGTCGCCAGGCGAGGCGGCGGCGAAACCGGCTTCGATCACGTCGACGCGCATGCGCTCGAGCTGGCGCGCGATGCGCAGCTTCTCTTCCTTGGTCATGGAGGCGCCGGGGCTTTGTTCGCCGTCGCGCATGGTGGTGTCGAAGATGATCAAGGATTCTTTCATGGCGGTCTCCTGGAATGAAAAGACGAAGGGGCTCTTGCCTCGGCAGGACCGGGGCTCAAAGGGAAACGGCAGGGGAGGGGGAGTGTGTATTTAGCGCGCGAGGCGCAGCAGCGGGCCCAGCAGCAGGCCGGCCGTGAGAAGGAAGGAGCGAAGAAGGGGGCTTTGCGTCTTCATGCGGCAAAATCTACACGGAAATTCGCATCGAAGCAAGCGTTTTTATCATCGAAAAAAGCTATGACCGCGGTGAGGGGTCGGCACTGTGCCGGCGCTTGTGCCGCCAGCGCCAGAAGGCGAGCACGTAACCGGAGAGCGCATAGCCGAGGAAGAGCAGGAAGAGCAGCCCAGGGTAGATCGACACGAGGGCGAAGACGAGCACCACGCTCGCGGCGGCGACGAAAGGAAAGGCGCGGCGCAGGTCGATGCTCTTGCCGCTCCAGTAGAGAATGTTGGTGACCATGGTGATGCCGGCAAAGGCGGTGAGGACGGCGGCGGGCCAGCGCAGTTCGGTTCCGGTCCACCCCAGGTCGTGGGCCACCCAGACGAAGCCGGCCACCAGGGCGGCGGCAGCCGGGCTGGGCAGACCCTGGAAGTAGCGCTTGTCGATCACGCCGAGGTTGGTGTTGAAGCGCGCCAGGCGCAGCGCGGCGCCGGCGCAGTAGAGGAAGGCGACGACCCAGCCGATCTTGCCCAGCGGCTGCAGCGCCCAGGTGTAGCTCAGCACGGCGGGGGCGACGCCGAAGGAGACCATGTCGGCCAGCGAATCGTACTGGGCGCCGAATTCGCTCTGGGTGTGGGTGAGGCGCGCGATGCGCCCGTCGAGCCCGTCGAGCACGATGGCGGCAAAGATCGCCACCGCCGCCGTCTGGAACTGGCCATCGAGCGCCTGTACCACGGCGTAGAAACCGGCAAAGAGCGCTGCCGTGGTGAAGAGGTTGGGCAGGAGGAAGATGCCGCGGCGCTTGGGCGGCACGGAATCTTCGTGTTCTTCGTTCATCGGGTGGCCTCGTGTTCTGGCGCTGGAAATTCGGCGAGGATGGTGCTCGTCGCCTTGACCTTCTCGCCGAAGACGACCCGCGGGCGGCTGTCCGGCGGCAGGTAGAGGTCGACGCGCGAGCCGAAGCGGATGAAACCGTAGCGCTGGCCGCGCGTGAGCCGATCGCCCGGTTCGACGTAACAGAGGATGCGGCGCGCCACCAGCCCGGCCACCTGGACGCAGGTGAGTTCGTGTCCGGTGTCGCTGCGCAGGTGCAGCGCGTTGCGTTCGTTTTCGCTGGAGGCCTTGTCGAGCGCCGCGTTGAGGAACTTGCCGGGGTGGTACCAGCGCGCGAGCACCGTGCCGTCGACCGGACTGCGGTTGGAATGCACGTTGAAGACGTTCATGAAGACGCTGATCTTGAGCGCATCGCAGTCGCGCCACGGGTCGCGCGCGGGCTCGATGGCGACCACCAGCCCGTCGGCCGGCGAGAGCACCGCCAGCGGCTCGCTGGGGATGGGGCGGGGCGGGTCGCGGAAGAACTGCAGCACGAAGAGCGCCAGCAGCCACAGGGGCCAAGCCCAGGCGAAGCCGGCAGTGGCATGGACGGCGAGGGCGAGCAGAATCGCTCCGGCGAGGAAAGGCCAGCCCTCGCGGGCGATTAGCGGATGGGGGTAAGAGGAGGAGGTCATCGTCGTTCCTGGTGCAAATCGCTCTATTCTACCGGAACGGCCGGCCCAGGGGCGGGGGGTATAATTCTGGCCTGGATGGGGGATAATTCGCCGCTGGATGAAGCGGCGCGATGCGCCCGTGCGTACGACACACTCGACCAGGAGAATTTCCCATGGCATTGCGGGCTTCCCAGATGAAGCAATGGATGTGGGGGATCGTATGCCTTGCGGCGGCGCTGCCGCTGCAGGCCCAGGAGGCGGCGCCCGATGTGGGCGGGGATGAGCGCAAGGCCGAAGTGGCGCCGGCCGAAGAAAAGCCGCCTGCACCCGAGGCGACCAAGCCTGCCACCGTGCCGGATGCGGGGCAGAGCAAGCGATCGCCCCGTCCGTCTGTCGCCTGGGGCTATGGTCAGACGAACGGCCCTTCCCAGTGGGCGAAGCTGTCGCGGAATCATTTCTGGTGCGGCGTCGGCAAGAACCAGTCGCCGATCGACATCCGGCGCGAGGATGTGCTCACCACCGACCTTCGGGCGATCGACTTCGCCTACGCGCCGGTGAATGCCCGGGTACGGCGCGACAACGGCGTGCTGCGGCTGCAGATCGTCTCCGGCAAGGCGTCGATCACGGATGAACAGCATCGATTCACGCTGACGGCGATCCAGTTCCATACATCCAGCGAGCACACCGACGGCGGCAACCATTATCCGCTGGAAGTCCAGCTGATGCATCAGGACAAGGACGGCAACGTCGCGGCGGTGGCGGTGTGGTTCCGCCAGGGCGAGGCCAACCCCGTGCTCGGCGAGATCCTCGCCGCTGCACAGAAGAAAGGCGAGGCGAGCGTGTCGCTCGATCCGGGTAAGCTCTTGCCGCCCACGACCGACTTTTACCGCTACAGCGGCTCGCTCACCACGCCGCCCTGCACCGAGGGCGTGCGCTGGTACGTGATGTCGGAAGTTGCCGAGGCGAGCGAGGAACAGCTGCGCGCCTTCTTGTCGCTTACCGGCCGCAACAACCGTCCGGTGCAGCCGCTGAACGCGCGCCGCGTGTTCGAATGAGGCCGCAGGCGCCGCCGCCCGCGGCGCCGGCTCTCACATGCCGACGTAGATCGGCCCTTCGCCGCCCTGCGGCGGAACCCAGTCGATGTTCTGCGTCGGATCCTTGATGTCGCAGGTCTTGCAGTGCACGCAGTTCTGCGCGTTGATCTGCAGGCGCGGCGTGCCCTCTTCGCGCACGATCTCGTAGACGCCGGCCGGGCAGTAGCGCTGCTCGGGGGCGTCGTAGGTCTTGAGATTGACCTCGATCGCCACCTTGGGGTCGCGCAGCACGAGGTGGCAGGGCTGGTCCTCGTCGTGGTTGGTATTCGAGAGAAACACCGAGGAGAGCCGGTCGAAAGTGAGCACGCCGTCGGGCTTGGGATAGGCGATCGGTTTGCATTCGGCGGCGGGCTTGAGCTGGGCGTGGTCGGGCGTGTCGCGGTGCAGCGTCCAGGGCGCTTTGCCGCGAAACACCATCTGGTCGATGCCAAAGAGCAGCGATCCGGCCCACAGCCCCTTCTTCATGAGGGGTTTGAAGTTGCGGGCGCGATAGAGCTCCTCGTGCAGCCAGCTGCGCTCGAAGCCCTGCGGGTAGTCGGAGAGCTCGTCGTGGGCGCGACCGGCGGCGAGCGCGGTGAAGGCGGCCTCTGCCGCCAGCATGCCGGACTTGATGGCCGCGTGGATGCCCTTGATGCGCGAGGCGTTGAGATAGCCCGCGTCGTCGCCGATGAGCGCGCCGCCGGGAAAGACGGTCTTGGGCAATGCCTGCAGCCCGCCGGCCACCAGCGCGCGCGCGCCGTAGGCGATGCGCTTGCCGCCTGCGAGCATGGAGCGGATGGCGGAGTGAGTCTTGAGCCGCTGGAATTCCTCGAAGGGCGAGAGATGCGGGTTGCGGTAGTCGAGCCCGACGACGAAGCCGATCGCCACCAGCGGGCCTTCGTCGAGGTGGTAGCAGAAGGAGCCGCCGTAGGTGTCGGGATCGAGCGGCCAGCCGGCGGTGTGCATCACCAGGCCCGGTTCATGCTTGGCAGGGTCGATCTCCCACAGCTCCTTGATGCCGATGCCGTAGGCTTGCGGGTCGCGCCCTTCGCGCAGCTTGAAGCGCGCTTCCAGCCGCTTGCCCAGATGCCCGCGGCAGCCTTCGGCGAATAGCGTATAGCGCGCCCGCAACTCCATGCCGGGCTGGTAGTTGGGGCCGGGGGTGCCGTCTTTCTGCAGCCCCATGTCGCCGGTGACCACGCCGAGCACGCGACCTTCGTCGTCATAGAGCACGTCGGCGGCGGCAAAGCCGGGATAGACGTCGATGCCCATGGCTTCGGCCTGCTCGCCCAGCCACTTGACGAGGAAGCCGGCGCGGATGATGTAGTTACCGTGGTTCTGAAAACACTGCGGCAACAGGGCGTTGGGCACCTTGATCGCCCCGCCTTCCTTGAGGAAGAGGAAGCGGTCCTCGCGCACCTCGGTCTTGAGCGGCGCGCCGCGCTCCTTCCAGTCGGGGATGAGTTCGGTGAGCGAGCGCGGATCGAGCACGGCGCCCGACATGGTGTGCGCTCCCAGCTCCGCGCCTTTCTCGATCACGCACACGGAGAAATCCTGCCCCTGCTCGGCGCAGAGCTGCTTGAGGCGGATCGCCGCCGCCAGCCCCGCCGGGCCGCCGCCGACGATCAGCACGTCGAATTCCATCGCTTCTCGTTCCATCTTCGGGAGTCCTCGCGCTACAATAAAGTAAAAGGCCATACGCTGCCGTATGTTGGCAGAAAACGGGGCGACGATCAATCACGCTTTCGAGGAGACGCACTCATGACCCAACGCCCGGCCCATGCCCGGAAAGTGCTCACGACCACCATCCCCGTACGCTGGGGCGACATGGATGTCTTCGGTCACGTCAATAATACGATCTATTTTCGCTATTTCGAACAGGCGCGCGTGGAATGGCTCGCAGCGCTGGGCTATCGGGTGGTGGCCGGCGTGTCGCCCTCGCCGGTGCTGGTGCATGCGGACTGCAACTTTCTCAAGCCGGTCACCTATCCGGCCGTGTGCGAGGTCACGGTGTATGCCGGCGAACCGGGGCGCTCCAGCGTGACGAGTTGGTATGAGCTGCGCCTGGTGGGTGACGGGACCCTCTACGCCACCGGTTCCGGTAAGATGGTGTGGGTCGATGCCGCCACCGGCCGCTCCACGCCTTTGCCCGAGGATTTGCGCCGGGCGCTGGCGGGTTCTCCCGGCTGAGGCGAAAGGCGAAAATACCCATAAAAAAGGAGGAAGGACATGAGCGAGACGACCCCTATCTGGGTGCCTTCGGCCGAACGCGTGGCGGCCGCTACCATCACCGGCTTTACTCGCCGCGCCGAGGAGCGCTGGAGCCGGAGTTTCCCCGACTATGCGGCCCTGCACCGCTGGAGCATCAATCATCCCGAGGAATTTTGGGTCTCGGTATGGGGCGAGGGCGGGGTGATCGGCGAGCGCGGCGAGGTGGTGCTCGTCGATGGCGACAAGATGCCCGGGGCGCGCTGGTTCCCGCAGGCGCGGCTCAATTTCGCCGAAAACCTGCTGCGGCGGCGCGACGGGCGCGAGGCGATGGTCTTCTGGGGCGAGGACCGGGTCAAGCAGCGCTGGAGCTGGGAAGAGCTCTACCTCGAAGTGGCCCGCGTGGCCCAGGCCCTGACCGAAGCGGGGGTGACGCGCGGCGACCGGGTGGCGGCCTACATGCCCAACATGCCGCATACGGTCATCGCCATGCTCGCCACGGCGAGCCTGGGAGCGATCTTCACCTCGGCTTCTCCCGATTTCGGCGTGCAGGGGGTGCTCGATCGCTTCGGCCAGACCGAGCCCAAAGTGCTCTTCACCGTCGATGGCTACTGGTACCATGGCAAGGCGGTCGACATCCGCAGCAAGGTGGCCGAAATCGTGGCCGGACTTCCGTCGGTGCGCCGGGTGGTGGTCACGCCGTATCTGGAGGCGCTGCCCGATCTCTCGATGATCGACCGCGTGCAGGGCTGGGCCGAGTTCACCGCGCCGCAGCGCGACGCGACCGAGATCGACTTCGTGCGCCTGCCGTTCGATCATCCCCTCTACATCCTCTATTCTTCCGGCACCACCGGCATGCCCAAGTGCATCGTGCACTGCGCCGGCGGGGTGCTGCTGCAGCACCTCAAGGAGCACAAGCTGCACGGCGACGTCAAGCCGGACGACCGGCTCTTCTACTTCACCACCTGCGGCTGGATGATGTGGAACTGGCTCGTCTCGGGCCTGGCCTCGGAGGCGACGCTGCTGCTCTACGACGGCTCGCCCTTCGTCAAGGACGGCGCCATTCTTTTCGACTACGCCGACGCCGAGCGCATGACGCACTTCGGCACCTCGGCGAAGTTTCTCGACGCGGCGGCGAAGAAAGGGCTCGCGCCCATCGAAACGCACCGGCTCGATACGGTGCGCGCGATGTTCAGCACCGGCAGCCCGCTCGTGCCCGAGGGCTTCGAGTACGTCTACACCCGCATCAAGCGCGACCTGTGCCTGTCGTCGATCTCCGGCGGTACCGACATCGTTTCCTGCTTCGTGCTCGGCAACCCGACGCTGCCCGTGTGGCGCGGCGAGATCCAGTGCAAGGGGCTGGGGATGGCGGTGCAGGTGTTCGACGAGGAGGGCCATCCCGTCGTCGGGCAGAAAGGCGAACTCGTGTGCACCCGGCCTTTCCCGGTGATGCCTTTGGGCTTCTGGAACGACCCGGACGGCAGCAAGTACCGCGCCGCCTACTTCGAGCGCTTCCCCGGCGTGTGGTGCCACGGCGATTACTGCGAGGAAACGATCCACGGCGGCTTCATCATCTACGGCCGCTCGGACGCCACGCTCAATCCCGGCGGGGTGCGGATCGGCACGGCCGAAATCTACCGCCAGGTGGAGAAGCTGCCCGAGGTCGAAGAATCCATCGTCATCGGTCAGGATTGGCAGGGCGACGTGCGCGTGGTGCTCTTCGTGCGCCTGCGCGAGGGGCTCGTGCTCGATGCGGCGCTGCAGGAGAAGATCCGCCGCGTCATTCGCGACAACACCACGCCGCGCCACGTCCCGGCCAAGATCGTGCAGGTGCCCGACATTCCGCGCACCAAGAGCGGCAAGATCGTCGAGCTCGCGGTGCGCCAGGTGGTGCACGGCCAGCCGGTGAAAAACGTCGAAGCGCTCGCCAATCCCGAAGCGCTCGAATTCTTCCGCGATCGTCCCGAGCTGCGGGATTGAGGGAGGCGGCGATGAAGATGTCCCTCCACAAAAGCGCCTTGCTCGTGGTCGACATCCAAAGCGGCCTGCTGCCGGTGATCGAGCACCAGGAGCAGGTGCAGGAAGCCGCCGCCTGGCTGCTGCGGCTTGCCGGCAAGCTGCAGGTGCCGGTGGTGGTGAGCGAGCATTTCCCCGAGAAGATCGGCGAGACGGTGCCGGAATTGCTCGCACTACTGCCGCCGGGCGCCGAGCGGGTGCGCAAGAGCGCTTTCTCGGCGGTGCGCGATGGCGTGCTCGAACCCACGGCCGTGGGGCGCGCCGACCAGGTGGTCGTGACGGGAACCGAGGCGCACGTGTGCGTGCTGCAGACGGTGCTCGATCTGCTCGCGGCGGGCAAACAGGTCTTCGTGGTGGCCGAGGCGGTCGGCTCGCGCCGCGCCGAGGATCGGCTGCTCGCCCTCGAGCGGATGCGCCAGGCCGGGGCCGTGGTGGTCTGCCGCGAGATGGTGGCCTTCGAGTGGCTCGAGCGGGGCGGTACGGACGTCTTCCGCGAGGTGCTGCGCACCCTGATCCGCTAGAAGCGCGCGGGGCGAGTCCTTTCCAATTCAGAAATGAGCCTGAATGAGGTTGGTAGGTGAGTCCCCTCAGACGGCCGGGTTTTGGGCCTTGTTGATGGAACGAAAGAGTTCAGCCCTGGCCTGGTTGAGGCGTTGGGCGGCCTCATTATCGCTG
>JACRJA010000055.1 GCA_016235745.1 Rhodocyclales bacterium | reverse complement strand
GACAGCTACCGACTGCGTGCCAAGCGCAAGGCCGGGCTGATCAAGCCCGATTCCATTCACCATCATGAGCAGGTCGTCAGAGAATAAGGGGGTCAGATTTCACTGTCGCCAGGGGGTCACTTTCTGATGTCGCTTGACAGGACGTCGTGGGTGCTGGCCGTGTCGGTTTTCAGGCAACGAATGAGCTTGTACCACGATGCGCACCATTGTCTCGATCGGATAGGGCGGCTGCCCGCCTTTAGGTTGTCCCTTCAGGGGGTAGAGCCTCTGCACTTCGGCCGCCAGCGCCGCAAAGTCGATCGCCGCTTCCATTTCCTACAGCGGATCGCCCAGCCGATTCGGGCTGGGTGCGATGCGCTTGTGAAGCAAAGAGATTGGGCTGGATTGCGGTGCGGCGCGTCATGGCCCCGGCTCCTCACGAATCACGATAGGAGAATTTTACCAGGGGCGGAGGGCGGGAGGTTTTTCGAGGTGCCCTGGATTTTGCTTCCGCAAGCCGCGCCGAGGTAGGGCCCGGCCAGGAAATCATCCAGAGATATCAGGACCTTCTTCTGCGAAATCGGACCAGGGGGTGACCGTCACCGCCACATGCGGTCGATGGTCACCTCCGCCCAGAATGATGCCGCGCAAGGGGGAAACATCGGAGAAATCTCGCCCATAGGCCATGGCGATGTGTTCGGTATCAGGCAGCAGGTCGTTGGTCGGGTCGAATTCGATCCAGTCGTGGCCACACACGCCGGGTGCATAGACGGCCACCCATGCGTGCGTAGCATCTGCGCCGATCAGGCGAGGCTGACCCGGCGGTGGCTGAGTGAGCAGATAGCCGCTCATGTAGCGCGCCGGAATTCCCTGACTGCGCAGGCAGGCGATCATCAGATGGGCGAAATCCTGGCAGACTCCGCGTCTCTGCGCCAGAACCTCCATGACGGGCGTCGAGACCGTGGTCGCGGTGGGGTCGAAGGTGAATTCTTTGTGAATTTTGTGCATCAGAGCGGCGGCCGCCTGTGCCACTGGAACATCGGGGGAACAGCACTCGGCGGCATAGGCTGCCAACTCCCGTTTGATTCGAATGTGTGGCGATTCGAAAGCATAGCGCTGGGCCCCCACGTCTTCGGGTAGAGGCTGTGTGCCTTGATAACTCAGGCGCTGGCGTAGTGTGTGCACGTCGATCCCCCCTTCGAGACAAGGTGGGCGATGGGCATACACGGCCACCTCGAGACTGAGGTGCACGTGTAACTCGGTGTGCGGCAGGTAGTAGGCAAACCATTCGACAGGGTTGTCGAAGGCATCGAAACCGCGGTGTCGCCAAGAAGGCTCCGGCTCCAGCTGCCAGCATGCGTTTAACGTTTTTTGCCAGGGCCACGCGCGAGGACTGGGATGGGCGAGCTGCTGCGACAGGATGACGCTGCCACCGTATTCGTACCGCGTCGTGTGTTCTACTCGATAGCGGACCATGGTCAAATTCCCAACGTCTGGTACCCGTGTGCTTCGATGTGGCTGAAGAATTTTCGGCTCAGCGCATCGGAGAGCGCATAGGCAGCCTGGAGCAGAGCCTCCAACTCGGTGCGTAACGCTACGGCGCTTTCCCGATCGAGAGCGATGAGCCGCATCGGGTCGAAGGCGAGGATACGTTCGGCGATCCGCTCCAGGTTTGGCAGCGCCGTCTCGCCTACTTCCGGCCCCAAGGGAAGTTCCGCAGCAAGGACCGACAGGTAACGGCCGATGGCACGCACCTGGAATGCCATGGCGTGCGGGTTGGTTGCGTCGAAGATGATCAAATCCAGCAATGGCAGCCATTCCGCTTGTCGAGGGTAGCGGGAGCGGTACGTGATGAGGCTGTCAGTGAGTTCGAGCAGCCAGTCCAAGCCTCCCTGTCGTCCCGAGTCGGGGTCGTCCAGAATCCTTGCCAGCGTGCGGCACAAGAGGGTCAGCCGCTCCAGACGCCGTCCGATGACGAGAAAATGCCATCCAGGGTCTCGAGTCATGTTGTCGAGCGAATACCCGGCGGTGGATGCCGAAAGCATTACAACGTGATCCAACCCTTCCAGGACGTCGCTGAGGTCGTCGCGACGAACCTGCAGGCTGCGCTGAAGGCGATTGAGTGAATGCCAGTGATCGGTGGAAAATCGCTCGCGCATCTGGTCCGCGGTGCGCAAGACGTTCTGGATCGAGCGCAATACGCCGTTCTCTTCCTCGAGCCCGAAGAGTGTATCGAGCATGCGCTGGAGGAGGGGGCGGTCCGCCTGCGTCGGAGCGAGGATCTCGAGTTCGACGCCGATGCGTGCCAGAGACTCGATCTCGGGGTCATGCACTTCATCGACATCGACCACGCGCAGCAGCATCAGGCGCAGCAGCCGGGCGGCCACATCCATGCGTTCGCAGTAACGTCCGAACCAAAAGAGATTTTCCACCACGCGCGAGGAAAGATTCTTGCCGCTGCGTACCAGATCGACCGGCCCTAGGCGATTCTTGATCAAGGTGAGCGATTCGACCTCGCCCTCGGTGAGCACCCATGTATCCTTGGTCGCCCCTCCGCGCCGCATTGGAATCAAGGGCAGCCGCTCTATCGGTCCTACCCGTGTCAATCCCCCAGGCATGACGCGATAACCTTGCGGTGTGGCGATGGCAAAGAGCCTCAGACCGACCTGCCAGGGTTCGAGGCGTCCCTCGTTGCGTCGATCGAACACCGGTGCGAGCGAGGGTGCGATCAATTCCTGGGCCACATATGCATGGGGCTGCGCCGCAATGCGTTCGAGCAGGCGCGCCCGCTCGGTTTCGCCGAGAGCCGGTCCGAAAATCGTTGGAAAATTCTGTCCTGGATAGGCGGGCTTGAGTACCAGTGAATCCAAGTGCTTGCACACGTAGTCGAGTGCGGGCGCTTCGCCACACCACCAAGTCGCCACCGAGGGCAATTTCAGGGGTTCCCCCAGGAGACTCGTTGCGATCGCTGGCAGGAAGCCCATGAGTGCCGACGACTCCAAGACGCCGCTGCCCGGGACGTTGGCCACCATCACCCGCTGGGCGCGCAGCGCCGTGAGCAGACCGGGGATTCCACTCAGGGACTCGGAACGCAATTCCAGGGGGTCACAGTCTTCATCGAGTACGCGGCGCACGATGGTGTGCACGCGTTTGAGTCCATTTAGGGTCTTGAGAAAGACCGTTTCGGCGCGCACCGTGAGGTCTTGTCCTTCGACCAAGGGATAGCCGAGGTAGCGTGCCAGGTAGGCTTGTTCGAAATAGGTCGGATCGCTGGGACCGTGGGTGAGCATGACCATGAAAGGTTGCTCGCCCGGCTCAACGGGTGCCCAGGTTGCCATCGACTGCTGCATTTCCCGAAAGAAGCCAGCCAGTCGTTGGACCTGTAATTCGCGAAACGCCTCGGAGAATACCCGCGAGACGAGGAGACGATTTTCCAGCGCATAACCCAGGCCGACCGGGTTCTGGGTGTGATCGGCGATCACCCACCACCGTCCGTCGGGGGAGCGTACGAGGTCGACCGCGTAGCGGTGCAAGAAGACGCCGCCAACGGGACGCAGACCGAAACAGGGCCAGAGGAAACCGTGCTGACCGAATATAAGGGCAGGGGGCAACAAGCCTTGTGTCAGCAAGCGCTGGGCCCCGTAGAGATCGGCGAGGATTGCATCGAAGAGGCGAGCGCGCTGGGCCACCGCTTGCGCGAGCGCGCACCATTCCTTGGACGATAGGATGAGTGGTAGAGGATCGAGGAGCCACGGATGGGATTCGGTTTCGCCGTGTGGCCGGAAGATCACCCCGTTTTCCTGAAGACTGTGATCGATCCAGGCTAGGCGCTGGTTCAGCGCCTTCGGCGCCATGTTCTGTAGCCGCGTCAGGAGATCACACCAACCGGCTCGCATCCGGCCTGTCGCGTCGCGCGATTCATCATAGCGCCCGAGATGGAGAGGATACAGCCCGAGCGGGGCATCAGCAGAGGTCGACACGGGCCGCATTCCAAGACTTAGATCGTTGCCATTCTATCCTGTCCTTCATCGGGATTCATCGTTAGGACCAAAGATGCTGGCGCAGATCCAAGGTGAAAGGATGCTCGGCATCCCTCACCGGAGGTGAGACCCGCATCTGTCCCGGCGTGTGCCCCATGCGGAAGAATCTCGCCAGGCGCCGGCTTTCCGCTTCGAAGGCATTGACCGGCAAGGTCTGGAAATTCCGTCCGCCCGGATGCGCCACATGGTATTGGCAGCCGGCGATCGAACGCTGCATCCAGGTATCGACCAGATCGAAAGTCAAGGGGCTGTGCACGCCGATCAAAGGGTGCAGGCACGAAGCCGGTTGCCAGGCACGATAACGCACGCCGGCAACGAATTCACCGCGCCGTCCCGTCGGCTGCAAGGGTACGGCAATGCCGTTGCAGGTGAGGACGTAGCGCTCCGGTGCCATACCGGTGATCAACACTTGGAGACGTTCCACCGAAGAATCGACGTAGCGCGCCGTTCCTCCGATCGTTCCTTCCTCGCCCATCACGTGCCATGGCTCCAGTGCCTGGCGCAACTCCAGTTCGATTCCACCGACGGCCAAATCCCCATACTTGGGGAAGCGAAATTCGAAATGTGGCGCGAACCAGGAGAACTCCAAGGGAAAACCAGCCTGCTGCAGTTCGGAGAGCACGTCACGGAAGTCGTATTCGACGAAGCGCGGCAGCATGAAGCGGTCGTGCAATTCGGTACCCCAGCGCACGAGTCGGGTCGGACGATACGGCTCGTTCCAAAATCGGGCGATCAAGGCGCGCAGTAGCAGCTGCTGTGTCAGACTCATGCGGGCGTGCGGCGGCATCTCGAAAGCGCGCAGCTCGAGCAGCCCGCGCCGTCCGGCTGGCCCTTCGGGGGCGTAGAGTTTGTCGATACAAAATTCCGCCCGGTGGGTGTTGCCGGAGACATCGATCAGCAGGTTACGGAAAATCCGGTCGACGAGCCATGGCGGAACCTCACCGCCGGGTTCGGGAATCTGCCGGAACGCGATCTCTAGTTCGTAGAGACTGTCGTTGCGCGCTTCGTCGACCCGGGGGGCTTGACTCGTGGGGCCGATGAAGAGACCGGAGAAGAGATACGATAGGCTGGGATGATTGATCCAATAGGCCACCAGACTACGTAACAGGTCGGGACGGCGCAGAAAAGGAGATTCGAGCGGCATTGGCCCGCCGAGCACGAAATGGTTGCCGCCGCCGGTACCGGTATGGCGACCATCGAGCATGAATTTCTCGGTGGTCAACCGGCAGCGATGCGCGGCTTCATAGAGGAAGGTGGTGTGTTCGACGAGTTCTGCCCAGTTTCTTGCCGGATGAATGTTGACTTCAAGGACGCCGGGGTCGGGCGTGATGCGAAAGTGGGACAGACGTGGGTCGAGCGGCGGTTCATATCCTTCGATGACCACCGGCAGGTTCAGCTGTGCAGCCGTCGCCTCGACCACCGCGAGCAATTCGAGATACTCTTCCATTGTCGCGGTGGGGGGCATGAAAATGTACAACCGACCTTCACGCGGTTCGGCACACATCGCAAGACGCACCACGTTGGCCGCCGAGGCGAAGGGTTTAGGGGGTGTGGTATCGACCGGCCCCGCGGGCTTCGCACTCTCCCACTGGTGCCGCAGAGTGGTGTGTGAGGGCAAGGGAGGAAAAGGGTTGGCCGGATCGAGGGGATGGATGTAGGGATAATCGAGCGGCGCCACCCAGGGCAGGGAATCGAGCGGCAAACGATAACCCATCGGCGAATCGCCCGGAATGAGGTAGCAGCGCTCTTCGCGCAGGAACCACGGCCCCGTGCGCCATGCCCCTGCTTCCGGGTCTTTGCGTACGGGCAAGACATAGCCCGTGGGCATCGACAGTCCTTGGGTGAACAGGCGGCGCAGACGCTCGCGTTCGAGGGGATCGTCGAGATGGGCATCGAAGGGGGTGACGTTGACCGGCAAGCGCCGCTCGCGCCAGAGGTAATAGAGCGTATCCTCGTAGCCAGGAAAGACATGGCGCGGATCGAGCCCGAGACGACGCGCCACCTCGATCAGAAAACGCTGCGCATCGGCTTCGCCCACGCCATAGGTCGTTTCCTCGTCGGCCAAAAGCGCCGGATCCACCCACATTGGTTCGCCGTCGCTGCGCCAGAAGCAGTTGAGACTCCAGCGCGGCAGCTGCTCGCCTGGATACCATTTTCCTTGGCCGAGATGAATCAAGCCTTGGGGAGCATAATGGCTCTTGAGTTCGCGCATGAGCCGATCCGCATAGCGGCGCTTGGTCGGCCCCATCGCTGCGGTATTCCACTCTTCCCCGTCCGGGTCGTCCAGGGAGACGAAAGTCGGTTCTCCGCCCATCGTCAGGCGCACATCCAACCGTTCCAACTTGGCGTCTATCTCCCAGGCTACTTCTTCGATACGCGACCACTGTTCCTCGGTATAGGGTTTGGTGACCCTGGGAGCTTCGAGGATACGGGTGATCGTCATCGTATGGTCGAATTCGACTTCACACGGGTCGACCAAACCAGTGATCGGTGCGGCCGAAGAGGGTTCTGGCGTGCAGGCAAGCGGAAGGTGTCCTTCACCGGCAAACAGGCCCGACGTCGGATCGAGTCCCACCCAGCCTGCTCCGGGTAGATAGACCTCGCACCAGGCGTGCAAATCGGTGAAATCTTCCTCCGGTCCCGAAGGACCGTCCAGGCTCTTGACGTCGGGTTTGAGCTGGATCAGATATCCAGAGACGAAGCGCGCTGCCAGGCCCAAATGGCGCAGCAGCTGCACCATCAACCAGGCCGAATCACGACAGGAACCCGAAGCCAGGGTCAGCGTTTCCTCTGGCGTCTGTACCCCCGGTTCGAGACGGATCATATAAGCGATGTCTCGTTGTACCCGACGATTGAGGTCGACCAAAAACGATACCGTCGGTGTGGGTGTGCGCGGGATCGACTCCAGATAGGACCGGAACAAGGGACCGCAATCGGGTTCGCCTCGGCGATAAAGAAAAGGCGTCAATTCGTGTCGTTGCCAGGCTTCGTAGGCAAAGGGGATTTCTTCCGCATAGGGTTCGAGGAAGAAATCGAAGGGGTTGATCACTGCGATCTCGGCAACCAAATCGACCTCGACGATGAATTCCCTGGTCGGCTCGGGGAAAACGACCCGTGCTTGCCAATTCGATTGGGGGTCCTGCAGCCAATTGATGAAGTGGTGCTCGGGGGTGATTTTCTGACTGTAAGAGAGGATGCGCGTTCGGGTGTGTGGACAAGGGCGCAAGCGGATCACCTGCGGGCTCAAATGGACGAGACGGTCGTAGCGGTACGATGTGACGTGCTTCAAGGCGACATGAATCGACACGGCAACCTCCAATGGAAAAGGGCGTCACACGACGAGGAAATCGCGGCTGATGCGATCCCCGAGCGCGTAGATGTGCTTCATGAAATCGGTGAGAAATTCGTGTAGCCCCTCTTGCAGGAAATCCTCGATTCGGCCATAGCGCAGGGTGGCATACAACCTTCCTGCTTGCCTCAAAGTTTCGGTCGACTGGTCGTTGGCCACCCGCCGAAGCGTTTTGACCAAACCTTCGAGGCAAAAGGCCAAGGAACGCGGCATGTTGCCGTTGAGGATGAGCAGCTCGGCGACGCGTTCGGGCTGAATCGAGGAACGAAACGTGCGACGATAGGCTTCGAACGCGGATACCGCTCGCAGCAAGGCTCCCCAGGCGTAGAAATCGCTCGTCCCGTCGTCGCTCGATTTGAGCACGTAATACTTGACGTCGAGCAGGCGCGCCGTGTTGTCGGCTCGCTCCAGCAAGGCGCCTAGGCCAATGAAGTCGAAGGCCTCGTCGCGTAACATCGTCCCTGACGTCACTCCGCGCAATAGGGACACTCGGGCTTTGACCCATTCGAAAAACTCACCGGGCTCATTGACCACGAGCTGCTCGTAGCTCTGCTCGCGCAACTCCAGCCAAGCCGTATTGATCGTCTCCCACATTTCATTGGTGATGGTGCCGCGCACCGCGTGGGCGTTCTCGCGCGCCATACGCAGGCAGGCGTAGATCGACGACAGGTTGCCCTCGTCACGAACCATGAAACGCAAGACGGAGTCGCCATTTACCTCGGCGTACTTTGCGGTAAAAGGCACTTCGAGGCTGTTGAGCACCAGCACGGCATTCCACTGTTGCCGCTGCGCCTCGTCCGAAAGCGGTACCAAGGTGTATTGCCAGGTCACGTCCAAGAGCCGCGCAAGGTTCTCCGCCCGCTCCAGATAGCGTGACATCCAAAACAAATGATCTGCCGTTCGGCTCAACATGATGTGACCCTCAACATTCGAGTACCCAGGTATCTTTGGTCCCACCGCCCTGCGAGGAATTGACCACCAGCGACCCTGATTCCAAGGCCACACGCGTGAGCCCGCCCGGCACCATCTCGATCGCCTTGCCCGAGAGAACGAAAGGACGCAGGTCGATGTGCCGCGGCGCGATTCCTTCTTCGACGAAGGTCGGACAGGTGGACAGGGCCAAGGTCGGTTGAGCCACGTAGTTTTCCGGCTGGGTGCGCAATTTGGCGCGGAATTCCTCGATCTCCGCCGTACTCGCCATCGGCCCAATCAACATTCCCTTGCCGCCTGAGCCATGCACTTCTTTGACCACCAGCTCGGGCAAGTGGGCCAGGATGTAGCGCAAATCCTGAGGATCCCTTCCCAGCCAGGTTTGCACGTTGTGGAGAATGGGTTCTTCGCCGAGATAAAAGCGGATCATCGCTGGCACGTAGGGGTAGATCGATTTGTCGTCGGCCACACCAGTGCCGATGGCATTGGCCAAGGTCACTCGCCCCGCCCGATAGGCGCGCAACAAGCCTGGCACGCCCAGCAGAGAATCCGGGCGAAACACTTCCGGATCGAGGAAATCGTCGTCCACGCGGCGATAGATGACGTCGACGCGCTTGGGCCCTTGGGTCGTGCGCATGTAGACGGTCTCGTCCTGGACGAAGAGGTCACGTCCTTCGACCAGGTCGATGCCCATCTGTTGTGCAAGGAAGGTGTGCTCGAAATAGGCGCTATTGAACGCTCCCGGCGTCAGAAGGACGCACGTCGGATCATCCACGCCCGCCGGAGCAGCCGCACGCAACTGGGCAAGGAGGAGGTCCGGATAATGCTGCACCGGCGCCACCCTATGGCGCACGAAGAGCTCGGGGAAGAGCCGCATCATCATCTTACGGTCTTCGATCATGTAGGAAACGCCAGAGGGCACGCGCAGATTGTCCTCGAGCACGTAAAAAAGTCCATCGTCGGCGCGCACCAGATCGATGCCGGCGATGTGGGCATAGACTCCGCCCGGTACCGCCAAACCCTGCATCTGCGGTCGATATTGGCGATTTTCCGTGACGACATGCGACGGAATGATCCCTGAACGCAGGATCTCCTGCTCGTGATAGATGTCGTGAAGGAAGCGGTTGAGCGCGGCCACACGCTGGCGCAGACCGCGCTCGATCAGACGCCACTCGTTCGCTGGCAGGATACGGGGGATGACGTCGAAGGGGATCAGCCGCTCCTTCCCCGCCTCCTCGCCATAGACCGCGAAGGTGATGCCGACACGCCGAAAAGCAACGTCGGCCTCGGCTCGTTTGCGGGACAGCCGCTCCGGATCGATGGATCGCAACCACTCGACATAATGTCGGTAGCCGGGTCGCACAGCCCCCGCATCGTCGTACATTTCATCATAAAACGGCATGGCGATCTCGCACCAAGAAGCGACATCATCAATGCAAGCAAAATGCATGCCATGAAAGAAAAGATCGGTTGTTGCGTGTTCTTGACCCGTTCGTGGCAACGGCTAGGCTAGCGGCTCGACCGGCATGCTCAGTGAAGGGACAGCATGGTGGCGCTCGCAGGAGGGGCATGGGTATTCTCCCCCGCTTTTCACATCCTGCGCGTTGGATGTGTCGTTTTTGGTGTGCTTGCGAGGGGTGTCGCGAGGTTCACGGACTTGACGTTCGTGCTGCACCAAAGCAGTGCAAGGAAGCGAGGCTGTTCTCTTGGTTGGTGCGTTTCCTGCGGGACTAGCCCACAGGGAACGCACCAACGATTCCGTGGTTTTTATTAAACCCAGATTGTCCATGAGGCGGTGCTCTGCACCCACGGTGAATTCGTTCTCCGTGAATCAATCGCTGGCGACAAGGCCGGTGGAGTTGTTGGTCTGGTCATGAAGAGGTAGTCGAAGACGGGGATTGAGTCCCTAAACTGCTGTAAATCCGGAGGCAGGTAGCCACCGCTTCGGTTCGGTACGATGACGTTATCGAGACGTTGATCAACCGAAGGAGAGAAGCGATGGCTGGGTATGAGGTTAGCGTAGGCAAGGAATTATTGCCAGGTCTTTTGAGCGGTCAGGACGGGCTGGCCAAGCGGGTCGATGCGGTGCTGAACCAGATACTGGAGGCGCAGGTGGAGGAAGCGTTGGGTGCGCAGCGCTACGAGCGCACGGAAGATCGGGTGGGATAGCGCAATGGCACGCGCGCCCGCACGCGCTACACGCGGGTTGGGCGCCGGTGACGCTGCTGGTGTCGCAAACGCGGGGCGGTAGCTTCTCGACGGAGCTCTTCAAGCGCTATCCAAGGAGCGAACAGGCCTTCGTGCTGGCGCTGATGGAAAGGGTCGTGCAGGGCGTCTCGACACGCAAGGTGACCCAGATCACCGAGGAATTGTGCGGCGTGAGTTTCTCGAAATCGACGGTGAGCGCGCTGGGCGCCGGGCTGGATGCGCGTGTGCCCGCCTTCAACGAGCGGCGGCTGGAAGGCGAGTATCCGTTCGTTCTCGTGGATGCGCTGTATCTCAAGAGCCGCGAGGATGAGCGTGTTGCGCTGCTTCTGGCGCTGGGACGGTGGCCGCTTGGGCTTGGCTTTGCGCTGAATCTGCGGCCGATAGCCTTTGGCCTGGAGCGCTTCTTCCCGCTCCTTGCTCGCATCGCCCCGGTCGGCGTAGAGGTCGCGGCACGTGTTGCCCGGGTCGATGAGCCAGTCGAGAGGCTGGACGTCGTGGGTGCTGGCCGTGTCGGTCTTCAGGCGACCAATGAGCTTGTGCTTGCGATCGACGCAGAGCAAGCGTTTGTCGCCGGAGTGGCTCTTGCCGTGTTTCTTGGTCCAGGTCGCATCGAGGTCTTTTTCACCGCTTCCATTTCCTGCAGCGGATCGCCCAGCCGATCGAGCTGGGTGCGATGCGCTTGCGAAGCAAAGAGATCAGGCTGGATTGGGGTGCGGTGCGTCATGGTTCCGGCTCCTCACGAATCACGACAGGAAAATTTTACCAGAGGCGGAGGGTGGGAGGTTTTTCGAGGTGCCCTAGAGTCAATCTCCCTCATCGAAGGTCAGCCGTTGTCCAGCACCGGCGCGGGTGCGCCGGCGGCGTTGCCGAGTCCGGGCAGAGGCAGGAGGAATTCGGTGATGTCCTTGCCTTTGCCCCCGTTCAGGATAGCCGAATAGACGACGGTATTGGCGAGTACTTTCTTGATGTAGTCGCGCGTCTCGTCGATCGGCAGGTTTTCGATGTAGATCTCGGTTTCGAGCGCCTGCTGCGGCCGCAGCCGTCCCATGCGGCCGGGGCCGGCGTTGTAGGCGCCGGTGGCGAGCACGGGATGGCCGTCGAGCTGTTCGGTGACCATGCGCATGTAGGTGACGCCGAGCATCACGTTGGTGTCGGGGTCGCGCAGGCGGGCGACGTCGAAGCGCGGGATGCCGAGCTTGCCGGCGAGCCATTTTCCGGTGGCGGGCATGATCTGCATGAGCCCGAGCGCGCCGCTGCTTGAACGGGCGTCGGCGCGGAAGCGGCTTTCCTGGCGCATCAGGCCCCAGACCCAGGCGGGATCGATGTTCTGCTCGGCAGCGTAGCGTTCGACGAGCTCGCGGTAGGCGAGCGGGTAGCGGGCGAGGAGAAAGCCGTCGTCGTCGGCCCCTTCCGCGAGCCGGATGGCCAGATCGAGGTGACCGGCATTCGAGAGCGCCAGCGCCGCGGCGCGCATCTGCGCGGCGGGAAGCTTGCGGCCCCAGGCTTCGACTTCACGCGCGGCTTCGAAGAGCCAGTTGCGCTCGGCCAAGGCGAGGATGCGCACCAGCACGGGGTGGCGCTCGATCGCCAGCACCTCGCGCGGCGACGGCGGCGGCGATTGGGGCGGCAGGCGCCAGGGATGGCCGAGGGCGCGGGCGGCGAGCATGGCGTAGTAGTCGTCGCTGCGTTCGAGTTTGCGGAAGATGGCTTCGGCGAGTTCGTCCTTGCCGAGCTGCTTGAGCGCGTAGCCTTGCCAGTAGCGCCATTCGTTGCGTTCGCGCTCGCCCGGCGGCAGCGCGTCGATGCGTTGCCAGACCTTGACCCAGTCCTGGACGGCGAGCGCCGCGCGCACGGCCCAGCGCGCGGGTTCGATCCAGAGCGGCGAGAGGGTGATCTCGTCGGCCCAGGCGTTGGCCTGCGGTAAGCGCCGTTTGGCGGCGTAGAGCACGAGGGAGTGTCGCACGATGTCGCGCGCCTCGGGTTCGAGGCGATCGCCAAGGGCGGTGAGCCGCTCGTAGGCGGCTTCGGGGTCTTCTTTTTCCAGGGCGATGAGGGCGGCGGCGAGCGCCGCGGGCGAGGCGGCGGGTTGGGCAAGGGCCGCGGCCGGGGTGCGGCTGGCGATCTCGACGTCGCGCCATTCGTCGTCGCCCATGCCGGCGAGTTCGCGCCATTCTTGCGCCGCGCCAAGGCCGCTTTGCGCAAGCGAAGCGTAGAGGCGCTGGCGCAGGGTTTGCCGGTCGAGTCGGCCCTGGAAGGCGGCCGCGGCGAAGAGCGGCAGGCATTCGCTGCCGGGGCGGGGGGCGGAGACCAGCAGACGCAGCACGTCGTGGGTGGGCACGCCGGATTGGGGCTGGTCCTGGATCCAGGCGAGCGTGCCCCAGCATTGGGCGTCGCGGTCGGGCTTGACGAGGGCGCGGTAGTGGCGCATCGCTTCGCTCCAGCGGCCGTCGCGCACGGCGGCGCGCAGCAGTTCGCGGCGCAGGCGCTCGCCCAGGGCGTCGTCGCCGTGGCGCGCGAGGAAGGCGTCGATTTCCTGCGGCAGGACGACCTCGGTGGGGCGGCCGAGGCGCAGGGTGAGGGACCACAGCAGCACGTAGTCGCCCAAGGGATGCTCGGCTACTTGCGGCAGCAGCTGCTGCAGGGTGGCGAGATCGCCGCGCGCATAGGCTTGGCGGGCGCGCTCGAGGGCGTCGATGCTGCGTGCGGCCGTGGGTTTGGGGGCTGGCTTGGCGGCTTTGGCTGGTACGGCCTTGGCGGCGGGTTTGGCGCGGTGGGTATCGGCCGCGGACACGGCGGCGACCGCCGGCAGCAGCAGGGCGCAGGCGAGCAAGAGGGGACGCAACAGGGGGAGCCGGAGGGCCATGGCGGATCGGGCAGTTGGCGGGAAAAGGCCGTTTCGTTTATTGTAACCCATTGTGTATCGGCCATCGGAGGAAGAGCAATGGATCGGGCGCAGCTGCGGCGCTGGGCCTTGGCGCAGCGGGAGGCGATCGCGCCCGAGGTGCGCCGGGCTTGGGACGAGGCGATCTGGGAAGGCGTGGCGGGAATTCTCGCGTCCTTGCCCGCGGTGCAACCGTGGATCGGCGGCTACTGGGCGGTGCGCGCGGAGCCGGACGTGCTCACGTCACTGGCGGCCTGGGCAAAGGAACGAGGGGCCGGCGTTGCCCTGCCGGCGGCGATGCAGAAAGCGGCGCCGCTCGTGTTCCGGCCGTGGTCGCCCGGCGCCTCCATGGCGCGCGACGTCTTCGGGCTGCCGGTGCCGGCGGGCGAGGAAACCGTGTGGCCGAAGGTGCTCTTGGTGCCGCTGGTGGCGTTCGACGCGGCGGGCTATCGCATCGGCTATGGCGGCGGGTTCTACGACCGCACGCTTGCGGCCTACCGGGCAGCGGGGCGCCCGGTGACGGCGATCGGGGTGGGCTATGAATGCACGCGCCTGCCCGACACCCGCCCCGGGGCGCACGATCTGCCGATGGACTGGATCGTGACCGAGGCGGGGGCGTTTCAGCCGGCGGCAAGGAACAGGGAATAGGCGGGGTTGTTCGTTTCCTCGACGTATTCGTAGCCGAGTTTCTGCAGGAACTGGGCGAATGCTTCATCTTCTTCCGGCGGGACCTGCATGCCGACGAGCACGCGGCCGAAGTCGGCGCCATGGTTGCGGTAGTGGAAGAGGCTGATGTTCCAGTCCGAACGCAGCTGGGCGAGGAAATTGGCGAGCGCCCCGGGCCGTTCGGGGAAGATGAAGCGCAAGAGCCGCTCGTGGTGCACCTGCGGGGCGCGCCCGCCGACCATGTAGCGGATGTGGGATTTGGCCAGTTCGTCGTCGGTGAGGTCGATCGCCGGCAGTCCCTCGGCCTGCAGCTGGGCGATGAGTTTTTCGACTTCGCGGCGGTCGTGGATCCCGACGCCGACGAAGATGTGCGCTTCGTCGGGATCGGCGTAACGGTAGTTGAATTCGGTGACGTTGCGCTTGCCCAGAAGGGCGATGAAGCGGCGAAACGCGCCGGGGCGTTCGGGGATGGTGACGGCGAGCACGGCTTCGCGCTGCTCGCCGACTTCGGCGCGTTCGGCGACGAAGCGCAGGCGCTCGAAGTTCATGTTGGCGCCCGAGGCGATGGCTACCAGGGTCTTGTCCTTGAGCCCCGCTTTCTGGGCGTAGGCCTTGAGCCCGGCGAGCGCCTGCGCCCCGGCCGGCTCCAGGATGGCGCGGGTGTCTTCGAAGACGTCCTTGATGGCGGCGCAGATCTCGTCGTTGCTCACCACGATCATGTCGTCGACGTGGCGTTGGCACAGGCGGAAGGTTTCGTCGCCCACGCGCTTGACGGCGGTGCCGTCGGCGAAGAGTCCGACTTGTTCGAGTTCGACCGGCGCGCCGCGGGCGAGCGACTGGGTCATGGCGTCCGACCCTTCGGCCTCGACGCCGATGATGCGGATCTCGGGGCGCAGGCGCTTGAGGTAGACGGCGATGCCGGCGATGAGTCCGCCGCCGCCCACGGCGCAGAAGACGGCGTCGATCGGTTTGGGGTGCTGGCGCAGGAGCTCCATGGCGATGGTGCCCTGACCGGCGATGACCTCAGGGTCGTCGAACGGATGAATGAAGACGAGTTCTTCTTCTTCTTCGAGGGTGCGGGCGTAGGCGTAGGCATCCGAGAAGGATTCGCCATAGAGCACGACTTCGGCGCCGCGGCTGCGCACGGCCTCGATTTTGATGAGGGGGGTGGTGGTGGGCATGACGATGACGGCGCGCGCGCCGAGTTTCTGGGCGGCGAGCGCCACGCCTTGGGCGTGGTTACCGGCCGAGGCGCAGATGACGCCGCGCGCGAGCGCTTCCGGCGGGAGCTTGGCGATCTTGTTGTAGGCGCCGCGCAGCTTGAAGCTGAAGACGGGCTGCAGATCCTCGCGCTTGATGAGCACGCGGTTGCCGAGGCGCCGCGAGAGGATGGGCGCGGGATCGAGCGGGGTTTCGATGGCGACGTCGTAGACCTGGGCGGTGAGGATGCGTTCGAGGTAATCGCAGGGGGATTCAGGGGTGTGCATGGGGGTCGGCTTCGGTTGAGCCCTCTTGGGCGAGGAGCGCATTGTGGCGGTCGATGAATTCACGGGTGGAGTCGATGCCGCGCAGGCGCAGGATGGTGGCGCGCACGGCGGCTTCGAGCAGCACGGCGAGATTGCGCCCGGCGGCCACCGGCAGCGTGGTCTTGGGGATGGGGACGCCGAGGATCTCTTCGGTGACCTGCTCCATCTCCAGACGCGGCGGCGGGGGTTCGCCCGGCAGCAGCCGGCGCAGGTGGACGATGAGGCGTAGCCGCATGCGCCGGCGCAGGGCGGTTTCGCCGAAAATGGTGCGGATGTCGAGCAGACCCAGGCCGCGCACTTCGAGGTAGTTCTGCAGCAGCGGCGGACAGCGGCCTTCGAGCACGGTGGGGGTGAGGCGGGCGAATTCGACCATGTCGTCGGCTACCAGCCCGTGCCCCCGCGAGATGAGTTCGAGCGCGAGTTCGGATTTGCCGGTGCCGGGATCGCCGGTGATGAAGACGCCGAGGCCGAGCACGTCCATGAATACGCCGTGGCGCATCTCCCGCTCGGCGAGCATGCGCGAGAGGTGGTGGCGTAGGCGGTCGATGACTTCGGCCGAGGCGCGGTCGGTGGTGAAGAGCGCCACGTCGTGCGTGCGGCACAGGGCTTCGAGGATGGGCGGGGGCGTGCAGCCGTCGGCGACGATGAGCGCCGGGGGTTTGGCGGCGAAGATCTCGCTCAGGTGGTGCGCGATGCGCTTTTGCCCCAGGCGGCGGGCCCAGGCCATCTCGGCGGCGCCGACGATCTGCACCCGGCCGGGGTGGATGAGGTTGAGGTGGCCGACGAGATCGGCCGGCCACAGGCGTTCGTCGAGCACGGCGAGTTTGCGCTCGAGCGGGCCGATGACGTGCTGGAGGTGCAGTTCGGGGGAGATCGCCTCGATGACGGCGCGCAGCGTGGTCTCTCTCATCGCGCGGGGGTCAGCCGGCGGCGCCGGTCAGCAGACTCAGGACGGATTCCGGGTCGGAGGCGGTTAGAAGTGCCTGGCGCACGTCCGGGTCGCTGAAGCGTTCGGCGAGTTCGGAGAGAATCTGCAGGTGCTCTTCGGTGGCTTGTTCGGGCACGAGGAGCACGAACATGAGCTGCACGGGGCGGCCGTCGCAGGCGTCGAAGGCCACGGGCTCGGCCAGCCGCACGAAGGCGCCGCGGGGAGCGGACAGGCCCTTGAGGCGGCCGTGGGGGATGGCCACGCCTTCGCCGATGCCGGTGGAGCCGAGCCGTTCGCGCTCGGCAAGCGCTGCGGCCACTTTGGCCGGGTCGAGCCCGTCGCGCGCGAAGAGCCGGGCGGCGGCTTCCTGCGCCTGGGTCTTGTTCGCCGCGGGGAGGTCGAGGGCGATGTGCTCGACGTCGAGAAGATGGGCGATGCGGTTCATGGCCGGGTCGGTGGCGCCGGGGCGGCGCGAAGGCCGCCCCGCGGCGCTCACTCGCCTTGAGCGGCCGGAGCGGCCGGCTGGTGGTGGTTGGTGACGATTTCCTTGTGCTTGCGCACCTGGCGGTCGAGCTTGTCGATCATGAAGTCGATGGCGGCGTAGAGATCGGCTGGGTCGGTGGCTTCGGCGAAGAAGTCCTTGCCCTTGACGTGTACGGTGACTTCGGCCTTGTGGGTGTTGCGCTCGACGCGCAGGATGACCTGCGCCGAGGTGGCGTGGTCGAAGTGCCGCAGCACGCGCTCCACTTTTTCTTCGACGTAGCTTTGCAGCGCGGGGGTGACTTCGACGTGGTGGCCGGTGATGGTAAGGTTCATCGCACACTCCTGTGGTGGTGATTACAAGGCTTTGCGCCGGTTCGCCGGCGGGATTTGCAGTTGCTCGCGGTATTTTGCCACGGTTCGGCGGGCAATGGGGATGCCCTCGGCCGCAAGGAGCTCGGCGAGGCGGGCGTCCGACAGGGGTTTTTTGCGGTCTTCGCGTTCGATCAGCTCGCGCAGCTTGGCCCGGATGGCGGTGGCCGAGGCGATCTCGCCGTCTTCTCCGGCGATGCCGCTGCCGAAGAAATGGCGGAATTCGAAGACGCCGCGCGGGCATTGGAGGTATTTCCCCTGCGTGACGCGGGAGATGGTGGATTCGTGCAGCCCGAGCGCTTCGGCGAGCGTGCGCAGCGTCAGCGGCTTCATGGCGGCTTCGCCGTGAGCGAAGAAGTCCTGCTGGCGGGCGACGATTTCCTGGGCGACGCGCAGGATGGTGCGGCTGCGCTGTTCGAGCTGGCGGATGAGGTTTTTCGCTTCGACGAGCCGTTCGCGCAGGGCTGCGCTGCCCTCCCGCCGCTCGCCGAGGATCTGGGCGTAGCGCTGGTTGAGGGTGAGCCGGGGAGCGACGGCGGGGTTGAGTTCGGCCTGCCAGCGGCCGTCGCGCCGGCGCACGATGACGTCGGGGATGACGTAGGCGGGTGGCTCGCCGCCGATGCGGCTGCCAGGGTGCGGGTCGAGCGAGGCGATGAGGGCGAGCGCCTCGCGCAGTAGCGCCTCGTCGCAGCCGTAGCGGCGCTTGATCGCGGCGTAGTCCTTGCGGGCCAGCAGCTCGAGCGCTTCGCTCGCGAGCCGTTCGGCCAGCCGGCGCGCTGGCGTGTCGGGGCGCTCGCGCAGCTGCAGCCGCAGGCATTCGCCGAGGTCGCGCGCGCCCACGCCGGGGGGGTCGAAACTCTGGATGAGCTTGAGGGCGGTCTCGAGGTCTTCACGGCTGACTTCGAGTTCGGGGGCGATGCTGGCGAGCAGCTCGTCGAGATCCTCGTGCAGGTAGCCGTCGTCGTCGAGCGCCTCGATCATGAAGGCGACGAGCGCCTGGTCGCGCTCGGCGAGCGGCGTGAGCGCGGCCTGTTCGTGCAGGTAGTGGTGCAGATCGGTGGCGGCGGCGTGCCATTCGGTGAAGTCGGGCGCTTCGTCGTCCTCGCGCGCGGCTCGGGCTTCGGGCCACGGGAGCTCGTCGCCGAAGGCGTCGGCCTCGTCGGCGCTCGGCGGCTCGGCGGCGCCGTTTTCGGGGGAGGAGAGGGATTCCCCGCCCTCTTCGTCCATGGGCGCGGCATCGGGGCGTTCGAGGAGCTGGGCCTGCCAGTCTTCGGCTTCGTCGCCTGCGGCAGCGGCGGGAAGGGCGTCGTCTTCGGGGAGGTCTTCGTCGGTCTCGGCGACTTCGAGCAGCGGATTCGTCTGCAGCGCTTCGGCGATGGTCTGCTGCAGTTCGACGGCCGACAGCGTCAGGAGCTTGAGCGCCTGCGCCATCTGCGGCGAGAGGGCGAGCGCGGTGCTGGGGCGCAGGTTCAGGCGGGGTTCGAGACTCATGGCTATAGGCGGAAGTGTTCGCCGAGGTAGACTCGGCGCACGTGGGGGTCGTCGATGATCTCTTCGGGGCGGCCGGAGGCGATGACCCGGCCGTCGGCGAGGATGGAGGCGCGGTTGCAGATGCCCAAGGTTTCGCGCACGTTGTGGTCGGTGATGAGCACGCTGATGCCGCGCTCTTGCAGGAAGCGCACGATGCGCTGGATTTCGATCACGGCGATGGGGTCGACGCCGGCGAAGGGCTCGTCGAGCAGGATGATCTTGGGGTCGGTGGCGAGCGCCCGGGCGATCTCGAGACGGCGCCGCTCGCCGCCGGAGAGCGACACCGAGGGCTGCTCGGCCAGATGGGCGATGCCGAGTTCGGTGAGCAGTTCGTCTTCTTTCTGCCGGATCGCCTCTTTCGGCAGTCCGCGCAGTTCGAGCACGGCGCGCACGTTCTCGCGTACCGACAGACGGCGGAAGATGCTCGCTTCCTGCGGCAGGTAGGAGAGTCCGTGGCGGGCGCGGCGGTGGATGGGCTCGTGGGTGACGTCCTGGCCGTCGAGCTCGATCTTGCCGTCGTCGGCGCGCACCAGCCCGACGATCATGTAGAAACAGGTGGTCTTGCCGGCGCCGTTGGGGCCGAGCAGTCCCACGATCTCGCCGGCGTCGACGGTGAGATCGACCGAGGCGACGACGGTGCGTTTGCCGTAGGTTTTGCGCAGGCGTTCGACGTGCAGCAGCGACATGGGAGGCTCAGGGTTCGGTGTCGGGGAAGGAGGGGGTGAAGTCGTCTTCGGGCGGGTCGCGCAGCAGCCGGGCGACGAGGGAGGGGGAGAAGCCGCGGGCGGCAAGAAAACGCGCCTGCCGGGCCCATTCCTTGGCGTCGGCCGGCGGGGTGCCGAAGCGCTTGCGCCACAGGGCGGCGGCGCGTTCGGCTTCGCTCGATTCGCTCTCCAGCGCGTCGAGGACTTCGGCGATGAGGGCGTCGTCCAGGCCGCGCTCGCGCAGCCGCATCTGCAGCAGCCGCCGGCCGCTGCGTTCGGCCCGGGCGGCGACGAAGGCGCGGGCGCAGCGTTCGTCCGACAGCAGCCCCGTGCGCTCGAGCCGGGTGAGCGCGTCTTCGATTTCCTCGGCCGTGCCATGGGGGGCGAGTTTGCGCGCGAGCTCGGCCCGGCTGTGCTCACGGCGCGCCAGCAGCCGCAGCGCCCTTTGCCATACGCTCGGCCCGCTCATCGGCACGACGGGGCTTATTCGGCCGCCGGAGCGGCGAGGGTGGCTTCGCTGGGGGCAGGGGCGGACGCGGCGAGCTCGGGCAGCGGCGGCAGCCCCACCTTGGCGCGGATCTGGTTCTCGATGCGCCGCGCGAGCTCGGGGCGCTGGCGCAGGAATTCGCGCGCGTTGTCCTTGCCCTGGCCGATCTTCTCGCCCTGGTAGGCGTACCAGGCGCCGGATTTGTCGATGAGCTTGTGCTCCACGCCCAGGTCGATGATCTCGCCCTCGCGCGAGATGCCCTCGCCGTAGAGGATGTCGAACAGGGCCTCGCGGAAGGGCGGCGCGACCTTGTTCTTGACCACCTTGACGCGGGTCTCGGAGCCGACGACCTCGTCGCCTTTCTTGATCGTGCCGGTCTTGCGGATGTCCAGGCGCACCGAGGAATAGAACTTGAGCGCGTTGCCGCCGGTGGTGGTCTCGGGGTTGCCGAACATCACGCCGATCTTCATGCGGATCTGGTTGATGAAGATGACGAGCGTGTTGGTCTTGCTGATGCTGGCGGTGAGTTTGCGCAGCGCCTGGCTCATGAGCCGGGCCTGCAGGCCGGGAAGCGAATCGCCCATCTCGCCTTCGATCTCGGCCTTGGGCGTGAGCGCGGCCACCGAGTCGATCACCACGATGTCCACCCCGCCTGAGCGCACCAGCATGTCGGCGATCTCGAGCGCCTGCTCGCCGGTGTCGGGCTGCGACACGAGGAGGTCGTCGATGTCGACGCCCAATTTCTTCGCATACTGCACGTCGAGCGCGTGCTCGGCGTCGATGAAGGCGGCCACGCCGCCCAGTTTCTGCATCTCGGCGATGACGTGCAGCGTGAGCGTGGTCTTGCCCGAGGATTCGGGACCGTAGATCTCCACCACCCGCCCGCGCGGCAGCCCGCCGATGCCCAGCGCGATGTCCAGTCCCAGCGAGCCGGTGGAGACGGTCTGGATGTCGCGCACCACCTGCGCATCGCCCATGCGCATCACCGAGCCCTTGCCGAACTGCTTGTCGATCTGCGCGAGCGCGGCCTGCAGCGCCTTGAGTTTGTTGTCGTCCATCGAACGATTCCTTGACTGGCAATTACAAAACGATTTCGACCGATTATGGCACAGGATGGTTCAGGGGCGGCACAGGGCGATCACGCCGGCGAGCGCCGTGCGCACGGCCTGGGCGCGCACGGCGATGCGGTCTCCGGCGAAGTGGCGCCGCTCGCTGCGTACCTGCGGCCGGGCCCGTCCCCAGGCCCAGCCGAAGCAGACGGTGCCCACGGGTTTTTCCGGGGTGCCGCCCTCGGGTCCGGCGATGCCGGTAATGGACAAGGCCACTTCGGCGCGGCTGTGTGCGAGCGCGCCGAGCGCCATCTCGCGGGCCACGGCGTGTGACACGGCGCCGTGGCGCTCTAAAGTGAGGGGATCGACGCCGAGCAGTTCGATCTTGGCGGCGTTGGCGTAGGTGATGAAGCCGCGTTCGAACCAGCCGGAGCTGCCGGCAATCGCCGTGATCGCCTCGGCGGCGGCCCCGCCGGTGCAGGATTCGGCCGTGGCGAGCATCCAGCCGCGCGCGGCGAGCAGCGCGCCCACTTCACGGGCAAGGCGCCCCAGGGGGTCTTCAGGCCGGATCATGCGCGCGCTCCCAGGAAGTGTACCGCCACGGCGAGCACGAGCAGCACGTAGCCGGCGGCGGCCAGATCGTCGATCATGATGCCCAGGCCGCTGCGAAACCGCCGCTCCAGCGTGGCGATGGGCTCCGGTTTGGTGATGTCGAACAGGCGGAAGAGCGCTACGCCTGCCGCTTGCCAGGCAAGCCCCGGCGGGCAGAAGAAGAGCACGAGCCAGACGGCGATCATCTCGTCCCAGACCACGGCGCCCGGATCGCCGCTGCCCAGCGCCTTGGCCGTACGCCCGCAGGCGATGACGCCGGCGAGGAAGAAAGAAGCGAGCAGCAGCAGGAAGACTCCCTCGGAGACCGGGGTCCGCAGCAGCGGATAGAGCGCCCAGGCCAGGAGCGAGCCGACCGTACCCGGTGCCCAAGGAGAAAGCCCGGCGCCGAAGCCGAGCGCGATGAAGTGCGCCGGATGGGCAAAAAGGAAAGCCGGGGAAAGGGGGCGCTTGGTGGTAGGGGTCATCGGCGCTCCTGGCAGGCATGGAAGTGATCATAGCCCAAAACCTCGGGCAGGGTGCGCCGGCCGTCGGGTTCGACGAGCACGATGGGATGCGCCGTGGCCGGAACGAGCCGTCCGATGCGGGAAAGCGGCAGGTCCAGTTCGCCGGCAAGGCGCAGGATCTGGTCGCGGTAGGCGGGCGCAGCGGTGAAGATGAGCTCGTAATCGTCGCCGCCGGCGAGCAAGGCTGTCCGTGCCCGTTCGGGCGGCCCCCCGCCGGCGACGAGGGGGGCGAGGGGTAGCCTGGCCACCTCGATCTCGGCAGTGAGGGGGGGCGGTGCCGAGCGCTCGAGAATGTGCCGTAGATCGCCCAGCAGTCCGTCGGAGACGTCGAGCATCGCGTGCGCGAGGCCCCGCAGCCGCTGTCCCAGGGCCAGGCGCGGCTCGGGGCGATCGAGCGCGGCGACCCATCTTTCCGCCTCAGGTAGCGTCGAAGCAAGCTCACCGAGCCGTACGGCGAGCCCCAGCGCGGCGCGTCCCGGCTGCCCGCTCACCCAGAGGTCGTCGCCCGCGCGCGCGCCACTGCGCAATACCGCCTTGCCTGCCGGCACCCGCCCCAGCGCCGTGATCGTGAGTGCGCGCGGGCCGCGGGTGGTATCCCCGCCGACGAGCCGGGCCCCGTGGCTCCGGGCACAGGCGAAGAGCCCGCGGGCGAAGGCGGCGAGCCAGGCTTCATCGGCCTCGGGCAGGGTGAGGGAGAGCAGGAACCCCGTGGGGACGGCGCCCATGGCCGCCAGATCCGAGAGGTTGACCGCCAGCGCCTTCCAGCCGAGCGCCTCCGGATCGGTCCCGGGCAGAAAGTGCCGCCCCTCGACCAGGGTGTCGCAGGTGATCGCCGTCTCCCAGCCGGGTTCTTCGGCCAGCAGCGCCGCGTCGTCGCCGATGCCCAGCCGCAGCCAGGGCGGTGGGGGTTCGTGCGCGGCAGGATCGGCGAAGAAGCGCTCGATCAGGGAAAATTCGTTCATCGTCGTGTCTCTGTCGTCTCGGCCATCGCCTCGAGGAGCGCCGCCCTCAGCCGGGCGGTTTGCGCCGCGTCGGCGGGCAGCCCGAAGCGCAGCCCCGGCGGGTCGTCGAAGCAGCGTACGAGGAGGGCGCGGCGCTCGAGCGCCGCGGCGAGCGCCGCCGCCCGCGGCGTCTCGACCCAGGCGAAGAGGGAGGTGAGGCCGCTTACCCTGAGACCGGCCTCTTCCAGCGTCGCCGCCAGCGCCCGCGAGGCGGCGGCAAGGCGCGCGCGCTGCCGTTCCTGCCAGGCGGAATCGGCGAGCGCGAGCCGCGCCGCCCAGCGCGCCGGATGGCTCACCGCCCAAGGGTCGAGCCAGGCGGCGAGCTGCTCGCGCAGCGGCGCAGCGGCGAAGACGAGACCGAAGCGCAGGCCCGCGAGCCCCCAGAATTTGCCCAGCGAGCGTAGCACGACGAGGCCGGGTTCCCCGGTTTCGGCCACGAGGCTGCCGGCTTCGCCCGGATCGAGGAAGGCTTCGTCCACGATCAGCCAGCCGCCGCGGGCGGCGAGCCGCTGGTGCCAGGCGCGCAGCGCCTGCACGGGAAAGCGCGTTCCAGTGGGGTTGTTCGGGTGCACGAGCACCAGGGCGTCGACTTCGTCGAGCCGCGCCTCGATCGCCTCGGCGCAGAGGGCGCAGCGCACAAGGCGGTGCGCGCGCCAGGCATGGGCGTGCTCGCCGTAGCTGGGATGCGGCACGAGCACGCGGTGCACTTCGGGCAAGAGGGCCGGCAGGCGGGAAATGGCCGCTTGCGTCCCGGGCACCGCCAGGGCAGGGCGGCCGAAGGCGGCGCGTATCACGTCATCGAGCCCGTCGTCTTCTTCCGGCAGGCGACGCCAGACCTCCTCGGGAACCGGCGGCAGTGGGTAGGGCCAGGGGCTGATGCCGGTGGACAGATCGAGCCAGGCGTCGACGGGGAGGCCCAGACGGCGCGCCGCCTCGCGCAGGCGACCGCCGTGCTCTGGCCGCTTCATCGTCCGCCTCCTGTCAGCGTGACGAGCGCGAGCAGCAGCAGCCAGCCCCAGACGGCGCGCTCGACGAGCTCCATGGCGGCGGCCACGGTGGCCGCGCTCGGCGCGGGGCCTTCGCCGAGCAGGGGACGCTCGTGCCGCGTTCCGCCATAAGAAGCCGCTCCGCCCAGGGTGACGCCGAGCGCCCCGGCGCCGCTTGCCATCACCGGGCCGGCGTTGGGGCTGTCCCACCGCGGAGCCTGCCGGCGCCAGCAACGCAACGCCGTCGCCGTGTGCCCTCCCAGGGCATAGAGGAGCGCCGTGACCCGGGCGCTGGGCCAGCCGAGTGCGTCGTCGATGCGGGCGGCGCACTTGCCGAAGCGCTCGTAGCGCGGCGTGCGGTAGCCCCACATAGCGTCGAGCGTGTTGGCCAGGCGATGCAGCACCACGCCGGGTGCGCCCAGGATCGCGAACCACACGAGCGGGGCGAGCACCGCGTCGTGGCCGTTCTCCAGCGCCGATTCGGTGGCGGCGCGGGCCGCGTCTTCCTCCGTCATCGCCGCCGTGTCGCGGCTCACGAGGAAAGCCACCCGCGCCCGGGCCGTAGCTAGGTCGCCGGCGGCGAGCGCCTCCCGTACCGGTTCGAGGTGCTCGCGCAGGCTGCGGGCGCCCAGGGCGAGCGCGAGGCAGCCGACTGCGAGCGCGTCCTCGACGAACGGATGTACCTGCCCCAAAGCGGCGACGAGCCCCATCCAGGGCAGCACCGCCAGCGCCCAGGCGAGCATGCCCGCGCCCACGCCCTCGCCGAGGCGCCGGCGCACGGCGGTTTCGAGCGCGGCAGCCCAGCGGCCGAAACCGACGAGAGGGTGCCAGCGCGGCGGCTCGCCGAGCAGCCGGTCGAGCGCGAGCGCGAGCACGGAGGCCAAAAAGACGGACATGGCGGGGGAGACGGGCGCAGAAGGGGCGAGGCCGTCCATTATAATCGGTCGTTTTCCCGTCGCGGGAGCGAACATGGCGCAGGCGTTGATGATCCAGGGAACCACCTCGGATGCCGGCAAGAGCACGCTGGTGGCGGGGCTGTGCCGCTTGCTCGCGCGCGCCGGGGTGCGCGTGGCCCCCTTCAAGCCGCAGAACATGGCCAACAACGCCGCGGTCACGGCCGATGGCGGCGAAATCGGCCGCGCCCAGGCGCTGCAGGCGTTTGCCGCTGGGCTCGAACCGCGGGTGGATTTCAACCCGGTCCTGCTCAAGCCCGCCACCGACGTCGGCGCCCAGGTCGTGATCCACGGACGGGCGGTGCATACCCTCTCGGCGCGGGCGTATCACGCCTACAAGCCGGTGGCGCTGCAGGCGGTGCTCGAATCCTGGGCGCGCCTGCAGCAGGAATTCGACTGGATCCTCGTCGAAGGGGCGGGCAGCCCGGCGGAAGTCAACTTGCGCGCGCGCGACATCGCCAACATGGGCTTTGCCGAGGCGGTCGACCTCCCCGTGGTGCTGGTGGCCGACATTGACCGCGGCGGCGTCTTCGCCCAGATCGTCGGCACGCTCGAATGCCTCGCGCCGAGCGAGCGCGCGCGCGTGCGCGGCTTCGTCATCAACCGCTTCCGCGGCGACCTTTCGCTCCTCACCCCGGGCCTGCGCTGGCTAGAGGAGCGTACCGGCAAACCGGTCTTCGGCGTGCTGCCGCATCTGGGCCGCCTCGCGCTGGAGGCCGAAGACGGCCTCGCGCCGGTGGAGCGCACCGAAGGCGCGCAGCTGCGGGTGATGGCCATCGCCTGGCCTCGGGTGAGCAATCACACCGACCTCGACGCCTGGCGTCTTCACCCCGAGGTCGACTTCCGCTGGTGGCACGGCGGCCCCTGGCCAGGCGCGGATCTCGTCGTGCTGCCGGGCTCCAAGGCGGTACAGGCCGATCTCGCCTGGTTCGAGGCGCACGGCGGTCCCGCGCACCTGCGCCGGCACCTGCGCTACGGCGGCAAGCTCATCGGCCTGTGCGGGGGATTCCAGATGCTGGGCGAGTGGCTCGACGACCCGCTCGGGCTGGAGGGCGACCCGGGGGGGCGGCCTGGCTTGGGGTTGCTCGCGCTGCGCACGCGGCTCGCTTCCGAGAAAGTGCTGCGCCGCTGCCGCGGGCATCTGGCCGCCGAACTGGGCGGGGCCGAGGCCGAAGGCTACGAGATCCACCTCGGCGTGAGCGAAGGCCCGGCGCTCGCGCACCCTGCCGTGATCGGCGAGGACGGCATGCTCGATGGGGCGATCTCCGCAGACGGACAGATCCTCGGCACCTACTGGCATGGCTTGTTCGACTCGGCGGTGGCGTTTGCCGCGCTCGCCAACTGGGCCGGAGCCTCGCTCTGCGCTGAAGAGGCGACGCAACGGCGCGAAGCGGCGATCGAGCGCCTCGCCGCGGCGATCGAGGCGCACTGCGACTGGCGCCGGATGCTGGGGTTGGCCTGAGGCAGACGCAAAAACGCCGCCCTTGGGCGGCGCCTTTTGACTCTGTGCGCGTGGGCGCCGTGAACAAGCGTCGCGAGCGGCTGCAGGGCAAGGCGCCCGGAGCGCAGCAGGTTGTTCGCGGCGCCCGCGTTATTTTAGCGCAAGAGGCTCTTGATGTTGTTGTCCATGGGCACGATGGTGTCCTTGGCCGCGAGCACCTGACCGGTGGCCGGGTCGATCGCCTTGGCGCTCAGATAGACCGCTTCCTTGGCCGGAGCGTAGGTGCCGACCACGACGATGCGGGCGTCGTGGTCGCGGGCGATCTGGTCGACTTCGCGCGCGAGCATGAGCTCGCCCGTGTCGCGCTTGACGAAGACGGCCGTGCGCAGCTTGAGCTCGGTGACCACGAAGCCGCGCTGCACGAAGCGGTTGCCGACCTGCTCGGTGAGCGTGCGCCCCAGGGTGGTGGAGCGATCGAGCGCGTCGACGTCGACGAACGTGGCGAAGAGCACCGGCCCGGCGCGCAGATTGGGCGGCAGCTGGTCGATGAGCGCATCGGCCGTCTCATAGGCCTTGTTGACGACCACGGAGGGGTCGGCCTTGGCCGGAGGCGGGAGGGTCTCGGTGGTAGCACAGGCAGACAGGGCGAGGGCGCTGGCCAGCATCAGGGTCGGAAGGATGCGCCGCATGGTCAGTCTCCTTTCACCGTCAGCCGGGCGGGATCGTACAGGGGCGGGGTCGCCTTGGCGTAGAGCTCGGGGCTGGTGATGTAGTAGACGTCGGAGATGCGGGCGAGATAGCGGTCACCGCGCCGTGCCGAGGCCGTGACCATCGCCTCGACTTCGGGGGCGGTGGCGAGCTTGGCGTAGCGGCTGTCGAGGTCGATCTCGATGTCGGCCGGCCCGTCCTGCGCCACGTTCCAGCCACGGCCGACGAGGTAGCTCACGAAGGCTTCGCGGAAGGCGGCGTCGAAGGTGGAGGCATTGGCGGCCGGGTGCACGTAGAGGACGTCGCACAGGGCGGCTTGCGGCGTACAGCTGTTGTCGCGGATCATCATGACGCTCAGCCGCTCGGCAAGGCTCGCGGCCACCGTTTGCCACTGCCGTACCGCCTGGATCTTCTGCTGCGGTTCCTGGGCGAAATCGGTGGGAAGCGGTGCGCCGGGGTTGGTGCAGCCGCCGAGCAGGACGGCGCCCAGCGCAGCGGCAAGGGGCAGGGGGGCGAAGCGCATGGTTGCTATCTCCTGAGGATGCCAAGGGCGATTCCATGATCTTAGCGTGAAGCGAATGCGAACGCAATCAATGCCCCCGAGAATGCCTTCATTTTTCATCCTGGCCGTGGCGTGCGAAACACGGGGCCCGTTTTTCGAGGAAAGCGGCGAGCCCTTCGCGGTAGTCGGGGTCGTCGAGGAAGTCCAGCCCGGCGCGTTTCTCTTCTTCCGACAAGGGCGTGCGCAGGCGCAGGCGAGCGAGCCAGCGCTTGTGCATGCGCGCCACGCGCGGGGCCCCGGCGACGATGCGCCGCGCCACCGCGAGCGCCTCTTCGAGCGCATGGCCATCCTCGACGCGGTGATGCAGCACGCCTAGCCCCCACAGGCGTTCGGCATCGAGCACGGCCCCTTCGAGCAGCATCTGCGCGAGCAGCCCTTCGGGCAGACGCTCGCGCAGCAGGGCGAGCTCACCGGGATACATCCAGAAACCGAGCCGGGCGATGGGCGCACCGAAGCGGGCGCTGCGTCCGGCCACGCGCAGATCGCACATCGCCGCGATCTCCAGCCCGCCGCCGATACAGGGGCCTTCGATCGCTGCGATCACCGGCAGCGGGCAGTCGGCGATGGCGCGCAGCGCCCGTCCAACCTTGCCTTCGTGGTAATCCAGCGCGGAGGCGGGGTCGGCGCGCACGCGGGGGAATTCCTCCAGGTCGCCGCCGGCGGCGAAGGCATCGCCCGCGCCGGTGAGGATGACGCTGCGCCAGGGCAGATCCTCTGCGGCGAGCTCCAGGAAGAGATCGCCCAGCGCCTGCCACAGGGCTGCATCGAGCGCGTTGCGTTTTCCGGGATTTTCCAGGGTGACGACGAGGCAGGACGCCTCGGGATGGGGCTGGGTATGAAGCGTGCCGCTCATGGAAATTCCTCGCATTCAAGAAAAAGGATTGGCCACGGCGTCGTGCTGCACGTGCGCGATCGCCTCGCGCCCCGAGCGCAGATGCTCGCGCATGTGACGTTCGGCCGCTTCGGCCTCGCCCTCGAGCAGGGCGGCGAGTAGCTCGCGGTGCTCCTGCAGGCTGCGCTCCAGCCGCCCTTCGTCATAGAGGGAATGGTGGCGGCTCAGCCGGATCTTCTGGCGCAGATCCTGGATCGTGGCCGAAAGGAAGGGGTTGGCGGCAAGGCGCAAAACTTCTGCATGGAAAGCCTGGTTCGCCTCGAAGAAAGCGTCGATCGCCCCGGCGCGCGCCGCTTCCTCCAGGTGTTCGTGCAGCTGCCGCAGCTGCCGGGCCGACGCCTCGTCCAGGCGCTCGGCGGCCCGGCGCGCGGCGTGCCCCTCGAGCACGGCGAGCACGTCGAAGATCGCATCCAGCTCTTCGCCGGAGATCTGGCTGACGAAGGCGCCGCGCCGCGGGATCAAGGTCACCAGCCCTTCGGCGGCGAGCACCTTCAGGGCCTCGCGCAGGGGGGTACGCGAGATGCCGTATTCGGCCGCCAGGCGCAGCTCGTCGATCGGCCGCCCCGGCGGCAGCTCGTGGGCGAAGATGCGCTGGCGCAGCCGTTCGGCCACTTCCTGATAGAGCGCCTGGGGCGCGATGCGTTGTGGAGTCATCGCTGCGGCTCCGGGTCTTCCATAATTATGGATTACATATTATATTTGTCGTTTCCAGTTTCCGCGCCGCCTGCCGATCGGTGCCGCGTTTCGACGGCGCGGATGTCACGCCTCCATCGTCGTCGAGGGATGTTCCCATGTCCGACTCCGCACCCGTCTACCCCAAACCCGATTTCGAAGCCTGGAAAAAAGCCGCGGCCAAGCAGGCGCCCGACGGCGACTTGAGCCGGCTCGACTGGCACACCCCCGAAGGCATCGTCGTCCATCCCCTCTATGTCCGTGCCGATCTCGACCGCCTGCCGCACGCCGACACGCTGCCCGGGTTCGAGCCCTTCATCCGCGGGCCGCAGCCGACGATGTACACGGTCAAACCCTGGACCATCCGCCAGTACGCGGGCTTTTCCACCGCCGAGGAATCCAACGCTTTCTACAAGAAGACGCTCGCCGGCGGCGGGCAGGGCATTTCGGTGGCCTTCGATCTGGCCACGCACCGCGGCTACGATTCCGACAATCCGCGGGTGATCGGCGACGTCGGCAAGGCGGGCGTGGCGATCGACTCGGTCGAGGACATGAAGATCCTCTTCGACGGCATCCCGCTCGACAAGGTCTCGGTGTCGATGACCATGAACGGAGCGGTGCTGCCGGTGCTCGCCGGCTACGTCGTGGCCGCCGAGGAGCAGGGGGTGCGGCAGGATCAGCTCTCGGGCACAATCCAGAACGACATCCTCAAAGAATTCATGGTGCGCAACACCTATATCTACCCGCCCGAGCCGTCGATGCGCATCGTCGCCGACATCATCGCCTACACGGCCGAGCACATGCCCAAGTTCAACTCCATCTCGATCTCGGGCTACCACATCCAGGAAGCGGGGGCCACGCAGGCGCTCGAGCTCGCCTTCACCCTGGCCGACGGCATGGAATACGTGCGCACCGCCATGAAGCGCGGCCTGGACATCGACAAGTTCGCCGGGCGGCTGTCGTTCTTCTTCGCCATTGGCATGAACTTCTACCTCGAGATCGCCAAGCTGCGCGCGGCGCGCTACCTGTGGTGGCGCATCATGAAGGAGTTCGGCGCCAAGAATCCGCGCTCGATGATGCTGCGCACCCACTGCCAGACCTCCGGCTGGTCGCTCACCGCCCAGGATCCCTACAACAACATCATCCGCACCACGATCGAGGCCATGGCCGCGGTCTTCGGCGGCACGCAGTCGCTGCACACCAACGCCCTCGATGAGGCGATCGCTCTGCCCACCGAGTTCTCGGCCCGCATTGCCCGCAACACGCAGCTCATCTTGCAGGAAGAGACGCACATTGCCAACGTCATCGACCCCTGGGCCGGCTCCTACATGATGGAGACGCTCACGCAGGAGATGATCGACAAGGCCTGGTCCCTCATCGAGGAAGTCGAGGCGATGGGCGGTATGACCAAGGCGGTCGAATCCGGCTGGGCGAAGCTGAAGATCGAGGAGTGCGCCGCCGAGAAACAGGCGCGCATCGACGCCGGGCTCGACGTGATCGTGGGCGTGAACAAGTACCGTCTGGAGAAGGAAGATCACCCCATCGAGGTGCTGGAGATCGACAACCGCGCCGTACGCGAGAAGCAGATCGAGCGGCTGAAGAAGCTGCGCGCCGAGCGCGACCCCGTGCGCGTGCAGCAGGCGCTGGAGGCGCTCACCCGCTGTGCCCAGACCGGCGAGGGGAATCTGCTCGCGCTCGCGATCGAGGCGGTGCGCGCCCGCGCCACCGTGGGAGAAGTGTCCGATGCCCTGGAAAAAGTCTGGGGTCGCTATCAGGCCAACCCGCAGACGGTGACCGGCGTCTACGGCGCCGTCGTCGAGGGGCGCGAGGAGTGGCGCATGCTCAAGGACGAGATCGAACGCTTCATCGAGGAAGAGGGGCGTCGCCCGCGCATCATGATCGCCAAGCTCGGCCAGGACGGGCACGACCGCGGCGCCAAGGTGGTCGCCTCTGCCTTCGCCGACCTCGGATTCGATATCGACATCGGCCCCATGTTCCAGACGCCCGAAGAGGCGGCGCGCCACGCGGTGGAGAACGACGTGCACGCCGTGGGGGTATCGACGCTCGCCGCCGGCCACAAAACCCTGGTGCCGGCGCTCATCGACGAGCTCAAGCGTCTGGGGGCCGAGGACATCATCGTCTTCGTCGGCGGCGTGATCCCGCAGCAGGATTACGATTTCCTCTACGCCGTCGGCGCTAAGGGCATTTTCGGGCCAGGCACGCCCATCCCTGAGGCGGCGCGCCAGGTGCTCGCGGCGATCCGCGCCGCCCGTGGCAAGGGCTGAGGCCGTGACGCTGCAGGAAACGGCGTCGGTGCAAGCCGCTGGCGCATCGCCGCTCGTGCTGAGCGCGGAGGATCGCACCCTCGTCGACGGGGTGCTCGCGCGCGCGCTGCGGCCGCTCGCCAAAGCGATCACCCTGATCGAATCGAGCCGGCCCGATCACCAGCGCCGGGCCGAGGCGGTGCTGCAGGCGCTGCTGCCGCACACGGGCGGGGCGCTGCGCCTGGGCATCTCGGGCGTGCCGGGGGTGGGCAAATCCACCTTCATCGAGGCGCTGGGCCTCGACCTCGTCGAGCGCGGGCATCGGGTGGCCGTGCTCGCCGTCGATCCCTCTTCCAGCGTCTCGGGCGGCTCCATCCTCGGCGACAAGACGCGCATGGAGCGCCTGAGCCGCGATCCGCGCGCCTTCATCCGCCCCAGCCCCTCGGCGGGCAGCCTGGGGGGCGTGGCCGAGAAGACGCGCGAGACGCTGCTGGTGTGCGAGGCGGCCGGGTTCGACGTCGTCATCGTCGAGACCGTGGGGGTGGGGCAGTCGGAGACGGCGGTGGCCAACATGACCGACCTGTTCGTGCTGCTGCAGCTGCCCAACGCCGGCGACGATCTCCAGGGCATCAAGAAGGGGATCATGGAGCTCGCCGACCTCATCGTCATCAACAAGGCCGACGCCGACCCGGCGGCGGCCATGCGGGCCAAGGCCCAGCTCGAGACGGCGCTGCACATGCTGCGCCCGCCGCACCCCGACTGGCGCGTGCCGGTGCTGCTCGTCTCGGCGCTCAAGGGCGAGGGGCTCGATCGCTTCTGGGAGACGGTGCTCGCCTTTCGCGACACGATGCAGAAAAACGGCGCACTTGCCGCCAAACGCCGCCATCAGGCGCTCGCCTGGATGTGGGAACGGATCGACGCCGAACTCAAGCGCCGTTTCCGCCAGCACCCCGCCGTGCGCACGATGCTGCCGGCGATCGAACGGGACGTGGAAAGCGGGCGGCTCGCGCCGGTGGTCGCGGCGCGGCGCCTGCTCGATGCGAGCCAGACCATCAGTCAGTGAGGACAAACCATGCAGGACATCATCCGTCGGTTGGAAGAACAACGCGCCCGGGCCCGCCTGGGCGGCGGGCAGCGGCGCATCGACGCCCAGCACGCCAAGGGCAAGCTCTCCGCGCGCGAGCGCATCGAGGTGCTGCTCGACGAGGGCAGTTTCGAAGAGTGGGACATGTTCAAGGAGCACCGCTGCACCGACTTCGGGATGGAGCAGGAGCACGTCCCCGGCGACGGCGTGGTCACCGGCTACGGCACCATCAACGGCCGGCTCGTCTTCGTCTTCAGCCAGGACTTCACCGTCTTCGGCGGCTCGCTGTCGGAGGCGCACGCCGAGAAGATCTGCAAGATCATGGACCAGGCGATGAAGGTGGGCGCCCCGGTGATCGGCCTGAACGACTCGGGCGGGGCGCGCATCCAGGAAGGGGTGGCCTCGCTGGGCGGTTACGCCGAGGTGTTTCAGAGGAACGTGCTCGCCTCCGGCGTGATCCCGCAGATCTCCATGATCATGGGTCCGTGCGCGGGCGGCGCGGTCTATTCGCCCGCCATGACCGACTTCATCTTCATGGTGAAGGACACCTCCTACATGTTCGTCACCGGCCCGGAGGTGGTGAAAACCGTCACGCACGAGGAGGTCACGGCCGAGGAGCTCGGCGGGGCGGTCACCCACACCACGCGCTCGGGCGTGGCCGATGCGGCCTTCGAGAACGACATCGAGGCGCTCCTGCAGCTGCGCCGCTTCTTCGACTTCCTGCCGCTCAACAACCGCGAGAAACCGCCGGTGCGCCCCACCAGCGACACGGCCGAGCGCATGGAACCCTCGCTCGACACCCTCGTGCCCGACAACCCCAACCAGCCTTACGACATCAAGGAGCTCATCCTCAAGGTGGTCGACGAGGGCGACTTCTTCGAGGTCCAGCCCGACTACGCCAAGAACATCGTCGTCGGCTTCGGGCGCATGGAAGGAAAAACCGTGGGCTTCGTGGCCAACCAGCCTATGGTGCTCGCTGGCTGCCTCGACATCAAGTCCTCGATCAAGGCGGCGCGCTTCGTGCGCTTCTGCGACGCCTTCAACATCCCCATCGTCACCTTCGTCGACGTGCCCGGCTTCCTGCCCGGAACGGCCCAGGAATACGGCGGCATCATCAAGCACGGCGCCAAGCTTCTCTACGCCTATGCGGAGGCCACGGTGCCCAAGATCACCGTCATCACCCGCAAGGCCTACGGCGGGGCCTACGACGTGATGGCCTCCAAGCACCTGCGCGGCGACGTCAACTTCGCCTGGCCCACCGCCGAGATCGCCGTCATGGGGCCGAAAGGGGCGGTCGAGATCATCTTCCGCGACGAGAAGAACGACCCCGAGAAGATCTGCAAGATCATGGACCAGGCGATGAAGGTGGGCGCCCCGGTGATCGGCCTGAACGACTCGGGCGGGGCGCGCATCCAGGAAGGGGTGG